>DATFRN010000410.1:0-3417 GCA_035263165.1 Acidimicrobiales bacterium | reverse complement strand
ACGTCGTTGGACACGATGTTCTGGGCCAGGCCCTCGACGATGGCGGTCTTGCCGACGCCGGGCTCGCCCACCAGCACCGGGTTGTTCTTGGTGCGGCGGGACAGGACCTGCATGACCCGCTCCATCTCGCGGGCACGGCCGATGACCGGGTCGAGCTTCTTCTCGCGGGCCAGCTGGGTGAGGTTGCGGCCGAACTGGTCGAGGACGAGCGAGCCGGTGGGCTGGGTCTCGCCCGAGGCGCCGGCGCCGGCCGCGGCGCCCGGCTTCTCGCCGGAGGGGCCGCCCGAGCCCTGGTAGCCCGACAGCAGGTGGATGACCTGCTGGCGCACCCGGGACAGGTCGGCGCCCAGCTTGACCAGGACCTGGGCCGCGACGCCCTCGCCCTCGCGGATGAGGCCGAGGAGGATGTGCTCGGTGCCGATGTAGTTGTGGCCGAGCTGGAGCGCCTCGCGGAGGGACAGCTCGAGGACCTTCTTGGCGCGGGGCGTGAACGGGATGTGCCCGGACGGCGAGGAGCCGCCCTGGCCGATGATCTCTTCAACCTGCTGGCGCACGGCCTCGAGGCTGATGCCCAGCGACTCGAGCGCCTTGGCCGCGACACCTTCGCCCTCGTGGATGAGGCCGAGGAGGATGTGCTCGGTGCCGATGTAGTTGTGGTTGAGGAGCCGGGCTTCTTCCTGGGCCAGCACCACGACCCGTCGCGCCCGGTCGGTGAACCGTTCGAACAAGACTTGCCTCCCGCCAGTCGGGGGATCCGTGCGCCGAGTGTACAGCCCACCCCCGGCCGGCAACTCGCCCGCGGGGGTGGGTACCCGTTCGTAACCGGATCGCGCGGGCCTGCGCGCCCCCCGTGGCGGACCCTGGGTCAACCCTCCGAAAGGCCGAACACCGCAGCGCGGACCGCGTCCGCCGTGGTCCCGAGGGCCGCGAAGAGCGCGGATGCGTCGCCCTCGCCGTCGTCGGCCCGGTGGACGAGCCCCAGCAGGATGTCCTCGGTGTCGATCTCTTGACGCCCCCGGTTCACGGCCTCGACCAGGGCCATCTCCAGGACATCCATCGCCGCCGGCAGGAGCGCCGCGTAGTGGGGCCGGCCCCGGCCCTCGGACGGCGGGGCCTGGGCCCGGGCGGCCTCCAGGGTCACCCCCACCGCGGCCAGCGCCCGGGCGCCGCCCCCCTCGCCCTCGGCCGCGACGCCCAGCAGCATGTGCTGCTCGCCCACGTCGGGCCGGCCCAGCCGCAGGGCCTCGGACTGGGCCAGCAGCATCACCCGGCGGCCGTCGGTGGTGAGGCGCCGGATGATCAGCAGCTCCTGGTCGAACGGATCGGGCTGCTCGGAGGCGACCGGCTGGCCGGGGCGGCGGGGCAGGCGGAACCAGCGGCGGGGGCCCAGGCCCCGGGCGGCAGCGACCGCCGCCGGCGGGACACCGGCGCTGAGGCGGGTCCTGAGCTGGGCCTCGACCGCGCCGGGGGCCACGCCGAGGGCCTCGAGGGTCTGGCAGCTGACGCTCTCGCCGTCGTGCAGCAGGCCGAGCAGCAGGTGCTCGGACCTGATGTTGTGGTCGCCGAGCGCCAGCGCCTCCCGCAGCGACAGCTCCAGCACCTTCTTGGCCCGGGGCGTGAAGGGGACTTGGCCCTTCCGCGGGCCCTCGCCCCGCCCGACCAGCTGCTCGACCGCGGCCCGGGCCGCCTCCAGCTCGACGCCGGACGACGCCAGCACCTCGCCGGCGACGCCGTCGCCCACCCGGACGAGGCCCAGGAGCAGGTGCTCGGTGCCGATGTAGTCGTGGCCGAGGAGGCGGCTCTCGTCGGACGCCACCGCCACGACGCGCCGCGCCCCGTCGGTGAAACGCTCGAACATCGCCTCCTCCTCCGGCGCCGGGCGCTTCGACGTTACCCTGCGCCTCCCGTACGGTGACGGCGTGACCGCCCCCCATCCGCTGCTCGAGATGCCCGGCATGCCCGCCCTGCGCGAGCGGGTGGAGAAGCGGCTGGCGACGGCCGTCGAGTCACCCGACGCCGGGATGACCGAGATGGCGTCGCACCTGGTCATGGCCGGCGGCAAGCGGCTGCGGCCGGTGCTGGCCTCGCTGGCGTCGACCGCCGGGTCGGGGCCGGGCGCGGTCAGCGACGACGCCGTGACCGGGGGCGTGGCCTGCGAGCTGGTGCACGTCGGGTCGCTGCACCACGACGACGTGATCGACGAGGCGCCCACCCGCCACAGCGTCGAGTCGGTCAACGCCCGGTGGGGCAACCTGCGGGCCATCCTGTCCGGCGACTTCCTGCTGGCCCGGGCGTCGGAGCTGGCGGCGTCGCTCGGCACCGAGGTGGCCGGGCTCCTGGCGGCCACGATCGGCCGGCTGTGCGAGGGCGAGGTGCGCGAGCTGCGCTTCGCCTACAGCCTCGACCGCAGCGAGGACGACTACCGGGCCGCGATCGAGGGCAAGACGGCGGCGCTGTACGCCACCGCCTGCCGGATCGGCGGGATCGTGTCCGACCTGCCCCGGGACGAGATCGACGCCCTGGAGGCGTTCGGGCTGCACTACGGGCTGGCGTTCCAGGTGGTGGACGACATCCTCGACGTGGTGGCCAGCGAGTCCGAGCTGGGCAAGCCGGCCGGGCACGACATGGCCGAGGGCATCTACAACGTGCCGGTGCTGCGCACGCTGGCGGCCGGGGGCCCGGCGGCCGACGAGCTGGCCGGGCTGCTGGGCGGGCCGCTCTCGCCCGAGGCCCAGGCGCGGGCGCTGGCCCTGGTACGGGCGGGCGACGGCGTCGCATCGTCCCGGGCCGAGGCCGCCGCCGAGGTCGCCCGGGCCGAACAGGCGCTGGCCTCGCTGCCCCCGTCGCCGGCGGGCGACACCCTGGCCGCGGCGGCCCGCCACCTGGTGGCGGCGCTGGGGGACTGACGTGGCCGGCGGAGTCGACTACGACCGGGCGGCCGCCGACTTCCACCACACCCGGGGCCGGACCGCGGCGCTGGCGGCCTGGCGGGCGCCGGTGGTCGAGGCGCTGGCTGGCGCCCCGGCGGGCCCGATCGTCGACCTGGGGGCCGGGACCGGGGCCTGGTCGGCGGCCCTGGTCGAGTGGACCGGCCGGCGGGTGCTGGCGGTCGAGCCGTCGGCGGGGATGCGGGCGGAGTTCGCCGCCGGGCGGAGCTGGACCGCGCCGGTCGCCGAGCGGGACCGCGCCGGCGCCGGCGCCGGGCCGGGCGGCAGGCGAGACCTTGCCGGGGCCGGCGCCGGGGCCGGACCGGGCGACAGGCGAGACGCCACCGGGGCCGGCGCCGGGGCCGGACCGGGCTACAGGCGAGACCCCGCCGGGGCCGGACCGGGCGACAGGCGAGACCCGGCCGGGGCCGGGGCTGGGGCCGGGCCGGGCGACAGGCGAGACGCCGCCGGGGCCGGGGCCCGGGCTGGG
>DATFRN010000409.1:0-2738 GCA_035263165.1 Acidimicrobiales bacterium | reverse complement strand
GTCGGTCGGTCGGTGCGGTGGCGGTGGTCGGTCGGTGCGGTGGCGGGTCGGCGGGGGTCGGGTGGGGCGGCCCGGCGGGGCTTGGCCGGGCGTGGCGGCCGGTCGACGTGTGGCCCGGTCGTTGCGGCCCTGCCGTTGCGGGGCGGTTGTCGGGCCGCCGGTCAGTTGCTCATGCCGGCCGTCGCTTCGTGCGTCACGGCGCTCGGGAGTCCGCCCCGCACCGCCCCTGCCGCGCGCCCCTGCCTTCCCGCCGCAGGCGGGGCCGGCGAGAACGACGTTCGCGTGATGCGGTAACCTCGCTGCATGCCTCGTTCCCGTGAGCGACCGCCGGTCCACCTGCGCAGCGCCCGGATGCTCGACGTCGACAAGGGCGAGATCGTCGAGCCGGGGAGCCTGCTGGTCGAGGGCGAGCGCATCGCGGAGGTGTCGCCGACCGCCGTGCCCGACGGCGTCGAGGTGCTCGACCTCGGCGACGTGACCCTGCTGCCCGGGCTCATGGACATGGAGGTCAACCTGCTGCTGGGCGGGCCCGACCACGCCAGCCCGCTCAACGCCGTGCAGGACGACCCGGCGGTGCGCACGCTGCGGGCGGTGGCCAACGCCCGGCGGACGCTGCGGTCGGGGTTCACGACCGTGCGCAACCTGGGCCTGTTCGTCCAGACCAACGGCATCCTGCTCGACGTCGCGCTGCGCAAGGCGATCGACCTCGGCTGGATCGACGGGCCCCGGGTGGTGGCGGCCGGCCACGCCATCACGCCCACCGGCGGGCACCTCGACCCGACGATGTTCCAGGCGTTCGCGCCGCACATCATGCCGCTGACGGTGGAGGAGGGGATCGCCAACGGGGTCGACGAGGTGCGCAAGGCGGTGCGCTACCAGATCAAGCACGGCGCCCAGCTGATCAAGGTGTGCGCGTCGGGCGGGGTCATGTCGCACACGGGGCCGGCGGGGGCCCAGCAGTACTCGGACGAGGAGCTGGCGGCGATCGCCGACGAGGCCCACCGGGCCGGGCTGAAGGTGGCGGCCCACGCCCACGGCGACCAGGGCATCCGGGCGGCCATCGAGGCGGGCATCGACTGCATCGAGCACGGGTCGCTCATGAGCGACGAGACGCTCGACCTGTTCATCGAGCGGGGGACGTTCCTGGTGCCGACGACCTACCTGGCCGACGGCATGGACGTGTCGCGGGCCGCGCCGGAGCTGCAGGCCAAGGCGGCCGAGGTGTTCCCCCGGGCCAAGGCCACGGTCAGCAAGGCCATCGCCCGCGGCGCCAAGATCGCCTGCGGCACGGACGCCCCGGCGATCCCGCACGGCCGCAACGCCAAGGAGCTGGTGGCCCTGGTCGACCGGGGCATGACCCCGGCCCAGGCCATCCACGCCGCCACGGTGGTCTCCGCCGACCTCATCGACGCCGACGACCGCGGCCGCCTCCAGGCCGGCCTCCTGGCCGACGTCATCGCGGTCCCCGGCGACCCGACCCAGGACATCACCCTCACGGAACAGGTCCGCTTCGTCATGAAGGGCGGCCAGGTCTACCGCGACGACACCGCGGCCTAGCTGTAGATCCCATCCACGTTTGTCACACGGGCCTCCTTGAGGCTTGGGGGTGCGACCCACCCTCGCCACAAGGAGGACCCGTGCTGATTCACGGTAACGCTCGGCTTCTGCCGCGCCAGCGAGCACTGATGTGCGAACGCGTCCGCCATGAAGGCTGGACGATCACCGAGGCCGCCGAGGCGTTCGGGGTGTCGACCCGGACCGTGCTTCGATGGCTCCGTCGCTTCGACGACGGCGATCCGATGACCGACCGGTCCTCGGCACCGGGCAACGTTCCGGGCCGCACCCCGGCCGAGACAGAAGCGGTGATCGAACGGCTCCGCAGGCTCCGTTGGACCTCGACCCGGATCGCCGGCGAGCTGGGCATGGCGACCTCGACGGTGTGTGCGATCCTCAAGCGCCAGGGTCTTAACCGGCTCTCACGGCTGGAGCCGCCAGAGCCCCCGAACCGCTACTGCCGGCGGCACCCCGGTGAGCTGATCCACATCGACATCAAGAAGCTCGGCCGGTTCGACCGGCCCGGCCTACCCGCTCACCTGCGTCACTCCGGCTACCGGCGAGACCGAGGGAACAAGGCCAAGGGCTGGGACTACTGCCACGTCGCGGTCGACGACACCAGCCGCCTCGCCTATGTCGAAATCCTCGCTGACGAAAAGGCCGCCACCTGCGTCGAGTTCCTCCACCGAGCAATCGCGTGGTTCGCCGGCCACGGCATCACTGTCGAGCGGGTCATGACCGACAACGGCACCGGCTACCGCTCCAGGCTCCACGCCGCCGCGATCGCCGACCTCGGGATCCGCCACCTCCGCACCCGCCCCTACCGGCCCCGTACCAACGGGAAAGCGGAGCGCTTCATCCAAACACTCCAAGTCGAATGGGCCTACGCCGCCAGCTACCGCAACCACCAGCACCGCAAGGCCGCACTCACACCTTGGCTCGCGTACTACAACTACCGACGACCCCACAGCGCCCTCGGCCACAAGAGCCCAACCGCGTTCATCCGCAGTGACTAACGCTCATGGGATCTACACCTAGCTCGCCCGGATCTTGCCGAGCACGGACTCGGCCTCGTCCACGAAGCGCGCCACCAGCTCGCCCGCCGGCACCAGGCCGTCGATGGCGCCGACGCCCTGGCCGGCGGGGAAGAACTCGCGCTCGGGATCGACGCCGAGCGTCGTCTC
>DATFRN010000408.1:0-7394 GCA_035263165.1 Acidimicrobiales bacterium | reverse complement strand
TGACCAGTCCCGCGGCGACGCCCAGCAGGTCGACGTCAACGAGCCCGGCAACCGCCGGCGCCGCCGGCGTGGGCGTCGGGGCGGCACCGAGACCCACGTGGAGGAGTACAGCGGCGAGCCCCTGGATGTGGAGGGCCTCCTCGACCTGCGCGACGAGGGCTACGGCTTCCTCCGCGTCAAGGGGTCCCTGCCCTCCAAGGACGACGTCTACGTGTCGGTCAAGCAGGCGCGCCAGTTCGGGCTGCGCAAGGGCGATCACATCAAAGGCGGCAGCCGTCCGGCCCTGCGCAACGAGAAGAACCCGGCGCTGCTGCGCATCGACCTGGTCAACGGCAAGGACCCGGAGGAGGCTCGCCGGCGGCGGCGGTTCGAGGACCTGACGCCGCTGTTCCCCGACGAGAAGCTGGCGCTCGAGACCGCCGACGACGGGTCCAACATGACGGCCCGCATCGTCGACATGCTGTCGCCGATCGGCAAGGGCCAGCGGGGCCTCATCGTCTCGCCCCCGAAGGCGGGCAAGACCACGATCATGAAGCAGATCGCCAGGTCGATCGAGGCCAACAACCCCGAGGTCAAGCTCATGGTGCTGCTCGTCGACGAGCGGCCCGAAGAGGTGACCGACATGCGCCGGTGGCTGAAGAGCCCGAGCAGCGAGGTCATCGCCTCCACGTTCGATCGCCCGGCCGAGGAGCATGCTCAGGTGGCCGAGCTCACGATCGAGCGGGCCAAGCGCCTGGTCGAGGACGGCAAGGACGTCTGCATCATCCTCGACGGGATCACCCGCCTCGCCCGGGCGTACAACCTGGCCGCGCCGGCCACCGGCCGCATCATGTCCGGCGGCGTCGACTCCGGCGCCCTGTACCCGCCCAAGAAGTTCTTCGGCGCCGCCCGCAACATCGAGGAGGGCGGCTCGCTCACGATCCTGGCCACGGCGCTCATCGAGACCGGCTCGAAGATGGACGAGGTGATCTTCGAGGAGTTCAAGGGCACCGGCAACATGGAGCTGCGGCTCGACCGGCGGCTGTCCGAACGCCGGATCTATCCCGCCATCGACGTCGATGCCAGCTCCACCCGCCACGAGGAGCTCCTGTTCCCCCGAGGCCAGCTGAACCTCGTGTGGGCCCTGCGCCGGGTCCTGTCGGGCCTGTCGTCCACCGACGGGGGGAACGCCGCCGCCCTCGAGCTGCTCATCGACCGCATGAAGACGTTCCGCACCAACGACGAGTTCCTGGCCGAGGTGGCGAAGAACCGGCTGGCGGCCGGGTAGACTGCCTACCTTTCGCCCAGTTCCCATCCTGGAGACCGCAATGAAGGCTGGCATCCACCCCGACTACGTCGTCGCCAAGGTGCGCTGCTCCTGCGGCAACGAGTTCACGACCCGCGCCACGAAGGCCGACCTGCACGTCGAGCTGTGCAGTGAGTGCCACCCCTTCTACACCGGCAAGCAGAAGCTGGTGGACACGGGTGGCCGCATCGACCGGTTCGAGCGCCGCTACGGCAAGCGCAAGCAGCGCTGAGCGCCGCTCGGCGCTGAACGGCGCCAAGCTGGCCGCGATCGTCGAGCGCCGGTGGGGCCCGGGAGACCGGGCCCGCCACGCGCTCGGCGCCGGTGCTGCGCTGACCGAGGGTTCCCGGGCCTGGGTGCTCGGGGACGATGCCGGCGAGCGGGCACTCGGCGCCGCCCTGGTGTGGGCGGACCGCCACCACGTCGGCGAGCTCCACGTCCTGGCCGAGGACCCGGCGGCCGGGGTGCTGGCCCGCCAGGCCGCCCTGTTCGCGCCCGCCCCGACGGTGTGGCGGCTCGACGGCAGCGGCGCCGACCTGGCCGAGGCCGAGCCCGCGCCCCTGCCGCCCCGGGCCGACCCGCCGGCCCCCACCGAGCTGGTCGACGCCCTGATCGACGCCGGCGTCGAGATCGTGGTGGAGGGGGGCCTGATGCGGGGCGAGGTCAACGGCCTCGAGGTGGCCCGCATCGTGGCCGGTGAGACCTCGGCCGGCGTGCCGATCGACGCCCCGCTGCTGGAGGTGGGGGTGGGCAAGGCCGACCGCGAGCTCACCGCCCTCGTCCACGGCGAGCTGGCGCCGCTCGACCAGCTCACCCGGGTGGTCGAGATCGTGCGCAGCCACCGCCGGTCGGGCGCGCCCCGCCACCCGCTCAACCAGCTCGTCCCCGAGCGCTGGCTGCGGGCCGTGCTGTGCCGCCGCCCCGACATCGTGGGCCTGGCCGCGCTCCACCCCGCCGAGGGGCCGCGCCCCCGGCCCAACCTCAGCGAGCGCGACGTGGCCGTCGCGGCCGGGACCGACGCCGCGGGCGCCACGGTCGTGGTGGCGTGCTCGGTCGGGATCGCCCTCGACCTGGTCCCGGCGGCCGCCGACGCCCGGGCGCTCCTCGACCCGGGCGCCCGCCTGGTCCTGGCCCTGCCCGAGCGCGACGACCACCCCGGCACCCGGGCCCTGGCGGCCCGCCTGCGCGACCCGGCCGAGGTGGCCCCGATCTCCGGTGACTGGCGGGCGCTGGCCTGACCTAGACTGCCCGGGACGACGACCAAGGGAGAGCCATGGCTGGTCACGGGCTTTGGCAGAGCAGTGAGGTAGTCGCCTGGACCGGGCACGACGGTCCGGGGCGCCCGCCCCGGGGCCCCAGCCGGGTCCTGCCGGTCGCCCTGGTGGCGACGCTCGGTGCCGTGCTGGCGGGCATGATCGCCACCGACACGTTGTGCCCCGAGCACCGCACCTGGGTCCAGGTGCTGGGCCTGCTGGGCATCGCCGGCACCGGCGTGGCCATCGCCGGCCTCGTGCAGCGGTGGGCGGTGGCGCCCCTGCTCACGCTGGCCGTCGCCCTCGACGGCGTCGCCATCGGCTTCATCGACGCCATCCACGACGCCAACCGGGGCCACCTGGTGGCGCTGGCGTTCGGCCTGAGCGCGCTCCTGGCCATCGCCCTGTCGATCAGCAGCGTGCCGCTGTCCACCTGGGACCGTCGGGTGCGCCGCCAGCTCGCCCCGGACGCGACGATCGACGGCGGGGCCGAGGTGCCCGCCGCCCCCGTCGGGGTCGACGCGGTCCGCCACGACGACGAGGCGCTGCTCACCCCGCACGAGTGAGCCTGCCGCAACCGATCCGGGCCCACCGGGCCCGTCCCCTGCCCTGGCTGGTCGCGGCCCTGGTGCTGGTCGGCGTCGTCGTGGCCTTCGGCTACCGGGGCCTCCACGACCACCGCGTGTGGGCCCGCAGCGCCCTGCGGGTCGATGGCCACGTGGTCGAGCCGGCCCGGGGCGGTCAGCTGCGGGTCGACTACCGGCACCCGGTGACGGGCCAGCGGATCGAGGTCGAGGTCGACACCTGGGGCCGGGGCGACGACCTGCGCCGCGGCGACCCCGTCGCCCTCGACGTCGACGCCGACAACCCCGAGCGGCTCAGCCTGGCCGGCGAGCACAAGCCGCCGGTCGACCCGGTCAGCCTGGCGCTGCTGCTGGCCGTGCCCGTCGCCGCCTGCGCGGTGCGGTGGTGGTCGGTGCGGCGCACGCTGGCGGTGGTCCGGGCCGACGCCCCGGCCTTCGCCCTGCTGGGCGCCGTCGCCCCCGCCGGCCGGCTGCGCCGCAAGCCCCGGCTGCACCTCTATCCGGTCGACGCGGCCGCCGGCGACGCCCCGCTGTGCGCGGTGCGGGTGCTCAACACCGCGGGCGCCCCGATGGGCGGCGCCGCCTTCCCGGTGCAGGTCAAGGGCATGCCCCGGGCCATGGGCCGGGTGGTGGCCCGGGCCGGCGACGAGGTGCTGTGGCCCGCGGGCCGGGCCGACACGAGCGCGAGCCTGCCCCGCCCCGACCGGGTGGTGGAGGTGACGCCGCCGCCCGCCGCCGACCCGGCGATCCTGCCGGCCTGGGTCACCACCGGGGGCCCCTTCCGCCAGCGCTCCGAGGCCCGCATCGCCCTGGGCATACCGCTCGGCCTGCTGGCGCTGTTCGTGCTGCTGGGGCTGGGCGCGACCGCCGACACGCTCCTCGGGGCGCGCCGGGCCGACCACGCCCGGCAGGACCGCACGGCGACCCTCGGCGAGGTGGTGGCCAAGCAGGCGCCGCCGTTCGCCCGGAACTGGGTCGACGTCCGCTACCGCGACGGGGGCCGGCCGGTGGTGGTCCGGGTCACGGTCAACGACGCGACCGAGTACACGGCCGGGCGGCTCTACCCGATCCTCGTCGACGGCGCGCTGCGCCACCCGGTCCTGCTGGCCAAGGAGCGCTACCCGCGGGGCGAACAGCTGGTGTTCGGCTGGCTGCCGGCGGTGCCGGTCGCGCTGTGGGCCGGCCGGGTGGTGCGGACCTGGCGCCGGTCGCGGGCGGTGGCCCGGCGGGGGCCGTGGTACCGGCTGGAGCTGTGGCCGGGGCCGCTCGAGAGCCTGCACCTCGGCGACCAGGCGGCCGGCTACGTCCGGGGGGCGGTGGTGAGCCGGGAGGCGGTACCCGCGCTGCGGCGGCTGTGGGCCGCGGGGGCACCGCTCGGGCCGTCCCCGCTGTGGTCGCTGACCCCGCCGGGCGCGCCGGTCACCGTGGCCGGCGCTCCCGAGTCCGGGGGCGTGGTGGCGCTCATCGACGGCGACGGCGACGTCTACGTGGTGCCCGAGCGGCTGCGGGTTCCGCTGGCGGCCCCCTACCTGCGGCCGGTCGCGGCCGCGGCCGGGTAGCCTCGCTCGTCGTGCTCGAACGCCTCGCGGAGCTGGACAAGGAGTTCCACGACGTCGAGGCGCGCCTGGCCGACCCCGACCTCATCGCCGACCAGCCCCGCTACCAGAAGGTGGCCAAGCGCTACCGCGAGCTGGAGCCGATCGTCGCCCGCGCCGGCGAGCTGCGGCAGCGCCAGGACGACCTGACCACCGCCCGGGAGATGCTCACCGACGCCAGCGGCGACGACCGGGCGCTGCTGCGCACCGAGGTCGACGAGGCCGAGGCCGACATCGCCCGGCTGACCGACGAGCTCAAGGTCCTGCTGCTGCCGCCCGACCCCAACGACCAGCGCAACGTCATCGTCGAGATCCGGGGTGCCGAGGGGGGCGAGGAGGCCAATCTGTTCGCCCGCGACCTGTTCGAGATGTACCGGGCCTTCGCCGCCCGCCACGGCTGGACCGTCGAGGTGCTGAGCGCCGACCCCTCCGACCTGGGCGGGTACAACGAGGTCACGCTGGCCATGAAGGGTGACGGGGTGTGGGGTCGCATGCACCACGAGGCCGGGCCCCACCGGGTCCAGCGGGTGCCGGTCACCGAGAGCCAGGGACGGGTCCACACGTCGTCGGCCACCGTCACGGTGCTGCCCGAGGCCGAGGAGGTCGACGTGGCCATCGACCCGGGCGACCTGCGCGTCGACGTGTTCCGGTCGTCGGGGCCGGGCGGCCAGAGCGTGAACACGACCGACTCGGCCGTGCGCATCACCCACCTGCCCACCGGCACCGTCGTGTCGATGCAGGACGAGAAGAGCCAGATCCAGAACCGGGCCAAGGCCCTGGCCGTGCTGCGCTCCCGGCTGCTGAAGGCCGAGCAGGACCGCCAGGCCGACGAGGCGTCGGCCGCGCGCCGGGGCCAGGTGGGCGGCGGGGGGCGGGCCGAGAAGATCCGCACCTACAACGTCAAGGAGAACCGGGTCAGCGACCACCGCATCGGGCTCACCCTCTACAAGCTCGACAAGGTGCTGGCCGGCGACCTCGACGAGATCAGCGACGCCCTGGTCGCCGACGAGCAGGCCCGCCGGCTGGGCGAGGCCACCTGAGCGCCGCCGACCCGCCCTCGTGGCGGGCGCTGCTGGCCGGCGCGGCCGAGCGGCTGGCCGCGGCCGGGATCGACAACGCCGTCCAGGAGTCCCGGTGGCTGGTCGAGGCGGCGGCCGGGGTCGACGCCGCCGGCCTGGTGGCCGCGCTCGACCGCCGGGCGGCCCCCGGCGACGCGTCGCGGCTGGCGGCCCTGGTCGACCGCCGGGCGGCGGGGGAGCCGCTCCAGTACGTGCTGGGCCGGTGGGCGTTCCGCCGGCTGGAGGTGGCGGTCGACCCGCGGGTGCTGATCCCCCGGCCCGAGACCGAGGTGCTGGCCGGGCTGGCGCTGGACGAGTGCGGCCGCGTCGGCGCCCGGGTCGCCGTCGACCTGGGCACGGGATCGGGGGTGCTGGCGCTGGCCCTGGCCGTCGAGCGGCCGGGCCTGGAGGTGTGGGCCACCGACGTGTCCGGCGACGCCCTGGCGGTGGCGGAGGCCAACCGGGCCGCGGCCGGCCCCGCGGCGGCGGGGGTGCGGCTGGTCGAGGGCTCGTGGTGGGACGCCCTGCCGCCCGACCTGGCCGGCCGGGTCGACGTGGTCGTGGCCAACCCCCCGTACGTGGCCGACGCCGAGATGCCCGAGCTACCGGACGACGTCCGGGTCTGGGAGCCCCACCGGGCCCTGCGGGCCGGGCCGACGGGCCTGGAGGACATCGAGGTCATCGTGGCCGGCGCCCGCCGCTGGCTGTCCCGCCCGGGCGCCCTGCTGATCGAGATGGCCCCCCACCAGACCCGCCCGGCCGCCCACCTGGTCGAGGCGGCGGGGTTCGCGTCGGTCTCGATCTGGCCCGACCTCGCCGGCCGCGACCGCGTCGTGCTGGCCCGGGCCTGAGCGTCGGTTCCGTGGACGTTTCTGGTTGACTCCGCACCAGATATGTCCACGGAACAGATCGCACAGGCGGTGGCGGCCCTGCGGGCCGGGCTGCTGGTCGGGCTGCCGACCGACACCGTGTACGGGCTCGCCGCCAGCGCCGAGGTGCCGGGAGCGACCGACCGGCTGTTCGCAGCCAAGGGCCGGGGCGGCGACGTGCCCGTGGCGGTGCTGTGCGCCGACGCCGCGCAGGCCCTGGCGCTGGCCGACCCCGACACGCTGGGCGACGGCGTGCGCCGGATCGCCGCCCGGCTGTGGCCCGGCCCGCTCACGCTGGTGCTGCGGCGCCGGCAGGGCCTGGCCTACGCCCTGGGCGAGCCCGAGGCCACCATCGGGGTCCGGTGCCCGGCCGAGCCGGTGGTGCTGGCCGTGGCGGCCGCCGTCGGCCCGCTGGCCACCTCCAGCGCCAACCGCCACGGCGAGCCGACCCCGCCGACCGCCGCGGGGGTGGCCGAGCACTTCGGGACCGACGTGGCGCTGGTGGTCGACGGGGGCACCCGCGCCGCCCCGCCGTCCACCGTGGTCGACGCCACCGGTCCCGACTGGAAGGTCCTGCGGGAGGGCGAGCTGACCCTGGCCGACCTGACGGCCGCCGCAGGGCACGCACCGTGAGATAAATCTCACGCCGCGCGTCATCGGTCGCACGCTGGCGACGGGATGCCTACTGTCGAACTCGCCATGGGGAGGAAAGGGGACCTGTTGGCGCTGGTCGACGGCGCGCCCGGCGGC
>DATFRN010000407.1:0-32978 GCA_035263165.1 Acidimicrobiales bacterium | reverse complement strand
CAGCCGGCGGCCGCCCGCGGGCAGGTCGTAGACGATCTCGGGGGCGTCGATGGCCAGGGCGTCGAGGTCGATGACGTTGACGTCGGCCAGGTAGCCCGGGGCGAGCAGGCCCCGATCGTCGAACCCGTAGAGGGCGGCGGTGGCCCGGGTCTGCATGTGGATCGCCTGCTCGAGCCCGAGGCGCTCACCCCGGTCCCGGCCCTGCACCCAGTGGCTGATCATGTAGGTGGGCAGCGAGGCGTCGCACAGCAGGCCGCAGTGGGCGCCGCCGTCGCCCAGGCCGAGCACGGTGCCGGGATGGACGAGCATCTCGTGCAGCGCTCCGAAGTCGCCGTGGGCGTAGCCGAGGATGGGCAGGTAGAGCAGGCCCCGGCCGCCGTCGGCCGACAGGAGGTCGTAGGCGACCTCGACCGGGTCCCGTCCCTCGCGGGCGGCGATGGCGGCGACGCTGGTGTCGGGGGCGGGCTCGTACTCGGGCGGGTCGCCCAGCGGGAAGAGCTTGTGGAACGACGAGGTCAGGTAGGCGGCCAGGCCCTCGACCTGGGGCTTCTCGGCCAGCATGGCGGCCCGGACCTCGGGGTCGGCCAGGCGGGCACGGCGCTCGTCGGGAGCGAGGCCGGCCAGCGCCTGCCACGTCTCGTGGAACACGAACGGGTGGGCCGTGGTCTCCCAGCCGAGCAGCACGCAGGCGGGGCGGCCGGCGACCTGGGGCACGATGCGGGCGCCGCCGGCCGTGGCCTCGTCGGCCAGCTCGATGAGCTTGCGCCAGTGCTCGGGGCGCAGGTCGTCCTGGAGGCAGTTGAACGTGATCGGCCGGCCGCTCTCGGCCGCGATCGTGCGCATCCAGGCGAACTCGCCCTCGGGGTCGAACATGTCGCTGGCCAGCTCGAACACGCCGGCGCCGGCGTCGCCCAGCGCCCGGCCGATGCCGATGAGCTCGTCGGCGCTGGCGGTGGTGCCGGCGGCCAGCTCGCCGTCCTTGGCCCGGTGGAGCAGGGTGCGGGTGGTGGAGAAGCCGACCGCGCCGGCCTCGATGGCCTCGCGGACGACCTTGGCCATGGCCTCGATCTCGTCGGGGGAGGCCTCCGCGTTGGCGCCGCCCCGGTCGCCCATCACGTAGGCCCGGACGGCGCCGTGGGGGACGAGGGCGCTGACGTCGAGGACCCGGGGGAGCCGGTCGAGCTCGTCGAGGTACTCGGGGAAGGTCTCCCAGTTCCAGCTCATGCCCTCGGCCAGGGCGGTGCCGGGGATGTCCTCGACGCCCTCCATGAGCTGGATGAGCCAGTCCCGCTTGGCCGGGTCGGCGGGGGCGAACCCGACGCCGCAGTTGCCCATGACGATGGTGGTGACGCCGTGCCAGCTGCTGGGGGTGACCTCGGCGTCCCAGGTGACCTGGCCGTCGTAGTGGGTGTGGATGTCGACGAAGCCGGGGGTCACGACGTGCCCGGCGGCGTCGATCTCCCGGCGGCCGGCGTCGGGCACCTCGCCGACGGCGGTGATGGTCTCGCCGTCGATGGCCACGTCGGCCCGGCGGGCCGGCGAGCCGGACCCGTCGATCACCATGCCGTTGCGGATGACCAGGTCGTGCATGCCTTCCCCCTCATGCCGGGCACCGGCCCTCGTCGGCTGACACCGGTGTCACCGCCCAGCCAACACCACCTTGACCCGCGGGTCAAGTGGGGGTGGCGGGCTTCGCTGTCATACCCCGTTCGTATGTTCGGGGCCATGGAGCTGTGGTCACCGCCGAGAGACGAGCCCCACCTGTTCGAGTGGTGGCGCCCCCTGGTCATGGCGTCGCGCCGGGCCCGCGCCGAGGGCCTCCCCTGGCCCGTCCACGTCGACGAGTACCGCCTGTCGGGGCGGGTGGTCCGCCGCGGCCGGCCCGACGTGTGGATCTACGAGCACCACGCCAACGGCGGCGCGGTCTGTGTCGACCAGACGGGCTCGGCCTACCGCTTCGTGGCGACGCCCGGCGCCGACGACGGGGCCATCGGCCAGTTCCGCGCCTGCCCGCTGGCCGAGTCACTCCGCCGTGCGGGCATCCCCCAGGTCACGGGCCGGGTCACCTACCACCGGCCCGACCCGCCCCCGGTCGGTGCCGGCGCCGACGTCGACGCCGACGCCGACGGGCCCGCCGCCGACGACCCGCCCGAGCCCCCCCGGCCCCCCATCCGCCGGGGCCACCTCACGCTGGTGGCCGGATGCGCCTGATTCGCCGCCTCCTCGCCCGCCTGCGCCCCGTCCGGGGCGCGCGGTGGGCGCGCGGCCCTGGTCGCCGGGTGCGTTCGGGGGGAGCGCACCCGGCGGTCGGGTCGGCGGTCGGGCGCCCGCCGGGGTCAGTGCCCGGCGGGGATGTGGCCCATGCGGCCGGCCTGGAAGTCCTCGACCGCCTGCGCCAGCTCGGCCCGGGTGTTCATCACGAACGGGCCGTACGTCGCCACCGGCTCCCGGATCGGCCGGCCGCCCAGCAGCAGCACCTCCAGGTTGGGGGTGTGGCTGTCCTGGCTCGCGTCGGCGGCCAGGCTCAGGCGGTCGCCCTTGCCCAGCACCACCAGCTGGCCCGTGCGGATCGGCCGCCCCTCGGCGCCCACCGTCCCGTTCCCGGCCAGCACGTACACGAGCGCGTTGTAGTCCGGCGACCACGGCACCGACGCCCGGGCGCCGGGCGCCAGCGTGGCGTGCACGTAGGTGATCGGCGTGTGGGTGACTCCGGGGCCGTCGTAGCCGTCCAGCGACCCGGCGATGAGCCGCAGCACCGTGCCGCCGTCGGGCGTGCGCAGCAGCTTGACCTCGCCGCCGTGGATGTCCTGGTAGCGGGGGTCGACGAACTTGTCGGCCGCCGGCAGGTTCACCCACAGCTGCACGCCGTGGAACAGCCCGCCGCTGGCCACCAGGTCGTCCGGCGGCCGCTCGATGTGGAGGATGCCCGAGCCGGCGGTCATCCACTGGGTGTCGCCGTTGGTGATCAGGCCGCCCCCGCCCGTGCTGTCCTCGTGCTGGAACGTGCCGTCGATCATGTAGGTCACGGTCTCGAAGCCGCGGTGCGGGTGCCATGCGGTGCCCCGGGGCTCGCCCGGGGCGTAGTCCACCTCGCCCATCTGGTCCATGTGGATGAACGGGTCGAGCTGGGCGTAGGGCACGCCGGCGAATGCCCGGCGCACGGGGAAGCCCTCGCCCTCGAAGCCCGAGGGCGCGGTGGTGACCGACACGACGGGGCGCTCGGTCGAGGTCTCGGGGTCGGGCTCGGTCACGACGGGCAGCGTGAGGGGATCGGCGACGGTGATCGCAGGCATTTGGCGAACCTCCTGGTCTGCCGCACACAACAAATTGCACGCGCAACTATTCCGGCGCGGGGGATCAGTCTCGGCGACGAGTCTGGCGGACGAACCCGCCGATGCCGAGGGCCATGATCCCCAGCCCCGGGACCAGCACCCACAGCCCGATGGCCATGCCGACCCCGACGCCGGCGGCCCCGAGGCCGATGGCCAGGGGCCAGATGCTGGCGTGGGGGAGGTACGCCTCCGCGTGGGCCTCGGCGGCGGCAGCGGCCGACGCCGGCGCCGGCGAGCGCGGCGTGGCCGTGCCGGCGGGCTCGGTGCGGGGCTCGGCCGGGGCGGTCGGGGGCGTGGCGGTCGGGGGCGTGGCGGTCGAGGGCGTGGCGGTCGTCGCCGGGAGCGGCGGCGGCTCGGCCGGGCCGCGCTCGTGCAGCCACAGGTAGCCGCCCACCCAGAAGACCAGGACGGCTGCCACCAGCAGCATCACGATGCCGGCCTCCTCGTAGGAGGCGATCCAGTAGATGATGCCCATCACCGAGAGGATCCCGCCGATCACCGCGAACACCCGCCACGGGACCTGGCGGTCGTCCGCTAGGCGGCGGCCGGTGTGGCCGGTGCCGGCGGTCTGGTCGGTCATGCCGGCGCGCCCTCGTCGCCGACGGGTGGGCCGCCCGACGTGGTGCCGCCGGCGGGGATCTCGGTCGCCTGCGTCGACGGCGTGGCGGCGTGGTCGGCGTCCCAGACCGGGCGGGCCGAGCGGATGGGCGGCAGCGGGCCGGCGAAGTTCTCGGGCGGCGGGGGCGACGTGGTCGCCCACTCCAGGGTGTGGCCGCCCCAGGGGTTGGGGCCGGCCACCTCGCCCAGCTTGCCCCGCAGGGTCTGGACCGCGTTCCACAGGAAGGGCAGCGTGGACGCGCCCAGCAGGAACGCGCCGATGGTGGAGATCTGGTTGAGCCCGGTGAACCCGTCGCTCGGGTAGTAGTTCGCCACCCGGCGGGGCATGCCCTCGAGCCCGAGGATGTGCTGCACGAAGAACGTCAGGTGGAACCCGACCAGCGTCATCCAGAACTGCACCTTGCCCCACCGCTCGTCGAGAATCCGGCCGGTGACCTTGGGCCACCAGTAGTAGATCCCGGCGAACAGGGCGAACACCGACCCGCCGAACAGCACGTAGTGCATGTGGGCCACGACGAAGTAGCTGTCGGTCACGTGGAAGTCGATGGGCGCCGACGCCAGCATCACGCCGGTCACGCCGCCGAGCAGGAAGGTGAACAGGAACCCGAGCGCGAACAGCATCGGGGTGGGGAAGACGAGGTTGCCGCCCCACATCGTCCCGATCCAGTTGAAGAACTTCACGCCGGTGGGCACGGCGATCAGCATCGAGAAGCCGGTGAAGAACGGCAGCAGCACGGCCCCCGTGGCGAACATGTGGTGCGCCCAGACGCCCACCGACAGGGCGGCGATCGCCATCGTGGCGAACACCAGCCCCGCGTAGCCGAACACCGGCCGGCGGGAGAACACCGGCAGGATCTCGGTGATGACCCCGAAGTAGGGCAACACCAGGATGTAGACCTCGGGGTGCCCGAAGAACCAGAACAGGTGCTGCCACAGGATCGGCGCGCCCCCGGCCTGGGCGTCGTAGATGTGGGCGCCGAACTGCCGGTCGGCGAACAGCATCACCGCCGCGCTCGACACCACCGGGAAGGCGATCAGCACCAGGATGCTGGTCACCAGGATGTTCCAGGTGAAGATCGGCATGCGGAACATGCGCATCCCCGGCGCCCGCATGGTGATCACCGTGGTCACGATGTTGACGCCGGTGAGGATGCCCGAGACGCCGGTCAGCGCCACGGCCACGATCCACAGGTCGTTGCCGATCCCCGGCGACCGGATGCCGTTGGACAGCGGCGTGTAGGCCGTCCACCCGAAGTTGGCGGCCCCGTCGGCGGTGAGGAACCCGGCCAGCATCGTCAGCCCGCCGAACAGGTAGAACCAGTACGACATGGCGTTGAGCCGGGGGAACGCCATGTCCCGGGCGCCGATCTGCAGGGGCACGAAGTAGTTGGCCAGCCCGAAGGCGAACGGCCCCAGGAACAGGAACAGCATGATGCTGCCGTGCATCGTGAACAGCTCGTCGTAGCGCCCCTGCGACACGATCTGCTTGCCCGGCTCGAACAGCTCGGTGCGGATCAGCTCGGCCAGCGCCCCGCCCACGATGTAGAAGCCGAACGCCGTCGCCATGTAGGCGATGCCGATGCGCTTGTGGTCGGTCGAGGTGAGGAAGGCCAGCAGGCCCCCGGCCCGGGGCTGGGGCTCGGGCGGCTCGGCGACGACGGCCGGGCGGTCGTCGAGGACGGTCACGAGCCGCTCCCCGTGGTGCCACCGGCGGTGTCGCCCTCGTCGTCGACCGGCACCTTGAGCGGCGCCTTGTCGCCCTGGTCCGCCTTGGCCTCGGCCAGCCAGGCCTCGTAGTCGGACCGGCTCACCACCCGCACCGAGTAGTTCATCTGCCAGTGGTCGAGCCCGCAGAACTCGGCGCACCGGCCGACGTAGCTGCCGATCTTCGTGGGGGTCACCTCGATCTCGTTGCGCACCCCGGGGATGAGGTCGCGCTTGGACAGGAAGTCGGGCACCCAGAACGAGTGGTTGACGTCGGCGCTGATCAGCCGTAGGTGCGACGGCTGCCCCACCGGCAGGACCAGCTGGGGGCCGCGCCCGGGCACGCCGGTGATCGTGACGTCCTCGCCCCGGTAGTGGAACTGCCACGACCACTGGAACCCGATGACGTCCACGGTGGCGGCGGCGTCCTTGCCCACGTGGTTGACCGAGCGCTCGGTGTTGACGCTGACGCCGAACAGCACGGCCACCACCAGGACCGGGATCACCGTGTAGATGATCTCGACCGGGATGTTGTAGGCGTTCTGGTCGGGCATGCGATCGGGGTCGCCCCGGCGCCGCCGGTAGCGGACGATGACGAAGATGAGCAGCCCCCACACCAGCGCCGCCACCGCCATGGCGGCGAGGAAGAACCCCTGCCACAGCGAGTGGATCGAGTCGCCCTGCTTGGACGCCGGGTCCGGCGCGCCGAACCCGGGCAGCTCGCATCCGCCGGCGAGGACCGTGGCGGCGATCGTGGCGGCGGCGGCACTGCGCCACGCTCCGGGGGGACGGCGCACGGTGCGACCGTAGCCCACGGCCTCCGGTCCGTGGTCCGACCCTCCCGGGGTCTCAGGCCCGGGGCCGGTAGGTGGCCCGGATCGTCTCCTGGGTGCCACCGTCGGGGACCGGGGCGACGTTGCGGTACGTGCGGGTGCCGTCGGGGTGGCGCTCGGTGACCTCCCGGTACCGCACCGTCCGGCCGCCGAAGTCGACCGCCACCTCGTAGGTCATGGTCGCCGCCCCGGCGTCCCAGCTGCCGGTGCCCCGGGCGATGCCGCCGCCCATGGCGTCGACCCAGACGCTCACGAACGTGCCCGCCGCCGGGTCCCAGCCGTAGACGCCGTGGCCCTCGAACCCCGAGTCCGTGGCCTGGTCCGACACCAGCCAGCGCCCGCCGACCAGCCGGTTCACCGTCGTCCCCCGGGTCCGCACCGGGTCGGCGCCGGGATACGGGGTGATCACCAGCTCGGTGTCCCAGGTGCCCACGTCCCCGGCCAGCACGGCGATGGCCGCGCTGGTGGCCTCGTCCTCGCCCGGCATCTCCATCAGGTCGTCGGACATGGCGGGACGGTACCCGCCGCCCGACCGCGTATGCGTAGACGCCCGCCGGCCCCGTCTACGTATGTCCGCGCGGGCGCAAATGCCGAGGTCGGACGATGTGCGGGCACCTCCTAGAGGCGCACCATGGGCGCATGATGATCAACGAGGGATTCACGCATCTGATGATCGAGGAGCGGACCAAGGACCTGCGGTCCGCCGGACACTGGCGCTGGAGCCGTCGCCGGCACCAGCACACCGCCGCCGCCGGCCACCCGGCCCCGTCCCGCCCCCGCGGGTGATCGGGACCGGGCGGCTCGACGGGCGGCCCTACGCTGGGCCGATGCTCGTCGGCCGCTCAGGGTTGTCGCCGGTCATGATCGGCCGCGCCGCCGAGCTCGACCGCCTGGTCGGGTTGATCGGCGCCCGGCCGGAGCCGGCCGTTGCTCTGCTGGCCGGTGAGGCCGGCATCGGCAAGACCCGCCTGGTCCAGGAACTGGTGCGCCGGGCCCCCGAGGGCACCGTCGTGCTCGCCGGCCAGGCCGACCCCGGGGCCGTCGGCCGGCCCCTCGAGCTGCTGCTCGACGCCGTGGAACCGGCGCTGGCCGACCGGGCCGACCGAAGCGGCGGCGGCCTGCCCGACGACCTCGTCGCCACCGTGCGCGACGCCGACCGGCCGGCCGAGGAGCGCATCCGCGCCGGCGTCGACCTCGTGCGCTGGCTGACCGCCGGCCGGGCCGGCCTCGTCGTGTTCGAGGACCTGCACTGGGCCGACCCCGAGAGCGTCGCCGTCTTCGAGCGCCTGGCCGAGCCGCCGGGCGACGCCGTCAAACCCGGCGGGCTGCTGCTGGTCGGCACCTACCGGCCCGACGGCCTCTCCCGCCGCCACCCGGCCGCCGAGGCCCTGCCCCGCCTCGAGCGCCGGCACACCGTCACCCACGTCCAGCTCGACCGCCTCAGCGCCTCCGAGGTCGCCGACTTCCTGGCCGCCGTCCACGACGCGGAGCCCTCGTACCGCGTCGTCGACGCCCTCCACAGCCGCACCGGCGGCAACCCCTTCTTCCTGGAGGAGCTGGTGGCCAGCGCCGAGCGGGCCGACCCCGGCACGCTCGACGCCCTCCCGCTGCCGTGGACGGTGTCCGAGCTGGTGCGATCCGAGGTCGACGACCTCGCCCCCGACGTGCGGGCCATGGTCAGCGCGGTCGCCGTGCTGGGTCGCCGGGTCGGCTTCGACGTGCTGGCCGCGGTGACCGGAGCCGACGAGGCCGACCTCATCGAGCGCCTGCGGGCCGCGGTGGACGTCGGCCTGCTGGTCGAGGCCGAGCCCGACGTCTTCGGCTTCCACCACGAGCTGGCCCGCGAGGCCATCGAGGGCGGGCTGCTCGGCCGCGAGCGCCGCCGCCTCCACGAGGCCGCCCTCGACGCCCTGCGGGCCACCGACAGCCGCAACCACGTCGCCCTGGCCCACCACGCCCGGGGCGCCGGCCGCTACGACGACATGGTCGACGAGGCCCGCCTCGGCGCCCACGAGTCGCTGGCGCTGGGCTCGACCTACCAGGCGCTCCAGCTGGCCGAGACCGGGCTGGCCGAGGCGCCCGACGACACCGACCTGCGGGCCGTGGGCGCCCGGGCGGCCTGGCTGGCCGGCCAGTTCGACGAGGCCGAGGAGCACAGCGGCCGGTGGCTGGCGCTGGCCCGGGCCGCCGGCGACACCGCCCAGGAGGCCGAGGCCCTGGCCCTCCACGCCCGGGTCGCCTACGACCGCGGCGACGTCGACGCCTCGGCCGCCCGCGCCGGCGAGCTCGTCGCCATCCTCGACCGCCTGCCCGGCGACGAGGAGCGGGCCCGGGCCATGGCGGCCGTGGCCCAGTCCTTCATGTTGCGCGAGGAGGCCGAGGCCACCATCGACTGGGCCGACCGGGCGCTGGCGCTGGCCGAGCGGCTCGACCTCGGCGACGTCCGCCGGGCGGCGATGATCGAGAAGGGCTCGATGCTGATCATGCTGCCCGAGCGGGCCGACGAGGCGCCGTCCCTGCTGGAGAGCGCGGTGGCCGACGCCGAGGCCGCCGGCGACCACGTGCTGGCGGCCCGGGCGCTCAACAACCTCGTGTGGCACGGCCGCCGGTGGAAGGAGGCCGACGAGGTCCGGGCGCTGATCGACCGCATGCACGTCCACGCCGAGGCCGCGGGCATCGACTTCCTGTCCGGCCCCGACGCGGCCGGCTCCCTGGCCCACCTGGCCGTGCTGGAGGGCGACCTCGACGGCGCCATCGCCCTGCTCGACGAGGCCCGCGACCGCCCGTCGGGCCGCAGCCGCTGGATCGCCACCCCCAACAACATCGTGTTCCGGGCGGGCCTGGCGCTCGAGGTCGGCGACCTCGACACCGCCGAGCGCCTCGTACAGCTGGTCAAGCCGATGACCGTGCGCACCGCGCCCGGCGTGCTCGGGCTGGACTTCAACCTGGCGGCGCGGCGGGGCGAGCTGGCCCGGGCCCGGGCGATCCTGCCCGACCTGCTGGCCGCCATCGACCGCGAGCGCTCGGCGTCGCCGTCCCAGGTCCACGACCTGCTGGCCGCCGGGCTGGCCGCCGGGCTGCGCCCCGACGAGCTGCGGCCGCTGGCCGACCGGGCCGGCTACTTCGTCGGCGACCGCCTGGGCCCCGACAACCCCTGGCACCACCTGCACGAGGCCCAGCTGACCGAGGCCGAGGGCGACATCGAGACCGCGGCGGCCCACTACCAGGCGGCCGCGGCCACGCTGGGCTCGGCGCCCGAGATCCTGGCCGGCCGGCGGGGCACCGCCCACGTCGGCGCGGCCGGCACGCTGGCCCAGCTGGGCAAGCTCGACGACGCCCGGGCCCACGCGGCCGAGGCCGCCCGCCACCTGGCCCGCTGGCGGGGCTGGCGGGTCGACCAGCTGCGGGCGGTCGAGCGCCGCCTCGGCCTCGGTCCCGAGCCGAGCGGCCCCGCGGCGCTCACCCCCCGGGAGCGGGAGGTGGCGGTCCTGCTGGCCGAGGGCCTGACCAACGCCCAGCTGGCCGAACGCCTCTACATCTCGCCCCGCACCGCGGCGGTCCACGTGTCCAACATCCTGTCCAAGCTGGGGATGGGGTCGCGGGCCGAGGTGGCGGCGTGGGCGGCGCGGGCCGAGGCGGGCGTGGCACGATCGGAGCCGTGACCGCGTTCCGGGGCTGGTCGACCGACGCCCTGGCGTTCTACGAGCGCCTCGAGGCCGACAACAACAAGGCGTTCTGGACGGCCAACAAGGGCACCTACGAGACCGAGGTCCGGGCGCCCTTCGACGCGCTGAGCGAGCTGGTGGCCGGCGAGTTCGGCGAGCTGCGGGTGTTCCGGCCCTACCGGGACGTGCGCTTCTCCAAGGACAAGAGCCCCTACAAGACCCGCTGCTACGGCGTGGCCGAGGGGGAGGGCGGCGAGGCGTACTACGTCGAGCTGTCGGCCCGGGGGCTGGTGGCGGCGAGCGGCTACTGGATGATGGCCAACGACCAGCTGGCCCGCTACCGGGAGGCGGTCGACGACGACACGACCGGCCCCGCCCTGGCCGAGGCGGTCGCCGAGGTGCGGGCCGCCCGGCTGACGATCGAGGGCCACGCCCTCAAGACGGCCCCCCGGGGCTGGCCCCGCGACCACCCCCGGATCGAGCTGCTGCGGCACAAGAGCCTGGCCGCCATGCGCACCTTCGAACCGGCCCGGTGGCTGGCCACCAAGGGCGCCGCCACCCGCATCACCGACACCTGGCGCGCCGCCGGCCCGGTCACCCGCTGGCTGGCCGCCCATGTCGGCCCGTCGACCGAGCCGCCGACCGACCGCTGGTAGGGCTTGGCTGTCACACCCAGCCGGTAGGTTGGATCCGCCATGACCCCCGCCCCTGCGACAGCAGGAGCGCGCACCGTCGCGCCCCTCCACACACTCCCCGCCGCCCTGCGCGACGAGCCCGCCCTCGCGCGCGTGCTCGGGCGCGCCACTGCCACCCTGGCCGTGCCCGAGGCGGCCCGGGCCCTCCTCACCGCCGGGCTCACCCGGCTCACCAAGCGCCGTCCGGTCGTGCTGGCCGTGCCCACCTCCACCGAGGCCGAGCGCCTCGCCCACGACCTGGGCGCCTACCTCGGCGACGACGCGGTCGAGCTGTTCCCCGCCTGGGAGACGCTGCCGTTCGAGCGGGTCAGCCCCGGCGTCGAGACCATGGGCCGCCGCCTGCGCACGCTGTGGCGCCTGCGCGACCCCGAGCGGGCGCCGGCGGTCGTCGTCGCCTCGGTGCGGGCGCTGGTCCAGCGGCTCGGCCCCCACGTGGCCGAGGTCGAGCCGGTCACCGTCCGCCCGGGCGACGTCGTCGACCGCGACGACCTCGTGTCCGACCTGGTGGCCGCGGGCTACCGGCGGGAGGACATGGTCGAGCACCGGGGCGAGGTGGCGGTGCGGGGCTCGATCGTCGACGTCTTCCCCTCCACCGCGGACCGGCCGGTGCGCATCGACCTGTGGGGCGACGAGGTCGACCGGCTCACCGAGTTCTCGGTCACCGACCAGCGCTCGGTCGGCGACCTCCCCACCGTCGAGCTGTTCCCCTGCCGCGAGCTGCTGCCCACCCCCGAGGTGCGGGCCCGGGCCGAGCGGCTGATCGGGCTCGAGCCGTGGGGCCGCGAGCAGTGGGAGCGGCTGGCCCAGGGACTGGTGTTCGACGGCATGGAGTCGTGGCTGCCGTGGCTCACCGTCGACGAGCGGGTCCTGCTCGACCTGGTGGGCGACGACGCCCAGGTCCTGCTGTGCGAGCCCCGGCGCATGCGCGACCGGGCCGCCGACCTGCTGGCCGAGGAGGCCGACCTGGCGTCCACCCTGGCGGTCACGTGGGGGGCAACCGACGAGCGGTCCGCGCAGCACGGGTTCCCCCGCCTCCACGTCGACTTCGAGGGCCTGCTCGGGCGCACCCGGGCCGCCGCCTGGCACCTCGTGTCCGTGCCCGACAGCCCCGACACGCCCCAGGTGCTGGGCTCCGGGTGGGATCCGGTCGTCGGCGACGGGACAGGCCTGCTCAGCCGGCTCGTCGCCCTCCAGCAGGAGGGCTACCGCATCGTGGTCGGCGCCGACGGCGAGGGGTCGGCCACCCGGGTGCGCGACCTGCTGGCCGGCGAGGGCGTCAGCGCCGAGGTCGTCGTGGCCCCGCTGGAGCGGGGGTGCGTGCTGCGCTCGGTCCGCCTGGCCGTGCTGGCCGAGTCCGACCTGACCGGCCGGCGCCGCGCCCACCGGCGGGCCCGGCCCCGGCGGCGCGACGCCGAGGGGTTCTTCGACGACCTCAAGGCGGGCGACTACGTCGTCCACCACCAGCACGGCGTGGCCCGCTACGGCGGCATGGTGCGCCGGGCCATCGGCGGGGTCGAGCGCGACTACCTGCTGCTCGAGTACAAGGGCGACGACCGCCTGTACGTCCCGTCCGACCAGATCGACGCCGTGCGCCACTACACGGGCGGCGACAGCCCCAGCCTGTCCCGGCTCGGCGGCGACGGCTGGCAGCGCGCCAAGGCCAAGGTCCGGGCGGCCGTGGCCGAGATCGCCCAGGAGCTGGTGGTCCTGTACCAGAAGCGGCTCAACGAGCCGGGCACCGCCTTCAGCGACGACACGCCCTGGCAGCGCGAGTTCGAGGACGCCTTCCCCTACCAGGAGACGCCCGACCAGCTCACGGCCATCTCCGACGTCAAGGCCGACATGCAGGAAGCCCGCCCCATGGACCGGCTCGTGTGCGGCGACGTCGGGTTCGGCAAGACCGAGGTGGCCATCCGGGCCGCGTTCAAGGCCGTGCAGGACGGCAAGCAGGTGGCCGTGCTGGTCCCCACCACGCTGCTGGCCCAGCAGCACTTCCAGACCTTCAGCGAGCGCTTCGCCGGCTACCCGGTGCGGGTCGAGGTGCTGTCCCGGTTCCTCACCCCCACCCAGGCCCGCAAGGTGGCCCGGGCGGTGGCGGCCGGCGAGGTCGACATCGTCATCGGCACCCACCGGCTGCTGTCGGGCGACGTCACGTTCAAGGCCCTCGGGCTGCTGGTGGTCGACGAGGAGCAGCGCTTCGGCGTCAGCCACAAGGAGCAGATCAAGCACTTCGCCTCGGGCGTCGACGTGCTCACGCTCACCGCCACGCCCATCCCCCGCACGCTGGAGATGAGCCTCACCGGCATCCGCGACCTCACGCTGCTCAACACCCCGCCGGCCGAGCGCCAGCCCATCCTCACCTACGTGGGCGAGCAGGACGACCGGGCGGTGGCCGAGGCCATCCGGCGCGAGCTGCTGCGCGAGGGCCAGGTCTTCTACGTGCACAACCGGGTGCAGGACATCGAGCACGTGACCGCCCGCCTGCGCGACCTGGTGCCCGAGGCCCGCATCGCCATCGCCCACGGGCAGATGGACGAGGGCTCGCTGGAGCGGGTGGTGCTCGACTTCTGGGAGGGCGAGTACGACGTGCTCGTCTGCACCACGATCATCGAGTCGGGCATCGACATGCCCACGGTCAACACGCTGGTGGTCGACCGGGCCGACCTGCTCGGCCTGGGCCAGCTGCACCAGATCCGGGGCCGGGTGGGGCGCTCGGGCCAGCGGGCCTACGCCTACCTGTTCCACCCCCGCGACCGGGCGCTCACCGAGGAGGCCTACGAGCGGCTCAAGACGATCGGCGAGGCGACCGAGCTGGGGTCGGGGTTCAAGATCGCCATGCGCGACCTCGAGATCCGGGGCGCCGGCAACCTGCTCGGCACCGGCCAGTCGGGGCACATCGCGGCGGTGGGCTACGACCTGTACTGCCAGATGGTCAGCGAGGTGGTCGCCGAGCTGAAGGGCGAGGAGCCGCGGGAGCCGGCCGAGATCAAGCTCGACCTGCCGCTCGACGCCAACCTGCCGAAGGACTACGTGGGCAAGGAGGAGCTGCGGCTGGAGGCCTACCGGCGCCTGGCCGCGGTGACCACCGAGTCCGAGGTCGACGACATCCGGGCCGAGTGGGAGGACCGCTACGGCCCGGTGCCCGACCCGGCGGCCGCCCTGCTCGAGGTGGCCCGGCTGCGGGCCGAGGCCGCCCGGCTCGGCATCCGGGAGATCAACGTGGTCAAGGTCACCGGCATCGGCGCCGCGGTGTGGACGGCCCGGATGACGCCGGTCAAGCTCAAGGTGTCCGAGGAGGTGCGGCTCAAGCGCCTGGTGCCCAAGGGCATCTACAAGGCCGAGATGGGCCAGCTGGTCATCCCGGTCAAGGGTGGCCGGGGCGTCGCCACCGAGCTGGTCGACCTGCTGGCCGAGCTGTTCCCGGCCAAGGTGGCGGCCTAGCGGCGGCTGGTTCGTGCGCGGGGCCGCCAGTCCCTACGATCACGCCGTGCCCAGACGACGCCTCGCCACCCTGGCCGCCGTGCTCGCGCTCGCCGGCCTCGTCGCCTCCGGCTGCGACACGCAGTCGGCGGCCCTCCGGGTCGGCGACGAGTCGGTGTCGCAGTCCGAGCTGTTCGAGGAGATGCGGCTCCTCACCGAGGACCAGGGCTACCGCACGCTCCTCCTCGGCAATGTGGACCAGAGCCAGCTCAAGGGGCCGGTCGACGGGAGCTACTCGCAGGCCCTCGTGGGCTACGTCCTGGGGAACCGGGTGACGTTCTTCGTGGCCGACGACGTGCTGGCCGACAACGGCGTCGAGGTCACCGATGCCGACCGCCAGCAGGTGGCCCAGCGGCTCGACCAGTCGCTGCCCCCAGGCACCAAGCTGCCGGACCGCCTGCACGACAGCCTGGTCGAGGGCGCCACCCGCGTGAGCCTCCTTCGGTCGAAGCTGGGCGACAAGGCCAACAGCGCCCTGATCAAGGCCGAGACCCAGGCCGACGTGAAGGTCAACTCCCGCTTCGGCCGGTGGGACGCCGACTCCCTGAGCGTGGTGCCGCCGGAGGGCGCGGTCGAGGCGCCGGGCACGGGCTCGGGTTCGGGTTCGGGGTCGGGGTCGAGCACCGGGTGAGCGACGCGGCCGAGCGCCCGCCCGGCAGGCGGCCCCGGGTGGTCGTGTGCGGGCTGGGACCGGCCGGGCCCGAGCTGGTGACCGGGGCGGTCCTCGCCGCCGTCGACCGGATCCCGCACCGCTGGCTGCGCACCACCCGGCACCCGGCCGCCCCGGTGGTCGGGGAGGCCGCCAGCTTCGACGCCCGCTACGACCGGGCCGACCGCATCGAGGACGTCTACGCCGGCATCGTCGAGGATCTGGCCGCGGCCGCCGCCCGCCACGGCGAGGTGCTCTACGCCGTGCCCGGGTCGCCGGTGGTGGCCGAGCACACCGTCGAGCGCCTGGTGGCCGACGAGCGGGTCGAGGTCGAGCTGGTGCCGGGCCTGTCGTTCGCCGACCTGGCCTGGGTGCGGCTCGGCGTCGACCCGGTCGAGCGGGGCGTGCGCCTGGTCGACGGCCACCGCTTCGCCGGCGAGGCCGCCGGCGAGCGGGGCCCGCTGCTGGTCGGCCAGTGCGACACCCGGGACGTGCTGTCCGAGGTCAAGCTGGCCGTGGCCGACGCGGTCGAGGACGACCCGGACGGCGCCGGCGTGCCGGTCGTGGTCCTCCAGCGGCTGGGCCTGCCCGACGAGAGTGTCCTCACGCTGCCGTGGCCCGAGCTCGACCGGGCCGTCGCCCCCGACCACCTCACCTCCGTCTACCTGCCCCGGCTGGCCGCGCCGATCGCCGGCGAGGTGGCGGCGTTCGCCGAGGTCGTGCGGCGGCTGCGGGCCGAGTGCCCCTGGGACCGCGAGCAGACCCACCAGTCGCTGCGCCGCCACCTGCTGGAGGAGGCCTACGAGGTGCTGGAGGCCCTCGACCACCTCGACCCCGAGGCGGGGGCGGGCTTCGACGCCCTCGAGGAGGAGCTGGGCGACCTGCTGTTCCAGATCGTCTTCCACGCTCGGCTGGCCGCCGAGGAGGGCCGCTTCACCCTGGCCGACGTGGCGCGGGGCGTCAGCAGCAAGCTGATCGGCCGCCACCCGCACGTCTTCGGCGACGCCCCTGCCGACGACGCCGCGGCGCTGGAGGACCGGTGGGAGCGGGCCAAGGTGGCCGAGAAGGGCCGGACCAGCGTCATGGACGGCATCCCGGCTGCGCTGCCCGCCCTGCTCTACGCCCAGAAGGTCCAGCGCAAGGCCGCGTCCCAGGGCGTCGACTGGCGGGGCCTGCTGGACGGCGACGGCGGCCTGTCCGCCACCGCCCGCGCGCTGCTCGACGCCGTCGCCGTCGCCGACCGTGCCGGCGCCGACGCCGAGACCGAGCTGCGCCTCGGGGCGGAGCACGTCCGCGACCGGTTCCGGGCCTGCACCGGAGATGAACCCGTCGCGCCACCCGATCACAAGTAACGTGAACAACACTCGCAACAGGAGCAACACCAGCGAATGTCGAGCATCGAGCACATCGCCGGCCGTGAGGTCCTCGATTCCCGGGGCAACCCGACCGTCGAGGTCGAGGTCTTCCTCGCCTCGGGGGCCGAGGGGCGCGCCATCGTGCCCTCCGGTGCGTCGACGGGCCAGTTCGAGGCCGTCGAGCTGCGCGACGGCGACGAGCGCTACGGCGGCAAGGGCGTGCAGGCGGCGCTCGACCACGTGAACGACGCCATCCAGGACGCGCTCGTCGGCTGGGACGCCGGCGACCAGCGCGACGTCGACCTGCAGATGCTCGACCTCGACGGCACCGACAACAAGGCCCGGCTCGGCGCCAACGCCATCCTCGGCGTGTCGCTGGCCGTGGCCAAGGCGGCCGCCCAGGAGGCGGGCCTGCCGCTCTACCGCTACGTCGGCGGCACCAACGCCCACGTGCTGCCGGTGCCGATGATGAACGTGCTCAACGGCGGCGCCCACGCCGACAACAACGTGGACTTCCAGGAGTTCATGGTCCTGCCGGTCGGCGCGGCCAGCTTCCGGGAGGGCCTGCGCTGGGGGGCCGAGACCTACCACGTGCTCAAGGGCGTCCTCCACGAGCGGGGCCTGTCCACCGCCATCGGCGACGAGGGCGGCTTCGCCCCCGACCTCGCCTCCAACGAGGAGGCCCTGGTCCTGCTGGTCGAGGCCATCGAGCGGGCCGGGTTCACCCCCGGCGACGACATCGCCCTCGGGCTCGACGTGGCCTCCACCGAGTTCTTCGCCGACGGCCGCTACGACCTGGCCGGCGAGAAGCGGGTGCTCGACGCGGACGAGATGGTGGGGCTCCTCGGCGATTTCAGCGGGAAATATCCCATCGTGACCATCGAGGACGGCTGCGCCGAGGACGACTGGGACGGCTGGTCGCGACTCACCGCCGCGCTGGGCGACCGGGTCCAGCTGGTGGGCGACGACCTGTTCGTCACCAACGTCGACCGGCTGGCCCGGGGCATCGAGGCCGGCGTGGCCAACAGCATCCTCATCAAGGTCAACCAGATCGGCACGCTCACCGAGACGCTCGACGCCGTGGCGCTGGCCGCCCGGTCGGCCTACACGAGCGTGATGTCGCACCGCTCGGGCGAGACCGAGGACACGACGATCGCCGACCTGGCCGTCGCCACCAACTGCGGCCAGATCAAGACCGGCGCCCCCGCCCGCAGCGACCGGGTGGCCAAGTACAACCAGCTGCTGCGGATCGAGGACGACCTGGGCGAGGCCGCCGCCTACCGCGGCGCCGCGGCCCTGGCGCGACCCGGGGGCGGCACCGGGTGACCGGGCGCCGGCGGCGGGACGGCGACCCGGGCGTGGACGAGGCCGCCCGGCCTCGGGTGCGGGGGGCATGGACGACCCCGTCGGTGGTCGTGCGCGGCCCCGACGGGGAGATCGTCTCGCCGGTTCCGCGGACGAAAGTGGTTGACTCCCAACCAATTGCGTCCACGGAAGCGGCCGGACGGGTGCGGCCGCGGCGGATCCCCGGGGCGGTCGGGGCGGCGCTCATCGCGCCTCGCCTGTCGCCCGGGGCGGTCGACGACCGCGAGGCCCGCCGGGCCCGCCGCCAGGCGGCGCCGGCCGCCAGCGTGACCCGGCTGATCCCCCGGCGCCGCACCGCCCCCGAGCCGGCAGACGGCGGCGCCGCGGCCGGCGGCGGGGCGCGGCCCAGCCTGCGCTCGGTCGCAGCCCGGGCCACCGGCCGGGGCCGGCAGGCCGTGTCGGGCCGGGGCGCCCGCCACCCGGCGCCGGCCCACCCCGGCGAGCCCCGCCCGTCCCGGGTCCTGGCCGCGGTGGCCGGTATCGAGGCCGCCCTCGCCGGCGGCGACGAGGAGACCCGCGAGCGCCGGCGGGCCCGGCTGCGCTGGATCGGCACCCGGATCGGCGCCTTCGCCCTGGTCGGCGTCCTGCTCTACGCCATCTTCCCGGTCCGCACCTACCTGGCCCAGCGGGCCGAGGGCAACCGGGGAGAGGAGCAGGTCGAGGTCATCAGCCGCGAGAACCGGCGGCTGGCCCAGCACATCAAGGACCTCCAGAAGGACGCCACCGTCGAGGAGCTGGCCCGCGAGCGGCTCGGCCTGGTCAAGCCCGGCGAGGAGTCCTACGGCATCCTGCCGGCGCCCCGCGAGGGCCCGGCGACCACGACGACCACCACCGCCCCCGGGAACTAGGCCGGGGCGGCCACCAGCTCGTCGCGCCGGCTGGCCAGGCGGCGCCCGACCCGGCCGATGCGGTCGATGCGCTTGAGCAGCGCGTCGCGGGCCCGCTCGGCCTCGTCGCTGAGCCCGGTCAGCCCGGCGACGTTCCAGTGGGTGAGCACCACCGGCACCAGGATCTGGCCGTGGTGGATCTGGAAGTCGTAGATGCCGGCCTTGGCGATGGCCCGGGCGTGGGTCTCGAAGTCGACGATGCCGGTGCCCGGCATCTCGAAGTCGCGCACCTGGCGCTCGATGGCGATGACCATGCCCGAGGGGTCGAGCTCGAGGGCGGCGGCGGCCACGTCCCGGTAGAAGAGGTAGTGGCGGTTCTCGTCGGCCGCCACCCGCTTCATCACCTCGTAGCCCACCGGGTCGTCGACCAGCTTGCCGGTGTTGTGATGGGCGATGCGGGTGGCCAGCTCCTGGAGGCTGACGTAGACCAGGCAGTCCTGCGGGTCGTCGGGCTCGGGCACCTCGGCTCGGCTGACCTGAGCCATCCGGGCCCGCTCGAGGGCCACCGGGTCGACCGCCCGGGTCACCGTGAGGTAGTCGCGGATGACGATGGAGTGGCGACCCTCCTCGGCGGTCCAGCGCCGGTTCCACTCGCCCCAGGCCGCATCACGGGTGAGCAGCCGGTCGATGGTGGAGAAGTAGTAGGGCAGGTTGTCCTCGGTGAGGAGGTTCACGAAGAGGCTCGACCGCACCTCAGCCGGTAGCGTCGTCTCCTCCGGCGACCACTCGTAGCCGGGGTCGAAGTCCTCGCCCCGGCTGTAGGGCACAAGCTGGTGCGGGAACCACTCCTTCGCCTGGGACAGGTGGCGGTCGAGCAGGCGAGCGGCGGTGGGCTCGAGCTCGGCCAGGAACGCGGCGTGATCCATGAGCGCGGCGGGCACACCCGTAGCCTACCGACCAGTCGGTAGGCAAGCGAGCCGTGGTGACGGCTGTCACGCGCCGAGTCCGCCGCGTCAGCCCATCCGCACCCCTCGGCGGCGCGAGACTGTCGGGCATGCCCGAGAGGGGAGACGAGCGGGTCGGGGACGCCGAACGCCAGCAGGTCATCGACCTGCTGCGCGCCCACACCGGCGCCGGGCGGCTGACGCTCGACGAGTTCGCCGAGCGGGCGGGCGACGTCTACGCGGCGATGACCCGCCGCGAGCTGGACGCGGTGCTGGCCGACCTGCCCGCCGGCGTGGAGGTGCCGCCGGCGCTGGCCGACCCGCCGTCCGACGCCGAGGCGCCGGCGCCGCCCCGGGGCCGGGCCCGGCGGGTGTTCGTGGCCATCATGAGCGGCTCCCACGCCCGCGGCCGGTGGCGGGCGCCCCGCCGCATCCTCGCCTTCGCCTTCTGGGGCGGGGTCGACATCAACCTGCGCGACGCCCAGATCGAGAGCCAGGTCATCGACATCACCGCCTGGGCGATCATGGGCGGGGTCACCGTGCGGGTGCCCCAGGGCATCCCGGTCGACCTGCGGGGCCTGGTGGTCATGGGCGGCTGCACCGACGGCACCCGGGCGTCCGAGCCGCTGCGGGGCGCCCCGGTGGTGCGGGTGCACGCCCGGGGACTGTGGGGCGGCGTCACCGTGCGCACCGCCCGGACCCGGGAGGACCGGCGGGCCCAGCAGGAGCGGCGCGACGAGGCCCGGGCCCGCTACCACGCCGATCGGGCCGAGCGCTACGCCGCCCGGTCCCGCCGCCGGCGGCCCGACCCCCCGCCGATGCCCGAGCCCCCGGCCCCGCCGGGCCTGCCCGGGCCCACGTGGGGCGACATGATCCCCCGCATGCCGCCGCCGCTGTGGGGGCCGCCGATCCGCCGGGGCGAACGGGCCGCCGCCGCGGCCGAACCGGCCGCCGCGGCCGAGCCCGCCGCGGCCGAGCCGGCCGCCGCCGGTGCCCGTTCCAACGGCGACACCCCCGCGCCCAGCGGCACGCTGACGATGATGGTCACCGACATCGCCGGCTCGACCGGGCTGGCCGAGTCGCTCGGCGACCAGCGGTGGATGGACGTGCTCAACGACCACAACACCCTGGTCCGGGCCGAGGTCGAGCGGGAGGGCGGCACCGAGGTCAAGGCCCAGGGCGACGGCTTCCTGGTCGTGTTCGCCAGCGCCCGCCGGGCCATCCTCGCCGCCGTCGGGGTCCAGCGGGCCCTGGCCTCCTACCGGGCCGAGCACCCCGACCACCCCGTGTCGGTGCGCATCGGCCTGCACACGGGCGAGATCGTCGACGTCGACGGCGACGTGTTCGGCCAGAACGTGATCATCGCCGTGCGCATCGCCGGCGAGGCGGCCCCCGACGAGATCATGGTCTCGGGCCTGACCCGCGACCTGACCCTGGCCGGCGGCGACCTGAGCTTCGACGCCGGCCGCGAGGTCGAGCTCAAGGGCCTGTCCCGGCCGTGGCGGGTCCACCGGGTGTCCTGGGCGCCGACCCCCGCCTAGGCGCCGCCCGCCCTAGGGCACGCGCTGGTAGGTGATGTGCACGGCGTGGCCGGACGGGCGGACGTCCCGCTGGCGGTACAGCTGGCGCGCCCCCGGCTTGAAGAGGGGCGTGCCGCCGCCGAGCACCATCGGCGCCAGGTGGATGATCAGCTCGTCGGCGAGGCCGCCGGCGATCGCCTGGCCGATGATGTCGCCGCCGCCCATGATCACGACGTCGCCGGCCGTGGCGGCGGCCCGCGCCTCTGAGACCGCGTCCGCCAGCCCGTCCACGAACGTGAAGCGCAGGCCCAGGTCCCGCGCCAGCCGGGCCTCGGCCGGCGCCTGGTGGGTGACGACGAAGAACGGCGGCGTCCCCGCCTCCTGCGCGCCGTACCCCATGCTCTCGTTCCAGCCGTCGGGCCCGTCGACGACGTCGAACAGGTGGCGGCCCATGACCACGGCCCCCGTCGCCGCCGTCGAGCGGGCCAGGATCTCGGCGTCGACCGGGCCCTGGTCCATGACCCAGGCGTGCAGCTCCTCGGCATCGCCCAGCCCGTGCTGGGGATCGGCACCCGGTCCGGTCACGTAGCCGTCCAGCGACATCGTGATGTCGGCGATCACCTTGGGCATCGCGCCGCCCCTACAGCAGCCGCTCGGCCAGCGCCCGCCACTCGCCGACCGGCGGGTCCGTGGCGCCGCCGACCACGCTGATCGCCACGTGGTCGGCGCCGGCGTCGAGGTGGGCCCGCACGCCGGCCTCCACCGCGTCGATGTCGCCCCAGGTGACGAGGCCGTCGATGAGCGGGTCGCCCAGGTTCTGGATGTCGTCCTCGGCGAACCCCATGCGCCGGAAGCTGGCCTGGTACTGCGGCAGCGAGGCGAGGAACCCGAGGCGCTCGCGGGCCTGGGCCCGGGCCGTGGCGGGATCGGGCTCGACCAGCACCATCTGCTCGACCGCCAGCGTGGTGCCGTCGCCCAGCCGGGCCCGGGCGTCGCGGGTGTAGCCCGGCGTGACCAGCACCGGGAACGCGCCGGACGACCGGTCGCGGGCCAGGTCGAGCATGCGGGGGCCGAGCGCCGCCAACACCCGCCGGTCCTCCGGGACGCCGCCCGGGGCGTCCAGGCGGTCGAGGTAGGCGCCCAGCGTGCCCAGCGGGCGGGCGCCGTGGGCGCCGCCCAGCCCGACCACCAGCCGGCCCGGGTGGCGGTCCTCGAGGTCGGCGTACAGCGCGGTCACCGCGTCGGCGTCGAAGCGGTCGACGGACAGGATCCCGGTCGCCACCCGGATCCGTTCGGTGGCGTCGACCGCCGCCACCACCTGCTCCAGGCCGGCGAGCGGGCCGCCCGTGATCCACACGGTGGGGTAGCCCTGCTCCTCCAGGGCCGCCACCGACGGCAGCAGGCTGTCGTCGAGGGGGGCGAGCGCGACGCCGATGGGTCCGAGGTCGATCTTGGCCATGCCCACAGTCTGGCGGGCACACTACCGAGATGGCGCCCGACGACGCCGCGGACCGGGCCGAGGTGGAGCGCCTGCTGGGCCGCGTCCCGCAGGGCGCCTACGCGGTGGTCGTCCGCCACCCCGACGGGTCGCCGCTGGTCATCCGCAACGAGCCGCTGCTCGCCGACGGCACGCCGATGCCGACCCGCTACTGGCTGGTGGGCGAGCCCGAGCGGACCTGGGTGTCCCGGCTGGAGAGCGACGGGGGCGTCGACCGGGCCGAGTCCGACGTCGACCCCACCGCCCTGGCCGCGGCCCACGCCCGCTACGCCGCCGAGCGCGACGCCGCCCTGCCGCCCGGGCACGCCGGTCCCCGCCCCGCGGGCGGGGTCGGCGGCACCCGGCGGGGGGTCAAGTGCCTGCACGCCCACTACGCCTGGCTGCTGGCCGGGGGCGACGACCCGGTCGGCCGGTGGGTGGCGGAGCGGATCGCCCCCACCACGCCGGTAGGTTCCGGGCCATGACGGCGATCGGCTCGATCGACATCGGGACCAACTCGACCCGCGTGCTCGCCGCCCGCCCGGCGGGCGACGGCACGCTCGAGACGCTGGAGCGGGTCAACACGATCACCCGGCTGGGCCAGGACGTCGGCCGCACCGGCCGCCTGGCCGACGAGGCGATCGAGCGGACGCTGGCGTGCCTGCGGGGCTACCGCGAGGTGCTCGATCGCCACGGGGTCGAGCGCGTGCGGGTGGCGGCCACGTCGGCGTCGCGCGACGCCGGCAACCGGGAGGAGTTCTTCGCCGCGGTCGAGTCGGTGGTGGGCGTGCGGCCCGAGCTGCTGAGCGGGGACGAGGAGGGGCGGCTGTCGTTCCTGGGCGCCACCGGCGACCTCGACCACGGGCTGGGGCCGTTCCTGATCGTGGACATCGGCGGGGGGTCGACGGAGTTCATCGTGGGCACCGACCGGGTCGAGGGGGTCATGTCGGTCGACGTGGGCTGCGTGCGGCTGGCCGAGAAGTTCATCGAGCACGACCCGCCGCTGCCCGAGGAGCTGACCGCCTGCATCAGCCTGGCCGACGCCTACCTCGACGACGTGCTGCGGGAGGTGCCGGCGGCGGCCGACGCCCGCGCGCTGGTCGGCCTGGCCGGCACGATCACCAACGTGGCCGCCGTGGAGATCGGCCGCTACGACCGGGACCTGGTGCACCACTTCCGGCTGACCCGGGAGGCGGCCGAGGACGTGTTCCGCACGCTGGCCACCGAGTCGCACGCGCAGCGGATCCACAACCCCGGGTTGGAGGAGGCCCGGGCCGACGTGATCGTGGGCGGGCTGTGCGTGCTGGTGGCGATCTTCCGGCGCCTCGGGTTCGCCGAGATGACGGTGTCCGAGACCGACATCCTCGACGGCCTGGCCCTCAGCATCGCCGGCTGACCCGCCCCGCCGGGGCCCGTGGCGTCGGACTTTTCGCGCCGCTCCGTCCGCCTCGCTACCGTCGGGGGCCGCATGCCGCTGGTCGACCGCGTCCTGATGGGCCCCGGCCCGTCCAATCCCTATCCCGAGGCGACCGAGGCCCTGGCGCGGCCGCTCCTCGGCCACCTCGATCCCGTGTTCGTCGCGCTGCTCGACGAGACCTGCGAGCGGCTGCGCACGGTGTTCCGCACGACCAACCCGATGACACTGCCGCTGTCGGGCACCGGGTCGGCGGGCATGGAGGCGGCGTTCGTCAACCTGGTGCGCCCCGGCGACCCGGTCGTGATCGGCGTCAACGGCGTCTTCGGCACCCGCATGTGCGACGTGGCCTCGCGGTGCGGGGCCGACGTCGTGGCGGTCGAGTTCCCCTGGGGGCAGCCGGTCGACCCCGAGGCGCTGCTGGCCGCCCACCCGAGCCCGACGATCATCGCCGCCGTCCACGCCGAGACCTCGACCGGCGCCCGCTCCGACATCGCCCCGCTCGGCGCCGGCAAGGGCGACGCCCTGCTGCTGGTCGACTGCGTGACCAGCCTGGGCGGCATCGACGTCGACCTCGACGGCTGGGGCGTCGACGTCGCCTACGCCGGCACCCAGAAGTGCCTCGGCGTGCCGCCCGGCCTGGCCCCGATCTCGCTGTCCGAGCGGGCCCGCGAGCGCCTGGTCGAGCGCAGCCCCAGCTGGTACCTCGACCTGCGCATGATCGGCCGCTACACCGGCCCGGCCACCGGCGCCCGGGTCTACCACCACACCGCCCCGGTGGCGATGATCGCCTCGCTCCACGCGGGGCTGGGCGCGCTGCTCGACGAGGGGCTCGACGCCGCCATCGCCCGCCACGAGGACTGCGGGCGCCTGCTCCAGGACGGCCTGGTCGGGCTCGGTTGCGCGCTGTTCGCCGCCGAGGGCCACCGGCTGCCCGAGCTGACGACCGTGTGGGTGCCGGAGGGCGTCGACGACGCCAAGGTGCGGTCCATCCTCCTCGACCGCTACGGCATCGAGATCGGTGGCGGGCTGGGCGAGTTCGCCGGCCGGGTCTGGCGCATCGGCTGCATGGGCCACACGGCGCGGCCCCGCAACGTGCGCCTGCTGCTCGGCGCGCTGGAGGAGGTGTTGGGCGACCGATGACCGTGCTCACCGGCCGGCGGGTCACGCTCCGGCCGCTCGTCGCCGCCGACTTCGCGGCGTGGCAGGACGTCCGCCGGCGCAACAACGACTGGCTCACCCCCTGGGAGCCGGCGCGCAACCCCAACCTCCCCGACGTGGTCGAGTCGGGCGAGGCGTTCGCCATGCGCTGCAGCGCCCGCGAGCGCGAGCGCCAGCTGGGCACCGGGTTCGGGTTCGGCATCTTCGTCGCCGACGACGAGCGCCGCGGCGGCGGCGCCAGCCGGTTCTGCGGCGAGATCAACCTGTCGTCGGTCCAGCGGGGCCCGTTCCAGTCGGCCTACGTCGGCTACTGGATCGACCAGGACACGGCGGGCCGGGGGCTCATGCCCGAGGCGGTGGTGCTGGTCGCCCGGTTCGCGTTCGAGCAGGTGCACCTGCACCGCATCCAGATCTCGATCATCCCCCGCAACCACCGCAGCCGCCGGGTGGTGGAGAAGCTCAAGCTGCGCGACGAGGGCATCGCCCAGCGCTACCTGGAGATCAACGGCGTGTGGGAGGACCACATCCGCTACGCCGTGACCATCGAGGAGTGGCAGGACCGCCGCGACGAGCTCACCCGCGAGTGGCTGGCGTGACCCGGCGGGCGACCGCGGTGGCCGTGGCCGCCGCGCTGGTGCTGGCCGTTGCCTCGGCTGCCTGCTCCGGCGGCGACGGCACCGGGGACGGCGGCTCCTCGGCCGGCACGGGCGCGCCGGGGCACACGTCGACCACGCTCAACGCCGGCGACATCAAGGTCGACGCGCCGGACGGGTGGCAGGCCGTCCCCGTCCCCGACCTCGGCTTCGGCCTGGCGGTGCCGCCGGGGTGGGAGACCACGCTGCTGTCCCCGGACGGCCTGCGCACGCTGGCCCGTTCGTCGCCCCTGGTGCCCGACTTCAAGGAGCTGGCCCACGCCGCCGCCCAGCAGGGCGGGCTCCTGTACGCGGCCGGCGTCGACTCGCAGAAGGGCGTGAGCGACCTGGTCGTGCGGGGCGCCCCCGACGCGGGGGTGAAGGACGTGGCCGGCCTGGAGGCCTACGCGAAGGAGCTGGCCACCCGGGCGGGCCGCGCCGACCAGGAGGTCACGGTGGTGAAGGGGGCGACGCACCCGACCGTGCAGATGCGCTACCAGGTGGGCGCCGGGGCCAAGCGGGCCCAGGCCACCGACACGCTGGTGGCCGGCCCCAACGACGTGGTGTGGGACATCACCGTCACGTCCGACACGGCGGCGGCCCACGACGAGCTGGTCCGCCGGATCACCGACACCTTCACCCTGGGCAAGGCCCGGCCCGGCAAGTAGCGTCCCCGTCGACCTGGGGAGGCGACCGATGACGACGCGGACGCGGCGCGCCGGTGCGGCGGTGGCCGCACTGGGGATGGTGGCGGCGACGATCCTGGCCCTGGCGGCAGCGCCGGTCGGGGCCGACCAGGCGGGCAAGCCGCCGCCGGCGCCGCCGGCGGGCCCGGTGCTGGCCGTGGCGGGGCCCTTCACGGGGACCGGCACGCTGACGACCGAGTGCTCGGTGTTCCACCAGGTGGTGAACGGCAGCGGCGACTGGACCGCCCTCGGCGCCTCGACGCTGCTGCTCGACTTCTGCACGGCCTCGGACCAGGGGACCAACCACTGGCCGATCTACGCGGCCGGCTTCACGATCACCGCGGCCGACGGCGGCCAGCTCACCGGTGACATGAGCGGGTTCGTCGAGGCCGGAGGCTTCGGCCCCGAGTTCCCGCTGCACTTCACGCTCACGGTCACGGGCGGTACCGGCAGCCTGGCCGGCGCCACCGGGTCGATCGCCATGGAGGGCGCGTTCGGTTTCGCGGCGGCGACGGTCCACGGCACGGTGGACGGCTCGGTCACCCTGCCGCCGCCGACCCCGGCGTCGGCGCAGGACTGCAAGAGTGGCGGCTGGCGCGACCTGGTCGACGACCACGGCGACGGGTTCGCCAACCAGGGCGACTGTGTCGCCTGGGCCAACCACCACCTGGCCTGAGCCCATCTAGGAGCGGGACGTGATGCGCCGCTGCATGGCGGCGAGGCGCTCCTGGAACGCCGGCTGGTTCAGCGACCACACCTGTGGGTCGAGCTCGCGCTCGACCGCGGCGCCGTGGTCGTCGATGGTGCGGACGTCGGCCATGGTGGCCTTGGTCCGCTCGACCAGGTCCCGGGGTGCGGCGGCCGCCTTCTCGGCCAGGCGGCGGGCCTCGCCGGCCAGATCGGCGTCGGGAACGCACGACCACGCCAGGCCGGCGCGGGCCGCGGCCGGCCCGTCGAGTATCTCGCCGAACAGCACCATCGCCGCCGCGGCCTGGGGGCCGAGCCGGCGCTGGAGCATCCAGGTGTGGCCGCCGCCGGGGTGGAGCCCGAGCTGGAGGAAGCGGGTGTCGAAGCGGGCCGACTCGCCCGCCACGATCACGTCGCACACGAGCGCCAGGTTGACCCCGGCGCCGACGGCTGCGCCGTTGACCGCGGCCACGGTCGGCAGCGGCGAGCGGCCGAGGCGCAGGAACCCCTCGTAGATCGCCATCAGCCCCTCGCGCTGGCTGGCGCCGAGGTGCGACAGGTCGGCGCCGGCGCAGAAGGCGGGCGGGGCGCCGGTGACCACGACCGCGCCGACGCCCGGGTCGGCCTCGGCCGCGTCGAGCGCGGCGCCGATCTCGTCGACCATCGCGAGCGTCAGGGCGTTGCGGCGGTCGGGGGCGGCCAGGGTGACCACGGCGACCCCGCCGGCGATCTCGGTGAGGACCTCGCTCATGGCGGCAGTCTGGCACGGCCGGCGGCATGTGATCTCGGTCACGCAAATGTGACGATGGCCGCTCGCTTTCGTTACGGTCTCGTGTCGCATGGGAGGGACCGCTGGGGACCGTCACTTGCGGCCACGTCGCCGCCGCTGGTCGTGGCGCGCCCGGCTGCTGCTCGCCGCCACGCTGGCGGCCGCGGCGCCGATGCTGGCGCCCGCCACCGCGCCCGCCGGCGCCGAGCCGCCCGGCGGCGGCCCCGGGCCGACCACCCGCGGGTCGAGCGAGTCGCCGAGCGCCCCCGGCGTCGCCGGCGTCGACGTGCTGCGGGCGGCCGACGACCGGGTCGAGGGCAGCCTCGGCGGGGTGGACGCCGCGGTCGAGGCCGAGGTCGCGGCCGTCATCCGGGCCCGCATGCTGGAGGCGGCGGCCCGGGGCAACGTGCGGAAGGCCGACGCCGCCGTCGCCCGCACCCGCAAGCAGATCGCCAGGCTGAACGACAAGAGCGACCGGGTCGTCGTCGACGCGTTCGTCGACCCGCCCCAGGTCGACGCCCTCAGCGTCCTGACCACGGGCTCGACGGCCGAGGCCACGGTCAAGAAGGCGATCCTCGACCGCCAGTCCGACGCGGACGCCCGCACGCTGGCCCAGCTGGCGAAGGCCAAGTCCAAGCTGGCGAGCCAGCAGCGGGCCCGGAAGCGGGACGCGGCCACCGCCCGGGACCGGGCCGCCGACGCCAAGGCGGCGCTGGCCGACCTGGCCGAGAAGCAGTCGCAGGAGTCGCTGTTCGTGCTGACCGTGCAGGACCGGCTGGCCGACAACCTGTCCGAGGCCGAGGCGCTGGCCAAGCTCGACCCGGTGACGGCGGCCCGGGTCCGGAACCGGGCCGGGCAGCTCCAGGGCCAGATCGACCAGCTGGTGGCGGCCCGCAGGCAGCGGGAGCAGCAGGCGGCGCTCCGGGCCGCCATGGCCCGGGCGGCGGCCAAGGCCAAGGCCGACGCGGCCGCCGCGGCCCAGGCCCGTGTCGACGCCAGCGGCGCCGCCGGCGCCGGCAGCGCCGGGCTGTCCACGGTGGCCTGCCCGGGCGGCGGGTCGATCACGGTGTCGGCGTCGATCGGGGGGAACGTGCGCTCGCTGCTGGCCGCGGCGTCCTCCGCCGGGCTCGACATGTGCGGCGGCGGCTACCGCGACCCGGCCGAGCAGGTCGCCCTGCGCCGGGCCCACTGCGGCAGCTCGAACTACGCCATCTACGACGCCCCGGCGTCGGCGTGCTCGCCCCCCACGGCCAAGCCGGGGTCGTCCAAGCACGAGCAGGGACTGGCCATCGACTTCACCGCCGGCGGCAGCACCATCGGCGGCGGCAGCGCCTACTTCAGCTGGCTGTCCGCCCACGCCGGCGCCTACGGCTTGAAGAACCTCCCCAGCGAGCCCTGGCACTGGTCGGTCGACGGCACCTAGACCCCGGCCGGCCCCAGGAGGTCCCAGCGGTTGCCGGCGACGTCGCGGAAGACCGCCACCCACCCGTAGGGCTCGCTGCGGGGCTCGCCCTCGAACTCCACGCCGGCGGCGACCATGCGGGCGTGGGTGGCCGCGAAGTCGTCGGTCCGGAGGAAGAAGCCGACCCGGCCCGCCGCCTGGCGGCCGACGACCGCGCTCTGGTCGGCGCCGTCGGCTCGGGCCAGCAGGACGCCCGTGCCGCCGCCGGGGGGACGGACGACGACCCAGCGCTTGGGGCGGCCGTCGGTCGTCCGGGCGGGGGAGTCCTCGGCCAGGGTGAAGCCCAGCGCGTCCAGGAAGAAGCGGATGGCGGCGTCGTAGTCGTCGACGACGATCGTGACCAGGTCGATGTGCACGGCGTCAGCTTGCCGATCCGGGCGAGGATGTGGTCGGTCGACGCCCGTCGCGGCCGTACCACCACCCGGCGGGGCGATTGACCGAAATCCCCGTGCGGTGACGCCCCGTGGTGTATGACAGATGCCGCGCGAACCGTTACATTCCGAAGATCGCCCGCCGCGCCCGGGGGATGTGTTGGGGCCCGGGCCGCTGCACCGCCGCACTGGGGACACCTGTGACGCTCGTCCGCCATCGCTCGCTGATCGCCGCTTCGGTCGTGGCCGTCCTGGCCACGGCGGCGACCACGCTCGTCGGCGGGGCGCCGTCCGGCGCCCAGCAGAGCCCGGCCGCCGAGAGCGGCCAGGTGGCGGACACCAGCAGCCTCGTGTCGATCGACGTCGACGTGCTGAAGGCCGAGGACCGGGCCGTCGACTCGGCGCTGAGCGACGTCCGCGAGAACGTCGAGGCCCAGAAGAACGCCCTCCAGGCCGCCCAGGACCGGTCCCAGGCCGCCAAGGACAAGCTGACGATGGCCAAGCTGGCCCTGGCCGACACCCAGAAGCGGCTCGACGACCTCACGTCCAAGGCCGACGCCGTCGTGATCGACGCCTTCGTCAACCCGCCCGCCGCCAGCGCGCTCGACGTCCTGGCCGCCGGCTCGACCGCCGACGCCACGGTGAAGAAGGCGATCCTCGACCGCCAGTCCGACGCCGACGCCGCGGTGCTCACCAAGTACCAGGCGATCCAGGCGCGCCTCGACAAGGAGCGCGACGCCCGCCGCAAGGCGGAGGCCGCCGCCAGGGCCGCCCAGGAGGAGGCGGACGCCGCCCAGGCCGACGTCGCCGCCGCGGTGGGCCAGCAGGCCACGTTCGTGGCCCAGGTCGAGGCCCGCCTCGACCAGCGGCTGGCCGAGGCCGACAACCTGGCCAAGACCGACCCGGCGCTGGCCGCCCAGATCCGCGACCGGGCCAACCAGCTGGCGATGCAGCTCCACGCGCTCGACGTGGCCACGCAGAACGACCGGGCCAAGGCGAAGGCGGCCGAGCTGGCCGCGCAGGCGGCGTCCGTCCGCAGCGTGTCCAGCAGCATCAAGCCCGTGCCCGGCGGCGTCGCCACGGCCGTGTGCCCGAGCGGGGGGTCGATCCAGATCGCGGGCGACATCCAGCGCCAGATCGAGCGGCTGCTGACCGACGCCACCAACGCCGGCATCAACCTGTGCGGCAACGGCTACCGCGACCCGGCCGAGCAGATCGCGGTGCGCCGGGCCAACTGCGGCACCTCCCCCTATGCCATCTACGAGGCCCCCTCGTCCTACTGCTCGCCGCCCACGGCCCGGCCCGGCACGTCGATGCACGAGCAGGGGCTGGCCATCGACTTCACCATCGGCGGGAGCACGATCGGCCGGGGGAGCGCGGCCTTCAACTGGCTGCAGGCCAACGCGGCCAACTACGGCATGTACAACCTGCCCAGCGAGCCGTGGCACTGGTCCGTCAGCGGCGAGTAGTGACACAGCGAGCGCCGTTCGTTACATTTCCGGGCACTTTGGCCGCAAACGGCCGGAGGCACTCCCATGGCCCAGTTGCGTCGACGAACGATCCTGACCCGCACGGTGGTTGCCGCCGTCGTGGCCACCGCGCTCATCAGCCCGGCGGCCAGCGACGCCCAGCCCCATCCTGACCCGGCCAGGACCAAGCGCCAGCTCGACCAGGTGCGGGCCCAGCGGGGGCAGGTGGCGCTCGACGCCAAGGGCCTCGCCACCCGGGACACCCAGGTCAAGGCGACGGTCAAGAAGCTGTCGGCCAACGTGGACCGCCAGCAGGCCACGCTGGACGAGGCCGAGCGGGAGGCCGACGAGGCCGACGCCGAGGTCGCAGCCGCCGCCAAGGCGGTCGAACAGGGCCAGGCCCGGATCGACGCGCTCAACCTGATCACCGACGGGATGGTCGTCGACGCCTTCACCCACCCGGCGTCCGACAACGCCCTCGACTCGTTCAAGGCCGACTCGCTCACCGACGTGGCCATCAAGCAGGCGCTGTTCAACATGCAGTCCGAGAACGACGCCGATGCCCTCGACCAGCTCAAGCAGGCCCACGAGGACCTGGCGGTCGACAAGGCGGAGAAGGAGGACCTGGCGGCGGCGGCCGAGGCGAAGCGCCGCTCGGCCGAGAAGGCGCTCACCCGCCTGCAGAACGCGCTCGGCCAGCAGCAGACGTTCGCGGACGCGCTGGAGGAGTCGCTCAACGACAAGCTGGCCGAGGCCGAGGTGCTCAAGGCGACCGACAAGAAGCTGGCCGCCAAGCTCGAGCGGGAGCAGGCCCAGGTGGCCGCCCAGCTCCGGGCCCTGGCCCGGGCCGCCGAGGCCCAGCGTCGGGCCGAGGCGGCGGCCGCCGCCCGGGCCGCCCGGCTGGCCGCGGCGCAGGGCCGGCGGGCCCCCGTGTTCTCCGCCGGCGGTGGGGGTGGCGGCGGCCCGGTCGGCGCCGCGGCCATCCGCCCGGCGCCCGGCGGGCTCGCCAGGGTCTCGTGCCCGCACGGCGGGTCGATCACCGTCGCCGGGTCGATCGCCGGCCGCGTCCAGGGCCTGCTCAACGCCTCGGCGGCGGCCGGCGTGTCGCTGTGCGGCTTCGGCTGGCGCAGCCCGCAGCGCCAGATCGAGCTGCGCCGGGCACACTGCGGCGGGTCCAGCTACGAGATCTACCAGGCGCCTGCCTCGTCGTGTAACCCGCCGACCGCCCGCCCGGGGTCGTCCATGCACGAACAGGGCCTGGCCATCGACTTCACCTGCAACGGCGGCGGGTCGATCATCCGGGGCAACTCGTGCTGGAACTTCCTGGCGTCCCGGGCCAACGGGTTCGGGCTCTACAACCTGCCGTCCGAGCCCTGGCACTGGTCGACCAACGGCCGCTAGGCCGGCGGCGTACGCAGCACCGCCGGGGAGTGGCGGAAGAAGTTCTCGACGTCCCGCTCGTAGCGGTAGGGCTGACGCTCTCCCACCGTGTGGCGCAGGCGGGACGCCTCGGCGAAGGCGTGGACGGCCCCGGCCGAGGTGAACTCGTAGTCGAACCCGGCCCGCACCAGCCGGCGGTTGTCGGCGCCCCGGCCGTAGGTGAGCAGGTCGAGCACCTCGGGCGGCAGGTCGATCCCGACCCGGTGCAGGAGGCCCGACAGCGCGATGCGCCCGGCCGGCGGCAGGGGCAGCAGGCGCTTCCCGCAGATCGACGCCACCTCGCTCCACGGCAGCACGCCGTCGCCGGCCACGTTGAAGATCCCCGGCAGCTGCCGGTCGAGCACGAACAGGATCGCCCGCACCACGTCGTCCTCGTGCACGAACTGGAACCGGGGGGCGAACCCCCACAGCCGGGGCACGACG
>DATFRN010000406.1:0-9575 GCA_035263165.1 Acidimicrobiales bacterium | reverse complement strand
CGAAGTAGGTGCCGAGCTGCGTGGCGATCACGCCGACGAGCGCGGCGGCCCCGACCCGATGGCCGTCGACCCAGTCGTACCACCAGGAGGCCGCGCTGCCGAAGGCGGCCTTCTCGGCCTCGGCGCCGCGTTCCTCGGTCGACGTGGTGACAACCGTAGGAGTTGCCATGTTTCCCCCCTTTGGAAACATCCCCGGACGAGTGTCCGACTAGCGGGCACGGTACCAACGCGGGGGCGCACGGGTGCCGGTTGTCACGTCCTCGTCACACAGCTGGCACGTGGTAGTCGACGGGGTGCGCGACGGTCAGTGGCGCCCGATCGCCGTAGGTGGTCACTTTGGTGCGATCCGGGGCACGTGGGAGGATGCCTCGATGCCCGAGGACCAGCGCCCGGACTTCGTGGAGGCGCTCGCCCGCGGCTTGGCCATCATCACGGCATTCAGCGCCACCGCCACCGCGCTGTCGGTGAGCGACGCCGCGGCACGTGCTTCCCTGCCGCGTCCGACGGCGCGCCGCCTGCTCATGACGCTGGAGCAGCTCGGGTACGTCCGGTCGTGCCAGGGCATGTACACGCTCACCACCAAGGTGCTGGAGCTGGGGACCGCGTATATCGCCACGCTGGGCATCTGGGAGCTGGCCCGGCCCCACCTCGAGGCACTCGTCGCCCGCACCGGCGAGTCGAGCTCGATGTCGCAGCTCGACGGCAGCGACATCGTGTACGTGGCCCGGGTGCCCGTGCCCAAGATCATCGCCCTCGCGGTCCACATCGGGACCCGCTTCCCCGCGGTGGCCACGTCGATGGGCCAGGTGCTGCTGGCCGACCTCCCGCGTGACGAGCTGTCCGCCGTGCTGGAGACGCCGTCGCAGTCCGGGATCATCCCCCGCATCTCGCCGTCGCGCCGCTCGCTCGACCGCGAGCTGGCCCAGGTGCGCAAGCGGGGCTGGGCCATCTCGGACGAGCGCCTGTCGCTCGGCATCCGGTCGGTCGCGGCGCCCATCCGTGACGCCTCGGGCGCGACGGTCGCCGCGCTCAACGTCACGGTCCACGCGGCCGAGACGCCGGTCGCCGAGCTCACGAGCCGCCACCTGCCGCTGCTGCTGGCCACGGCCGAGGACATCACCCGGGAGTGGGTCAACCTGGCGCGCCTGCCGGTGCCGGACCCCCTGGCGCCCACGTAGCGGGCCGCGGCCCGGTCACGCCGCGGCCAGCATCTCCCGGTGCCGATCCGCGATCACGCCGGCGAGCTCGGGCACCCGGCTGAGGAAGGGGGAGTGGTCGCTGTCGAGCTCCGCCGCCCCGCCGACGAGCGCGGCCCGCTCCCGCTGGGCCTCGGGCCGCACCGCCCGATCGTCACCGCACACGACATACGAGCTCGGGACCGACGTCCACGCCGGGTCGGCCACCGGCTCGCCCGGCACCTCGCTGCGCATCGGTCGCAGCCGGGCGGCCGCGAACCGGGCCAGCGTCGCGCTGGTGCGGTGGAAGAAGAACCGGCCGGCGGCGTCGGCGGACAGGTGCACCAGGCCGTCGGCCCCCCGGACCATGCCGGCCTGGAAGTCCGGGAAGCCCCAGCCCGGCGTGGCGGCCGCCGGCGACTCGCCGGGCAGCGGCAGCCGCCCCGCGACGAAGGTCAGGTGGGCGGCGCCGTGACCGCCGGCCGCCACCGGCAGCCCGGCGTAGCTGTGGCAAACGACGTGGACCGCGGCCCCGCCGCCACGGGCCGTGGCGACGGCGGCCCGGACGGCCGCGACGTCGTCCTCGTACCCGGTGAACGGCAGGTCGATCGCCTGCGACTCGATGCCCAGCTGCCCCAGTCGGTCCATCACCAGGAGCCAGCACCAGCCCCCGAGGTGCGCCCCGTGGACGAAGAGCACCAGCGAGGCGCGGCGGGGCACTACCGGTAGACGTTGTTGCTGGTGTGGTCGCCCCCCAGCCACCGCTGGAGCGTCTCGTGGCTGTCGGCCCGGCGTTCGGCCGCGATGTCGTCGACGTTGTCGACGTCGACCGTGAACTCGAGCAGCAGGCCGTTCGGGTCCTCGGTGTAGAGCGACCGGCAGTAGCCGTGCTCGAGGACGTAGGTGCCGTCGGGCTTCCAGCCCGCCTTGTCGAGGCGGTCGTGGATCTCCTGCTGCAGATCGGGCGAGACCTTGAGCGCGATGTGCCGGAACGGCGACGGCGTGAGGTCGGGGTCGAAGAGGTTCTGGTCCTCGTCGTGGGCGAACTGGAAGAACGCCAGCGCGCTGCCGTCGCCCAGGCCGAAGAACGTGTGGGCGTAGACGCGCTTGGCGCCGAACAGCTCGTCGGCCTCGGACCACGTGGCCACCAGCGGGAGGCCGATCAGGTCCTCGTAGAACGCGCGGGTCGCCTCCAGGTCCTTCGAGACGTACGCGTTGTGGTGCAGCCGGCTCGGCAGCTTGTCCGTGTTGCCCATGGTCCCTCCCTCGGGTCGCTCGGCTAGCGTGCCCGCTACACGGGCACCCTACCGGAGAACGGGCGCCGAGCATCCGGGCGGCGGAGCGAACGATGACCAGCGACGCAGGCGCCATCCTCACCACCCACACCGGCAGCCTCCCGCGTCCCGACGACCTCATCCGGATCATGTGGGCGAAGGGCGACGGCATCCCGGTCGACGAGGCGGCCCTGGCGCGGCGGGTGGCCGCTGCCGTGCACGAGGTGGTGGACCGCCAGGTCGACGCGGGCCTGAGCATCGTCAACGACGGGGAGATGTCCAAGCCGAGCTACGCCACCTACGTCAAGGACCGGCTCGACGGCTTCGGCGGCGAGGCGGTCGAGCGCTACTACTTCGCCGACCTGGCCGACTACCCCCGCAGCGCCGAGATCGTGGCGGCCAACCCCGGCCGGCGCAAGCGCACGGCCCCCGCCTGCACCTCGGAGATCGCGGTCCGCGACCGGGACGCCATCGTCGTCGACATGGCGACGCTGGGCGAGGCCGCCGCCGGCACCGGCGTCGCGGGCACCTTCACGAGCGCGGCGTCGCCGGGGGTCGTCTCGCTGTTCTTCGAGAACCAGCACTACGCCGGCGACGAGGAGTACCTGTACGCCATCGCCGAGGCGATGCGCTTCGAGTACGAGGCGATCGCCGCCGCCGGGGCCACCCTCCAGCTCGACTGCCCCGACCTCGCCATGGGCCGCCACACCGCCTACGCCGGCCTGGACCTGGCCGGGTTCCGCCGGCGGGCCGCCCTCAACATCGACGCCCTCAACCACGCCGTGCGCAACATCCCCGCCGAGCAGCTCCGCATGCACCTGTGCTGGGGCAACTACCCGGGCCCCCACCACCACGACGTCGACCTGGCCGACGTCATCGACCTGGTGTGGACCGCCAAGCCGCGGACCGTCCTGTTCGAGGCCGCCAACCCGCGCCACGCGCACGAGTGGAGGCTGTTCGAGGACACACCCGTGCCGGAGGACAAGGTGCTGTGCCCGGGCGTGATCGAGCCCCAGTCCAACTACGTCGAGCACCCAGAGCTCGTGGCCCAGCGGATCGAGCGCTACGCCGCCCTCGTCGGTCGCGATCGGGTCATGGCCGGCGTCGACTGCGGCTTCAGCGTCCACGTCGGCACCCAGTCGATCGACCCGGACGTCACCTGGGCCAAGCTCCGGTCGCTGGCCGAGGGCGCGGCGCTGGCGTCCAAGCGCGCCTGATCGCTAGCCCGCCGCCTCCTCGTCGGCGCGGTTGCGGCCGGCCAGGATGATCAGCTCCTCGTGCAGCTCGAACCACACGGTGTGGTAGCTGTCCTTGACCGGTGCCGCGATCATCGAGTGGTCGCCGTCGTCGATCAGCGTGACGGCGCGCCGGAGGCGGCGGGGGTAGACCTCGAAGCGCGGCAGGGCGGCCGTGAGGGGGCCCAGCGCCGCCGACGCCGTCGCGTCGGCGCGGCGCAGCCGGGCCACGACCCCCTCGTCGTGGCCGCGATCGCGGTGGTCGTTGATCACGAGCTGCCCCCCGACCGTGCGCATCTGCCAGTCCGTGACGATCTGCTTGATGTCGTCGTTGATGGGCGCGAACGCCGCGTACACGTCCTCGACGACCGGCCCGGCGCGCTCCCGCTCGCGGGCGTAGAGCTCGTCGACGCGGCCGGCGCCGAGCTCGGTCACGCGGTAGCCGAGCCTCGTCTCCTCCGCGAGGCCCGCCGCCACGAGCCGGGCCAGCGTGTCCGAGGCGTCGGCGTCGACGGCCGTCCCGAGCGCCTCGGGCGTCGCCCGCCCCTTGACGCTCAGGACTTGCAGAAGATGGTCCACGGGTCGTTCCTCCCCTATCCCTCGAGCCCGCCCTGCAGTGCGTGGATGCTGCGGAGCAGCGAGCACCGCAGCCCCGCCTGTTCGTCGTCGCTCAGGCCGCTCACCATCCGCGCCTCCACCTGGTGCACCTCCGCGTCGCAGCGCGCCAGCAGGGAGCGGCCCTTGGCCGTGAGGCGGGCCTGGAGGATCCGGCCATGGTCCGGGTGCGCCCGCCGCCGCACGAGCCCCCGCTGCTCCAGCGCGAGGAGCACCTCGTTCATCGACTGGGGCGACACGAGTGCCCGCCGGGCGAGCTGGGCGTTCGAGAGGCCGCTGCGCCGGTCGAGGACGCTCAGCGTCGCGTACTGGTTGACCGACAGCCCCTGCCCCTCGAGGACCGTGCCCATCGCCCGGCGGACGACGCGGTCGATGCGCCCGACGAGGTAGAGGAGCGTCGGCTCGCGGCTGTCGTCGGCGGGCGCCTGCGTCATGCGCGGTCGAGCACGATGTCGAACGTCGTCGCCAGCTCGCCGGCGTCGTCGGGCTCGAACCGCCGGACCAGGCTGTCCCGCACGCCGAACACCGCGTCGTCCCGCAGGTGCTCGGTCTCCGCGTCGAACACGTGGGTGATCAGCTCCTTGCAGCCGTCGGCCCGGACCCACATGTGGGTGTGACCGGGGCGCATCCAGTCCCGCCCGTGGGCCTTGAGCAGGTCGCCGGCCGGGCCGTCCGACGGGATCGGGTACGGCACGGGTCGCACGGTGCGGATCTCGTAGCTGCCGTCGGCATCGGTGGAGTAGACGCCCCGCAGGTTCTCGGGCGACTGCTCGTCCGGCTGCTGGACGGCGTAGAAGCCGGCCGTCGCGTTCTGCCAGCAGTCGAGGACGGCCCCCGCGATGGGCTGGCCGTCGATGTCCCGGACGGTGCCGCGGATCACGACCCGGTCGCCCTCGTCGGGATCGACGAGCATCGACTCGCCCTTGCCACGCTTCGGCGAGTCCGGCACGTAGAACGGGCCGAGCACGGTGTTCTCGGTGCTGCCCTCGGCCCCGTCGTGGGTCAGCATCTCGACCAGGCTGGACAGGCCCAGCGTGTCCGACAGCAGGATGAACTCCTGGCGGTTGTCGTCGCACATCTGGCCGACCGCGGTCAGGAACTGGATGCCCGCGAACCACTCGTCGCGCTGCAGGTCGACCTCCTCGGCGAAGGCGTGCAGGTGGCGGATGGCGGCCTCGGTGATCTCGCGCAGCCGCGGGTTGGGTGAGCCCTCGTAGCGCGAGAGGACCTCGGCCAGCAGCTCGCGGTGTGCGTCTCCGGTCATGGTGCGCTCTCCTTCATTCCGCTCTCCTTCATTCCAGCGGCTCAGCCGGGTCATCCCCGGCGAGGATGCGTCGTGCCCGGGCCTCGAAGACGTCCAGGCTGGCAGGGTGGGTGAGGATATAGAAGCGGTTCGCCCTGACGGCCTCGCACACCTGGTCCGCGATGGCCGACGGGTCGGCGGCGAGGGCCCGCTGCTCCCTGCGCCGGGCCTTGTAGGTCGTGACCTGCACCATCTGGTCGGTGTCGAGGATGTAGGCGAAGCGCTCTGGGCGGTTGCGGTCGGCGGTGGAGATGTTCGTCCGGACCGGGCCCGGGCAGAGCACGGACACGCCGACCCGGCTGCCCTCGGCCGCGAGCTCGAAACGCAAGGTCTCGCTCAGGGCCACGACGGCGGCCTTCGACGCGTTGTACGGGCCCATCCGGGGGAGGTAGTAGAGCCCGGACGTCGACGCCGTGTTGACGATGTGGCCCACGTCGTTGGCCCGCAGGTGGGGCAGGAACGCCCGCAGGCCGTGGATGACGCCGAAGAGGTTGACGGCGAGGACCCAGGAGAAGTCCGCCAGCGGCAGGTCCGCGATCGGGAGGCCGCGGCTCCCGACACCGGCGTTGTTGCAGACGAGGTGCACGTCGCCGAAGCGATCGAGCGCCGCGGCCGCGAGCGCCGCCACGTCGGCCTCGAGACTGACGTCGGTCGGCACGGTGAGCACCTCCGCGCCGGCCCGTCCGAGCTCGTCGGCCGCCCGCTGCAGGACCGGTCGCTCGATGTCGGCCAGCACCAGCTTCATGCCCTCGTCCGCGAAGCGGCGCGCCATGGCCAGGCCGATGCCCGACGCGCCGCCGGTGATCACCGCGACCCTGCCCTCGAGATCCACCGCTAGACCCGCAGGAGGTAGGCCGAGTGCAGGAGCTCGGGATGGGCCTTCAGCTCGCCGGCCGTCCCGTGGTAGCGGATGCGGCCGCCCTCGAGGATGTAGGCGGTGTTGGCCAGCCCGATCGCGATGTGGGCGAACTGCTCGATCAGCAGCACGCCGACGCCCCCGGCGGCGACCGAGGCCAGCGTCGGCACGAGGCGTTTGAGGACCACCGGGGCGAGCCCCAAGGACAGCTCGTCGACGAGCAGCACGCGGGGCCGCGACACGAGTGCCTGCGCCAGCACGACCATCTGCTGCTCGCCGCCGGAGAGCGACCGGGCCGTGGTGTCGCGGTACCGGGTCAGCTCGGGGAAGAGCGCGAGCGCGTGGTCCATGCCCTCCTGTGCCTGCTCGCGGTCGAGCCCGTAGGTGGCGACCCGCAGGTTGTCGTCCACGCTCAGCTGCGGCAGCACCCGCCGGCCCTCCGCCACGACGGCCAGCCCGGCGCGCCGGATCCACTCCGGCCGGCGCCGGGTGAGCTCGCGGTCGCCGAGCCGGATGTGTCCGGCGCTGGGGCGGAGCAGCCCCGCGACCGTGAGGACGAGGGTCGACTTGCCGGCGCCGTTGGGACCGAGCAGTGCCGTCACCTCGCCGGGCGGGATGTCCAGCGAGACATCGCGCAGGACGGGCCGGTCGCCGCGCGGCACCGAGAGCGACTCGACGTGCAGGGTCGTGGCGGTATCGGTCACACCTCCTCCTCAGTGCCGAGATAGGCGCGGATGACGTGCTCGTCCCGGAGGACGTCGGCGGTGGCGCCCGAGGCGATCAGCTTGCCGAAGTCGAGCACGGCGGTGGTCGCGCAGCACGCGGACACCAGGCTCATGTCGTGATCGACGAGGACCACCAGCGCCCCGACCTCCTCGGGGATGCGCCGGATCAGCCGGCCCAGATGTTCGGTCTCGTCGTCGGGGAGGCCGGCGGCCGGCTCGTCCAGCAGCACCAGGCGCGGCCGGCCGACGACGGCCCGCGCCACCTCGACCAGCCGGCGCTGGGCGGCGCCGAGCGTGCGGACCACGCGACTCGCCTCGGGCTCGAGCCCGACGAACGCCACGGCGTCCATCACGTCGTCGCGCTGCGTCGCCCGCCCGCCCTCGGTGTTCTCGCGCACCAGCAGCACGTTGTCGAACACCGAGAGATCGGCGATCGCCTGCTCGGTCTGGAAGGTCCGGCGGAGCCCCCAGCGGGCCCTCCGGTAGTCGGCGATGCCCAGCAGGTCGTCGCCGAACGCGTGCACCGCACCGGCGACCGGCCTGACGAAGCCGCTGAGCACGTTGAAGAACGTGGTCTTGCCGGCGCCGTTGGGGCCGATCAGGCCGCACGTCCCTCCGGACAGCGTGAGCGTCATGTCGTCGATCGGCACGACGCCGCCGAACCGGACGGTCAGGCCGTCGACCTCGATCATGGCGGCGGCCCCTCCCCGCCGGCCTCGGCCCGCCGGGGCCGGGCCAGCCTGCGTAGTCCGCGACCAAGGTTGGCGAGGTCCTTCGGCACCTGGTCGACGAGGCCGCCGGGCGCGGTCAGCAGCACCTGCAGGATGCCGACGCCGAACAGGATCGTGAGCAGCTCGGTCGAGACCCCCCAGTCGTCCAGCAGCGCCGGGAGGAGCCGCAGCAGGAGCGCGGCGACGACGGCGCCCCCGAGGCTGTACACCCCGCCCATCAACACCACCGCGAACAGCAGGATCGAGTTCTGGACCGGGAACTGGTTGATGTTGACGCCCCCGCTGTCCGCCGCGAGCAGGCCGCCGGCCACGCCCGCCATGAACGACGCCAGCGCGAAGGCCCACAGCCGGTAGAGCGTGACGTTGACGCCGGCGGCGACCGCAGTCGCCTGGCTCTGGCGCAGGGCGGCCCAGGCCCGCCCGGGCTTGGTCCGGACGTGCCACAGCGCCAGCAGGAACATGAGCACGGCCACGGCGACGCAGTACCGGAAGTAGGCCGTGTCCCCGGTGGCGATCGCCGGTCGGGGCAGGCGGGACGATGCGCCGCCGGCGGCCGAGTTGCCGAAGAAGCCGCCGCCGCCGTTGGGGAATTGCGCGATCCGCAGCACCACGGTGATGGCCCCCGCCGCCATCAGGGTGATCAGGGCCAGGTACAGACCCGAGAGCCGGAGCGCCGGAAGCCCGATCAGCGCGCCGATCAGGCCGGTGACGACGCCGGCGACGAGGACGAGGACGGGGAAGGGCAGGGAGGTGGCGTAGTCGAGCCGCAACGCGACCCAGGCGCCGATGGCCAGCAGCAGGAACTGGCAGAGCGACACCATGCCGGCCCGCCCGATCAGCAGTCCGAGGCCCAGGGTGACGATGCTGTAGATCACCACCGAGGTCACGATCTGGAGCCAGAAGCTGTCGAGCACCCCCGGCAGCCCGAAGGCGACGAACACGAGCGCCGCGGCGCCGACGAGCAGTCGCACCGGATCCACCCGCGCCCGGAGCCGGCGCCGCGCGTCGGGCGGGACCGGTTCCCCGCCGGTGAGCGCGCTCGGGCTCGGGCTCGGCGTCGCGGCGAGCAGCGGGCGCTCGTCGTCGCTCGCCCTCAGCTCGTGCTCGCTCACGACGACGACCCCGCGGGGGTCTGTCCCCGCCGTATCGCGAACCAGAGGAGCGCCAGGATCGCGAGCACGAACGGCGTCAGCGTGCGGTACTCCGCCACCTCCGAGAACGCGGTGAGCCCCGACTGCACGATGCCGATCAGGAAGCCGGCGGCCAGCGTCACCCAGAGGGACTGGAGCCGTCCGATGAGCGCGGCGGCCAGGGCCGGGATCACGAGGAAGGTCAGGCCGACGATGTCGAGCCCGACCAGGTTCGACAGCAGCAGCCCGGCACCGCCGCACACGATCCCCGAGCCGAGCCAGGCCGCCGCCTCGACCCGGCGCACGGGCACGCCGAGCGTGGCGGTGATCTCGCGGTCGTCGGCCAGCGCCCGCATCGCCGTCCCGACCTTGGTGACCCGCAGGAAGACGGCGGTGCCGGTCGTCACGACGATGGCGAACACGACCCCGATGATCTGGGTGCCGCTGACCCGGGCGCCGAGGACCGCGTAGTTCCAGCGGGACGTGGGGAGGGTGATCCCGTGCGGGTCGCGGCCCCACACCCACTGCATC
>DATFRN010000405.1:0-11118 GCA_035263165.1 Acidimicrobiales bacterium | reverse complement strand
GCGGGCGCGCCCCCGCGCGCCGACACCGCCGGCGACCCGGCCGAGAGCGACGCCGGCGACCGCGACCGGGCCGCCGGGCGTGACCAGACCGGGGACAGTGCCGACCCGGGCGAGAGCGAAACCGGCGAGAGCGACCGGGCCGCCCGGCCTGACCAGACCGGGGACAGTGCCGACCCGGGCGAAACCGGCGAGAGCGATCGGGCCGCCCGGCGTGACCAGACCCGGGCCGCCGCCGGCGACCCGGACGAGAGCGATCGCGGCGGCGCGCGTGACCAGACCGACGCCGCCACCAGCCCCGCCGACACCGGCGAGAGCGAGCGGGCCGCCGGACCTGACCAGACCGAGGCCGCCACCGGCGACCCGACCGGGGACAGCGAGCGGGCCGCCCGGCGTGACCAGACCCGGGCCGCCACCGGCGAGCCGGACGAGAGCGATGGCGGCGGCGTGCGTGACCAGGTCGGCACCGACGTCGGCGAGCAGGTGGGGACGGACCGCGGTCGCGGCGACCGGCGGGTCGGGGGCGGCGGCGCCGCCGCCCGCCCTGGGCGGCACGGTCGGGGGCGGCGGCGGAGGGGGCGGGGCGGCGGTCGGGGTCGAGGCCGGGGTGGCGGGATCGTGGGCGCGGCCGTCGCGCCGCGGGCGCCGTGGGTGTGGCCCCGGATCCTGGCCGTGATCGCCGTCGTCGCCGTGGGGATGGGGGCGGCGTGGGTCACCCGGCACGATGCCGAGAACGAGGCCCGCGTGCGGGAGGAGCTGGTGGCGCAGCAGACCGCCGGGCTCGCCGCCACCACCGTGCAGGAGCTGCTGGCCGCCACGAGCGGCGTGTCGGGGCTCCCGGACGCCGACGGGCACGTGCGGCGGTCCTCGTTCAACGCCTACGTCGAAGGAGCCCTGGCCGCCTCGCCGCTGGAGTCGCTCGCCTTCGCCCCCGTGGTCACCGACGCCGAGCGGGCGTCGCTCGAGCGGGCCATGGGCAGGCCCATCCGCGACAGCGCCGAGGGCCCACCCGCCCCCCGGCGCGACACCTACATCCCCGTGCGCTGGGTCACGCCCCAGCGGGCCCTCACCGACCGCATCGTCGGCCTCGACCTGGCCACCGACCCCGTCCGGACCCAGGCGATCGAGCGGGCCCGGGACACGGGTCAGGCGGTGCTCAGCGGCACGGTCCCGTCCCAGCCCACCGGCCGCCCCGCCGTGTTCCTGGTCCACGCCGTCTACCGCCCCGGCCTGCCGGCCGGCGCCACCGTCGCCGAGCGGCGCCGGGCCGTCGTCGGCTACGTGACCACCGGCGTCCTCGGCGACCGCATCCGCAGCTCGCTGGCCCGTCAGATCCAGGAGCCGCTCGGCATCCGCATCACCGACCTCAACGCCGCCGACGCCGGCCCGCTCCTGGAGACCAGGCCGGCGCCCGGCCACGGGGTCACGCTCGAGCGCGAGGTGGCCGGCCGCACCTGGCGCATCACCGTCGACGACCGCCAGACCGTGTCGACCGCCGCCCCCGCGTGGATCCTCATCGGCACCGGCCTCCTGGCCCTCACGCTGGTCGGCCTGGCCGTCCGGGCCCGCCGCCACCATCGGGACGTGGCCCGCCACGTCGTCATGGTCGAGCGCACCGCCGGCCTCGGTCGCACCCTGGCCGCGGCCGACTCGGTGGCCGACATCGCCCGGGTCGTCGCCGCCGACCTGCCGGCGGTGCTGAAGGCCAAGGCGGCCACGCTGGCCCTGGTCGACCACACCACCGCCACGATCCGCCCGCCCCGTGCGCCCGGGGCCCGGGCGGCACCCTCGTCGGCGATCGACGCGGTCGCCACCACCCGACTCGGCAGCGACCGGGGCACGGCCGCCGACCCGCCGGCCCTGGCCGTGCGGGACCGGGCGCCGGTGGTCATCCTGGACGAGGACGGCTGGGAGGCACAGGCGCCCCCGGCCATGGCGGCGACCGCCGCGGCGGCCGGCCTCGGGGCGACCGCGTGGTGGCCGGTCACCAACGCCAACGGGACGGTCGTCGCCACCATCGCGGTGGCGTGGGGCCGCCCCGGCAAGGTCGACGACCTCACCCTGGCCAGCCTGGGCACCGCTGCGGAGCTGTGCGGCCAGACGCTCGGCCGGGCCCGCATGGCCGACCTCGTCCGGCGGGACGCCGTCACGAACCGGCTCCTCGCCGGCCTGGCCGAGGCGGCGGCGACCGCGGGCACGGTGGAACAGGTCGCCCGCACCCTGGTCGACCGGGCCGCCGACGTGCCGGGCGCCCGCTCGGCCCACATCGGCCTGGTCAACGCCGAGCGCACCGCCCTCGACGTCATCCACCACGACAGCGTCGCCCCGGTCATCGCCGGCCGTCACTCGCGCCAGGAGCTCGACCACCCCCGCCCGCTGGTCGAGGCCTACAAGACCCAGGGGCCGGTCCTGCTCCCCGACCTGGCCGCCATCCGAGCCCGCTTCCCCGGCTACGCCGACGACATCGAGGCCGCCGGCCTGCGGGCGCTCGCCTGCCTGCCGCTGGTGGACGACGCCGGCACCCGGCTCGGTGCGCTGGCGCTGGCCTGGTCCGGCGATCAGGAGTTCGACGACCCGCTGGTCGACACCCTCCGCACCACCGCCGACCTGTGCGCCTCCAGCATCGGGCGGGCCCGGACCACCGACCTGGCCCAGGCGGGGACCTCGGCGCTGGCGTCGCTCGCCGGCCGGCTGGCGGGCGCCCGCAGCTTCGACGACGTCGGCACCGCCATCGTCGAGGCCGCCCCCGCCGCCCTCGGCGCCGACTTCGCCATCGTCGGCGTGATCGACGACGACCAGCTGCGGGTGCTCTCCCCCAGCGGGCCAGCGCTCGACGTGCTCGCCCCCTACGCCGACCTCGACCTCGACGAGGACATCCCCGTCCTCGTGGCCCTACGCCGGCGGGAGACGGTGACCTTCACCGACCTCGGCGCCGTGCTGGAGCCCGGGCTGGCCGCCGACCTGGCCGCCATGGGCCTGCACGCCGGGGCCTGGGCGCCCCTCCTGGCGGCGGACGGCGAGCCGATGGGGGCGCTGTCGGTGCTGTGGTCGGCTGCGCCCGACTTCGACGAGGCGCTGGTCACCCGGATCACGACCGTGGCCGACCTGAGCGGCCAGTCCGCCGAGCGGGCCCGGCTGTTCGACGCCGAGCACCGGGTCAGCCGGGACATCCAGGCCCGGGTGCTGCCCCGCATCCCCCAGGTGGCGCTGCTGGACGTGGCGGCCCGCTACCAGCCGGCGGCGCCGTCGGTGGGGATGGGCGGCGACTGGTACGACGGCATCGCCCTCGACGGCGGGCGGCTGTGCCTGGTGCTGGGCGACGTGACCGGTCACGGGGTCGAGGCGATCGCCGAGATGACCCAGATCCGCACCGTCGTGCACACCCTGGCGGCCGGCGGGATGCCGCTGCCCGAGATCCTGGCCCGGACGTCGTCGTCGCTGCAGCGGGAGGGCGGCGGCTACGCCACGCTGGTGCTGGCGGTGATCGACCCGGCGGCGGGCACCGTGAGCTACGTGACCGCCGGGCACCCGCCGCCGATGGTGCGCCGGCCCGGCGGGGAGGTGGACATGCTGCGGGACGGGCACCACTCGGTGCTGGGCGTCGACCTGGCGCCCCGGCCGGAGGGGCGGGCGGACTTCCCGCCGGGGTCGACGCTGGTCGCGTACACCGACGGGCTGATCGAGCGGCGGGACACGACGATCGACGTGGCCATCTCCCGCCTGGCCGCCCGCCTGAGCGCGGCCGAGGAGCCGACGGCCGACGCGCTGGCCGACGCCCTCCTCGCCGCCAACGCGCCGGCCAGCCGCCCCGACGACGTGGCCCTGGTGGTCGCCCGCCGCCCCGCCGACGGCGACGGGACCGAAGCCGGGCGATGACCGAGTGGGTGGCGTCCGGCAGGGCGCGGCTGGCGTGCGATCTCGAGCCCGACGACGGGCGGCCCGCGGTGCTGTACCTGCATCCCGACGTGGCGGACCGGCGGGTCTGGCGGGCGTTGGCCGCCTCGGTCGCCTCGACGCATCGGGTCCTGGCGTTCGACCGGCGGGGGTTCGGGGAGACCACCGGCCCCGCCGAGCCCTACAGCGACGTCGGGGACGCGCTCGCCGTGGTCGAGGGCGGCGGGGCCGGGCGGGTCGTCGTGGTCGGCAACTCCGGGGGCGGGCGGCTGGCGCTCGACCTGGCGCTGGGGCAACCCGGGCTGGTGGCCGGGCTCGCCCTGATCGCGCCCGCCGTGCGGGGGGCGCCCGCGCCGGATCCCGACGGGATCGGGCCCGAGCTGCGGCGGTTGGACGAGGCCATCGACGTGGCGGAGGCGGCGGGCGACCTCCGGCAGGTGAACCTGCTGGAGGCGCACGTGTGGCTGGACGGGGCCGGCGAGGTCGAGGGGCGGGTCGGGGGTGTGGCCCGGGCGCTGTTCCTCGACATGAACGGACGGGCGCTGGCCGCCGGGGATCCCGGGCCCCGGGACGAGCCGGCGCCGGCCTGGGAGCGGCTCGACCAGGTCGCCTGCCCCACGCTCGTGGCCGTCGGGGAGCTCGACCTGCCCCACGTCCGGGAGCGGGCCCGGATCGTCGCCGAGCGGATCCCCGCCGCCCGCCTCGTCGACCTGCCCGGCGTCGCCCACGTGCCCATGCTCGAGACCCGGGGTGAGCTGGCCGCGGCGCTGCGCGACCTCCTGGCCGGGCTCGACTACTGAGGCGCGAGGATCGCCGGGTCCACCGACTCGGCCGCGGCGGCCAGGCCCTCGGGGTCGGCCGTCGCCACGCCCGAGGTGAACGGCAGCGCGGCGCGGGCCGCCCGGCGCAGCCAGGCGATGGCGAGGCGTCCGTGGCCCGGCTCCTCGGACGGCTCGATGGCCCGGTGGGACACGATCTGCACCGCCACCCGCCGCACCCGCTCCAGGTCGGGCTCGACCCCGGCGCTGCGCGCCCGGCCCACCAGGTACGACGCCACCATCCCCAACTCGTCGGCGCCCCGGGCCACCGAGGCGACCAGCGCCGGGACCGCCGTGGCCAGCAGCCACATCGGGCTGCGCTTGGCCAGGAACTTCAGCCGGCGGAAGCGGCTGGCCACCTTGACCGCCATCGCCGCCGCCGTGGCGCTGGCCAGCACCGGGGCCACCGGCCGGGTGGCCAGCGACCGGGCCAGGGCGTCGCGGTCGCCGAGCGGGGTGCGGCGGGCGGCCGCGTCGGACACGACCCGGCGGGCCAGCGTGCGGCCGGCGCCCTCCAGAGCGTCGCCGAGCGCGCCGGCCGAGACCATGCCGGCCCGGCCGACGGCGTCCAGCGCCGTGCCGACCAGCCCGACGGCCTGCTCGGTCACGGCCGGGTCCGCCGCCACCGGGTCGAGCCCGGCACCGGCGGCGGAGGCCGTGGGTGCGGGCGGGGTGCTGTCGGTCCCGGAGACCATGGATACGTCCCTTCGACGGCCGCCGGGCCCCCGCCCGGCTGGCCCCAGGTGTACCCCCTCCCGCCGGCCGACACACGACCGGGTGGCCGCCGGCCCGGCTTCAGCCGGCGGCGATCTCGGCGCGGATGGCCTCCAGGCTGGCCAGGTCGTCGATGGCGGCCGCGGCCCGGCGCCACATGGCCAGGAACATCTCGTCGCCCCGCTCGGTGATCTGCGCGGTCAGCCGCCCGAGCAGGATGATGAACGGCCCCTGCATCATCCCCCGCCGGTAGTCGTCCCAGCAGTCGTCGAGGGCGTAGCCGGCCACCCCGTGCTCCCCCAGCGCCCGGTGGTAGGTCGCCACCAGGTCGCGCTCGTGGCGCCGCCGGTCGTCGATCCCCAGCCCGGTGCCGAGGAAGAAGGCCACGTCCCGCAGTGGCGGCCCCAGTCCGACCGTCTGCCAGTCGACCGCGGCCACCCCGGCCGGGTCCGCCACCGGGAACAGCAGGTTGTCGAGCCGGTAGTCGCCGTGGGTGACCGCCACCCGGGGGCCCCGGGTCAGCAGCCAGGGCACGACCAGCTCGCGCGACGCGGCCAGCACGTCGGACTCCGCCGGCGTGAGGTCGGCCTCGAACCGCTCGCGGAAGGCGTCGGCCGCCCCGTCCATCACCGGCCGCAGCAGGTCGGCGGGGATCTCGTCGGCGCCCTCGCCCCCGCCCAGCCACGGCCGCGACGCCAGCGACTCGTCGTTCCAGGTGGGGCCGTGCAGGCCGGCCACGTTGACCAGGGCGGCCTCGGCGTGGGCGACCGAGCAGCCGGCGATCTGGTCGCCGGGCCGGGACGCCGCCATGTCCTCCAGCACCAGCACGAAGCGGCCGTCGGCCGGGTCGATGGCGGCGTGGTAGCAGGCCGGCGTGCACACCGGCAGCCCCGCCGCCAGCTCGGCGTAGAACGAGACCTCCTTGGTGTACGCCAGCTGGACGAAGGGGTTGGCCACGCCCATCCCGGTGAACTTCACGACCACCGTGCGCTCGCCGCCGTCGGCCAGCGCGGCCCGGGCCCGCACGGTCGTGGCCATCTGGCCGGTGCCCACCGGCTCGGTGGTGACCGAGCGCACGGCCGCCCCGGTGCCGGCCGTGCCGAGCACGGCGTCCAGCCACTCGGGCGTGAGCTGGGCGGCGTCGTCGATGACGGCGGCCTCGGCCATCGTTGTCTCCCCTCGGGTCCACTTCCGGGCTCCAAGCAAGGCTAGTGTCTGGACACATGTCCAGTCGCGTGCTGCTGGAGCCGACCCGGCGACGGCTGACCCCCCGCCAGGCCGCCACCGTCGACCGCCTGGCCGCCGCCGTGCTCGACGAGCTCGACGGCGGGGGCTACGACGCGCTCACCGTGCGGCGGGTGGCGCGGCGGGCGGGCGTGGCCCCGGCCACCGCATACACCTACTTCACGTCCAAGGCGCACCTGGTGGCCGAGGTGTTCTGGCGCCGGCTGCGGGCGCTGCCCGAGACGCACGCCGACGCCCGTCGGGCGGCCGCCGAGCGGGCCGGCGCCGTGCTCGGCGACGTGGCCCGGTTCGTGGCGGCCCACCCCGCGCTGTCCGCCGCCTGCTCCCCCGCCCTGCTGGCCGACGACCCCGACGTGGCCGAGCTGCGCGACCGGATCGGCGCCGAGCTGCACCGCCGGATCCGCGATGCTCTGGCGGCGGGAGGCGACGAGGACCACGCCGAGGTCGACGACCTGGCCACCGCCCTCGACCTGCTGCTGGCGGGGGCGCTGCTGCGGGCCGGCATGGGCCACGTCGGCTACGACGACCTCGCCCCCCAGCTCGACCGCCTGGCCCGGCTCGTGCTGGGGGACCGGCCGTGAGGACCGAGCTCCGCTTCAGCCCCTACGACTACGAGATCCACGAGGACCCTTACCCGACCTACGCCCGGCTGCGGGACGAGGCGCCGCTGTTCCCCAACGCCGAGGTCGGGTTCTGGGCGCTGTCCCGCCACGCCGACGTGGTCGCCGCCTTCCGCGACCCCGACCGCTTCTCGTCGGCCTGGGGCGTCAGCCTCGATCCCGCCGCCTACGGGCCCCACGCCCACCGCACCAGCTCGTTCATCGCCATGGACCCGCCCCGCCACGGCCAGCTCCGCGGCCTGGTGTCGCGGGCCTTCACCCCCCGCCGGGTGGCCGAGCTCGAGCCCCGCATCCGGGAGATCGCCCGCACCCACCTCGACCGGGCGCTGGCCGGCCGCACCGGCCGGACGGCCGAGCTCGACCTCATCGCCGACCTGGCCGGCCGGCTGCCCATGGACGTGATCTCCGAGCTGCTCGGCGTCCCGCCCGCCGACCGGGACGAGCTGCGCCGGCTCGCCGACCTGGTCCTGCACCGGGAGGAGGGCCTGGCCGACGTGCCGCCCGCCGGTGCCGAAGCCGCCCTCAGGCTGGTCGGCTACTACGCCGACCTGGTGGACGAGCGCCGGGCCCGCCCCGGCGGCGACCTGGTCTCGGCCCTGCTGGCCGCCGAGGTCGGCGGCGAGCGGCTGTCCGACGACGAGATCATCGGCTTCGTGTTCCTCATGGTGGTGGCGGGCAACGAGACGACCACCAAGCTGCTCGGGCACGCCTGGTTCTGGGCCTGGCGCTTCCCCGGCGAGCGGGCCAAGCCGCTGGCCGACCCCGGCCGCATCCCCGACTGGGTCGAGGAGACGCTCCGCTACGACACCTCGACCCAGTTCCTGGCCCGCACCGCCACCGCCGACATCCCGCTGCACGGCGGGATGATCCCGGCCGGTGACCGGGTGCTGCTGCTGCTCGGGTCGGCCAACCGCGACCCCCGGGCCTTCGCCGACCCCGACCGCTTCGACCTCGACCGGCCCCAGGACGTACAGCTGGCCAGCTTCGGCGTCGGGCGCCACTTCTGCCTGGGCGCCAGCCTGGCCCGCCTGGAGGCCCGGGTCGCGCTGGAGGAGTTGGTGGCCCGGGCGGACGGCTGGGAGGTGGACGAGGCCGGCGCCGAGCGGGTCCACTCGGCCAACGTGCGGGGCTTCGCCCGGCTGCCGACCGCGCTCAGCCTGCGGCCAGGAAGTCCATGACCCCGGGCAGCGCCGCCCGGTCCTGCGTCATGAAGGCGTGGCCGCCCTCGTAGAACCGCAGCTCCGCGCCCGGTACCCGGGCCGCGATGGCCTCGGAGTTGGCCGGCGGGGCGATGCCGTCGTAGCGCCCGCCCGCCACCAGCGTCGGGCAGGCGATGCGGCCCAGGCGGTCGGTCACGTCGTGGCGGCTGCGAGCCATCAGCTGCTCGCGCTCGCCCCGGGCCTGGTCGGGCGGCCGGGACCCGGAGCGCCGGGCCGTCAGCATCTCGGCCACCTGCCGGTCACGGTCGTGGGTGGCCAGCCACTCGGGCGTGAACCGGGTGTCGAGCAGCGGCAGGTAGGTGGCGGCCCGCTGCTCGTCGGACAGCTCGGCCAGCTCGTGCAGCGGGTAGGAGGCCAGGTCGGGGCCGCCCGGCGACGTGCACAGCAGCGCCAGCCGCTCGATCCGCTCGGGCCAGGTCACGGCCAGCTCCTGGGCCACCATGCCGCCGAAGCTGATGCCGATCACCCGGGCGGTGCCCCAGCCCACGTGGTCGAGGACGGCGGCGGCGTCGGCCGCGTAGTCGGCCATCTCGTAGGGCCCGGGCGGCACCGAGGTGCGCCCCAGCCCCCGCTGGTCGTGGGCCACCAGGTCGAACCGGCTCTCCAGCAGCCCGAGCAGCGGGCGCATGCGGTCGAGGGTCTGGGTCGACCCGTTGAGGAACAGCAGCCGGGGCCCCTCCCCGCTGCGCTCCACGTAGATGTCGATACCGTTGGCGGCGACGACCTCGCCCCGCCCGTCGTCGTCCCCGGCCATGGAGCCGTTCTACACCGCGGGGCGGCGACGAAGGAGAGCGCCGATGCCGATCCACCGCCTCAACCACGCCGTGCTCTACGTGCGCGACGCCGACCGCACGGCCGCCTTCTACGAGGAGGCGCTCGGCTTCCGGCGCCTCGCCGTGGCCGAGGGCATGCGGGGGGCGGTGTTCCTCCAGGCCCCCGGCTCGACCAACGACCACGACCTCGGCGTGTTCTCGGTGGGCGACGCCGCCGGGCCGTCGGGCGCCGGGCGCACCACGGTGGGCCTGTACCACCTGGCCTGGGAGGTCGACACGCTCGCCGACCTGGAGGCGATCGCGGCCCGGCTGGCCGAGCGGGGCTCGCTGGTGGGGGCGAGCGACCACAGCACGACCAAGAGCCTCTACGCCAAGGACCCCGACGGCATCGAGTTCGAGGTGGCGTGGATCGTGCCCGCCGACCGGCTGGACGACGAGGCCCGCTCCGGCCGGGCCACCATCCGGCCCCTCGACATCCAGGCGGAGAAGGCCCGCTACGGCGCCGACACGCTGGGCGGCATCGGCGTCTCCCGGCCCGCCCCGGTCTGAGCTCGGGCCGCCCGGACGCGCCGTGGGGAGGCCCGGAGACCTCCCCACGTGCAAATCATCGGAAGAATCCCTGCTCAACCCGTTTGTGTGCCGGGAGGGACAAGTCCCCAGCAGCCGAGCAGGTGGTGGACTGGTTGGTTTCCACCAAGTGGTCCGACTAACCGCCTAGCGGCCAGCCACCTCCAGGGTCCCAGGTCTACCGTCATTCATGCTTGGACCACCTCCCTTCTCTGGTGGTCGCAATCTACCAACGGTCGGCCCGCCCGCGGTGGCGGATTACGTCAGGCCAGCAGCCGCTCGCCCAGGATCTCCCCCCGGCGGGCCCCGGGCAGGGCGAAGTAGAAGCCGCCGCCCTCGGGCCGGATGTACTCCTCCAGCGGCTCCCCGGTCAGGCGGGCCTGGGTGTTGAGGAACTGCGACAGCCGTCGCTGGTAGGACACGAAGGCCAGGCCCTGGTCGAGCTGGCCGGCCTCGTCGAAACCCCGCGAGTAGCTGAGCCCGGCCCGGAAGATCAGGTCGTCGGCGGTCGCCCTGGTCCGGGGGTTGGCCAGCCGGATGTGGGCGTCGAGCGGGATGACGTCGCCCTCGGGGTCGAGGGCGTAGTCGGGCACGTCGGTCTCGGCCCGGCCGCCGAGCGGCGCCCCGCTGTCCTTGTGCCGCCCGATCAGCGCCTCCTGCTCGGACAGCCGGGTGCGGTCCCAGAACTCGACCAGCATGCGGATCACCCGGACCACGTGGTACGAGCCGCCCACCGCCCAGTCGGGCTCGCCGTCGCCGGGCTGGACCCACACGTAGCGGTCCATCGCCCCGCCGTCGCCGGCGTCCAGGTTGGCCGTGCCGTCGACGAATCCCATGAGGTTGCGCTTGCCGGCCTCGCCGGCGCGGGCCGCCGTGCGGCGGTTGTAGCCGCCCAGCATCCAGTGCAGGGCCAGCGTGGCCCGGGTGGCCCGCTGGAGCTGGCGCAGCGCGAACAGGTTGACGTCCTCGTGGGCGCTGGTGATCGACAGCAGCAGGTCGCCGTGGGACCGGGCCGGGTCGAGCCGGTCGTTGGCCAGGAACGGCATCTCGACCAGCGCCCGGGGCCGCCGGTCGGCCAGCCCGTAGCGGTCGTCGAACAGCGACGCCCCCACGGACACCACGACCGACAGGTCGGCCGGCGGCGGCGGGTTGCCGACCGCCCCGGTGTAGAGCGGCGGGAACTCCGGGCCCCGCTCGGGGTAGCGGTGGCCCGACATCAGCCGGTCGATCTCGGTGGTGAGGGCGGCCAGCGTGGCCCGCACGCCGGCCC
>DATFRN010000404.1:0-2030 GCA_035263165.1 Acidimicrobiales bacterium | reverse complement strand
TTGTGCTCGATGATCTCGTGCGCCATCCGCCAGATGGCCCGGCGGACGTCGTCCGCGTCGAGCACCTGGGTCCGGGCAACGAAAACGCCCCCGAAGGGGGGCGTTGTACGTCGTTCGCGCTCGGCCAAATCGGGGACCTCCCCATCGCTCTGTCCGTGCGGGACTCACCGGACCCGCTTCACGGTCAGGGCAGAAGGTTAGCAGTGTCAACCGGCGGCCCTGCGGATCTGGGCCGTGGCGGTCGCCACCGCCACCACCCGCCCGGCGCCGTCGACCAGCTCGCCGGCCAGGAAGCCCACGTCGCGGCCCCGGCGGACGATGCGGCCCCGCCCCACCAGCCGCCCCGGGCGGGCCGGGCGCAGGAACTGGACGTGGAGGTCGCTGGTGGGCGCCGAGTCGCCGGGCCCCAGCGTGGCCACCAGGGCGGGCCCCAGCGTGTCGTCGAGCATGGCGGCCAGGAAGCCGCCCTGGATGGCGCCGAACGGGTTCAGGAAGGCCTCGGGGGCGGTGAACGCCACCTCGATCGTGCCGGCCTCGGGGTCGACCGCCACCAGATCCCAGCCGAGCGTCGCCGCCGCCGGCGGCGGGGCGGCCCGCCCCTCCATCACGTCCCAGAACGGGCCCTCGCGCGTCATCCGGCCATCGTGGCACCCGTGCGGGCCCACACGTCCGCACCGCCGGCCGCGCCCAGCCGCCGGAACCCGGCCCGCCGGGCCACGGCGGCCGAGGCGGCGTTGGCGGGGTCCATGCGGGCCCACACCTGGCGCAGCCCACCGTCTGGGCCCAGCGCCCACCCGGCCGCCAGGGCGACGGCCGCGGCGGCCAGGCCCCGGCCGCGCTGCGCGGGGGCGATCCACCAGCCGATCTCGGCCCGGCCGACGGCGGTGTCGCGGTTGCGCAGCCCGACCTCGCCCCACACGGCGTCGGGGTCGGCGGCCGGCGCCACCACCAGGTCGAGCGCCACGCCGGACGCCACCCGCCCGCGGGCACCGGCGATCCAGCGGGCCGCGCCCGCGGGCGTGGAGTCGGGCGGCGTCGGGCCCATGGCCGCCACCCCGGGGTCGGCCCAGGCCGCGGCCAGGGCGGCGGCGTCGCCGGCGGTGGGGCGCCAGGGGCGCAGGACGATGCCCGCCGCCGGGTCCGCCAGCGGCGGGTCCGGCTCGGGCCAGGCGGTCACCCGCCGGAGGCCGGGGTGCCGGGCCGCAGCTCGGCCGCCGCCGCGGCCAGCACCCCGTTGACGAACCGGGGCGAGTCGTCGGTGCCGAACCGGCGGGCCAGCACCACCGCCTCGTTGATCACCAGCGCCGGTGACCGGTCGGGGGCGGCCAGCAGCTCGTAGACGCCGATGCGCAGCACGGCCCGGTCGACCGCGGCCAGCCGGGCCAGCGACCACTTGGGCGCCGCCAGCCGGCCGATCACCTCGTCGATGCGCGCGCCGTGGGCGTCCACGCCCGCCACCAGCTCGACGGCCAGGGGCCGGGGCGCGACGGGCAGCGCGGCGACGACCTCGGGGCCGGTCTGGCCCTTGCTCTCGGCCTCGTACAGCAGCTCGAGCGCCCGCTCGCGGGCCGACCGCCGGCTCTCGACCTCGGTCGGCTCGAGCTCACTCATTGGCGCGCCCTTCGGGCAGCGCGCAATGAGCGATCGGCCCTGCGGGCCGAGTAACACACTGTGTCTATGGTTCGCTCGCTTCGCTCACTCACGCCCGTGTGAGGTACTCGCCGGTGCGGGTGTCGACCTTGATCCGCTCACCCGAGTTCACGAACAGCGGCACCTGCACGACCAGGCCGGTCTCCAGCGTGGCCGGCTTGCGGGCGCCGGACACGCGGTCGCCCTGGATGCCGGGCTCGGTGTCGGCCACGTTGAGCTCGACGGCGGCGGGCAGGTCCGTGCCGATGATCTCGTCCTTGTAGAACTGCAGCACCATGGTCGAGCCGTCGACGATGTAGTTGGTGGCGGCGCCCAGCGACTGCGGGCCCACGTGCACCTGCTCGTAGGTCGTGTTGTCCATGAACACGTAGTCCTCGGCG
>DATFRN010000403.1:0-7990 GCA_035263165.1 Acidimicrobiales bacterium | reverse complement strand
ACGTGGCCGGCCACGAGCCGACGATGGCGCTCATCGGCAACGGCCTGCTGGCCCTGCTGCGCCAGCCCGACCAGCTGGCCCGGCTGCGGGACGACCCCGGGCTCGTGCCGAACGCCGTCCACGAGCTGCTGCGCTACGACGGGCCCAACCAGTTCGTCCGGCGCATCGCCGTGCGGCCCCTCGACCTCGGCGGGCGCACGATCGGCGCCGGCGACGTCATCTACGCCGGCGTCGGGGCGGCCAACCGCGACCCGGCCCGCTGGGGCCCCGACGCCGACCGGGTGCGGGTCGACCGCCCCGACGCGCCCCAGCACGTCCAGTTCGGCCAGGGGATCCACCACTGCCTCGGCGCCCACCTGGCCCGGCTCCAGGCCGAGGTGGCGCTGGGCGCTCTGGTGGCCCGCCTGGACGACCTGGCCCTCGCCGGCGACCCGGTGTGGAGCGAGCGCATGGTCCTGCGCAGCCTCCAGGCGCTGCCCGTGACCTTCTCGGCGCGGGCGGAGGTGCCCGCCTACGGTTGAGCGGTGGCCGACCTCGCGCACTGGCACGTCGATCCCTTCCCGGTCGAGGTGGAGCCCACGCCCCGGTGGGTGCGGGTGAAGGCGGGCGACACGCTGGTCGGCGACAGCCGGCGGGCGCTGCTGCTGTCGTGGTATGGGCCCGGCATGCTGCCGACCTACTGCCTGCCGGCCGACGACGTGGCCACCGACCTGCTGGCGCCGGCGGCCGACCCGGGCCCGGGGCTGGGCGGGGCGACCGTGCCCCACGACGTGCGGGCCGGCGGCGCCACGCTGGCCGGCGTGGCCCACCTGTTCCGGGACCCGCCGCCGCCGCTCGAGGCTCTCGCCGGCCACTGGACCTTCGCCTGGGAGTCGGGTCTCACCTGGTACGAGGAGGCGCTGGAGGTGCGGGTCCACGCCCGCGACCCCCACAAGCGGGTCGACGTGGTGCCGAGCGAGCGCCACGTCCAGGTGGCCGTGGACGGCCGGGTGGTGGCCGACAGCCGGCGGCCGCACGCCCTGTTCGAGACCTGGCTGCCCACCCGCTGGTACCTGCCGTCCGAGGACGTGGACCAGAGCGCGCTGGAGCCGTCGGACACGGTCTCGATGTGCCCCTACAAGGGGACGGCCCGGTACTGGTCGGTGCGGGTGGGCGACGCCCTGCACCGGGACCTGGCCTGGTCGTACCCCGAGCCGGTGGTCGAGTGCCCCCGCATCGCGGGGCTGGTGTGCTTCTTCAACGAGCGGGTCGACATCACCGTCGACGGCGAGCCGGTCGAGCGGCCGCACACGCCCTGGTCGGAGTAGGGCTGTCACAGAGCTCTGCACTTCCCCGTCTACGGGGTAGGTGCAGCAGCAAGGAGGCATGCCATGCGAGTCCTCGTCATCGGGGCCAGCGGCGCCATCGGCCGCCGGCTCGTCCCCCAGCTGGTGGAGCGGGGCCACGAGGTGATCGGCACCCACCGGTCGCCCGACAACGCGGGGCGGGTCCTGTCCCTCGGCGCCCGGCCGGCCGTCCTCGACCTGCTCGACCCGCCGGCCGTGGCGCGGCTGGTCGGCGACGCCGGGCCCGACGTGGTCGTCCACGAGGCGACCGCGCTGGCCGACCCGAAGCTCTCCCGCCACCTCGACCGCACGCTGGCGGCGACCAGCCGGCTGCGGACCGAAGGGACCGACGCCCTCCTGGCCGCCGCCCGGGCCGCCGGCGTGCGGCGGTTCGTGGCCCAGAGCTTCGCCAACTTCCGCTACGCCCGGGTGGGCGGGTGGGTGAAGTCCGAGGACGACCCGCTCGACGACGACATGCCGGCGTCGGCCAGCCAGGCCGCCGCCGCCATGCGCCACGTCGACGAGGCGGTCACCGCGGCCGGCGGGGTCGCGCTGCGGTACGGGGCGTTCTACGGCAACCCGGACGACGCCGCCCTCGAGCCCGTGCGCCGGCGCCTCTGGCCGATCGTGGACGGTGGCGACGGCATGACGTCGTTCGTCCACCTGGACGACGCGGCCGCCGCCACCGTGCTGGCCATCGAGTCCGACGTGGTGGGCGTCTACAACGTCGTCGACGACGAGCCCGCCGCCGGCCGGGACTGGCTGCCGGCGATGGCCGAGGTGCTCGGGGCCAAGCCGCCCCGTCACGTGCCCCGCTGGCTGGCCCGCCTGGTGGCGGGCGAGGCGGTGGCGGTGATGGGCACCGAGGCCCGGGGCGCGTCGAACGCCAAGGCCAAGCGCGAGCTCGGCTGGGTCCTCCGCCACCCGACCTGGCGCACCGGCTTCGCCGCCGCCCTCAGCCCCGGGCTGGCCGCCGCCTGACGCCACCGGGACGTGCGCGGACAGGTCACGTCATCGCGGCCACCGTGGTCTGTGCTTCCCGCTCTTGCTGCTTCGCAGCGGGCCGCTCGGGCCACGACTACGCCTATCGGCGCAGCCTCTCAGCTGACCGGCACGATCTCGTGATCGATGATCCTGCCGGCGGCCAGGGTCAGGCGGCCGATGGTGCGGCGGGGCTGGCGGCGGCGCTGGACGGCCGAGCCGGGGTTGAACAGGCGCTGCCCGTCCTCGCCCTCGGCGTCCACCGGCTCGTGGCTGTGGCCGAACACCACCAGCGCGGCGTCGGGGAACCAGCGGCGCATCCGGCGCTCGCGGCCGCCCCGGGGCCCGGAGTCGTGGACCATCGCCACCCGCACCCCGGCCAGCTCCAGCTCCAGCCGGTCGGGGAGGGCCCCGACCAGGCTGCGGTCGTTGTTGCCCAGCACGGCGTGCACGGGCCGCCGGGCCTTCAGCGCGTCGAGCAGGTCGGCGGTGACCACGTCGCCGGCGTGCAGCACGACGTCGGACGCCTCGACCGCCGCCCACACCTCGGCTGGCAGGGGAGCGAGGTCGGCCCCGAGGTGGGTGTCGGCCAGCACGAGGACCCGGAGCGGCGGGGGCACGCCGCCATCCTGCCGGGGTCCGCCCGCGGATGCATGCAAAGAAGTTCTGCAAAAACTTGATGCAGAGAAGTTCTGCAAATATTCTTTGCATATGGAAGCCAAGGCGCTCGACGGCCCGTCCCTCAAGGCGCTCGCCCACCCGCTGCGCATGCGGCTGCTGGCCGAGCTGCGCTACCACGGCCCGGCCACCGCCACGGGGCTGGGAGAGGCCCTGGGGGAGTCCTCCGGGGCCACCAGCTACCACCTGCGGGTGCTGGCGGCCCACGGCTTCGTGGTGGACGACACGGCCGCCCGCGGGGGCCGGGGCCGGGGCCGCGAGCGCTGGTGGCGGGCCGCGCAGGACATGACGTCGTGGGCGTCCGGCGAGGTGGGCGACGACCCCGAGGAGCGGGCGGCCGACGACTGGCTGGCCGGCTACCTGGGGAGGGGGGCCGCCCGCCGCATCGACGAGTGGCTGGCCCGCCGGGGCAGCGTGGAGCCCGAGTGGCTCGCGGCCGGCGATCAGAGCGACTACCGCATCGTGATGACCCCCGAGCAGAGCCGGGCGATGATGGCCGAGGTCCACGCCGTCGCCGTGCGCTACTGGGAGGCGTCGGGCGACGCCCTGGCCGCCGCCGGCCCCGAGGCCCGGGACCGGGCCCGGCCGGTCGAGTTCCTGTTCTACGCCATGCCCCTCGACCGCGAGGCATGAGCGCCGCCGCCATCCGCCGACGCTTCGTGGCGCTCACGGCCCTGCGGTGGCTGCCCACCGGGCTGCTCATCCCGGTGACGGTCGTGTTCATGCAGTCCCGGGGGCTGTCGCTGGCCCAGGTCGGGCTGACGTCGGCGACCCAGGGCCTGGTCGTGCTCGTCCTCGAGCTGCCCACCGGGGGGCTGGCCGACGCCCTCGGCCGCCGCCCGGTGCTGCTGGCCGCGGGCGTGCTCAACCTGGTCTCCCTGGGCGTGTTCGCCACGGCCCGCTCGCCGGGCGCGTTCATGGCGGCGTGGGCGATCCAGGGCGCCTACCGGGCGCTCGACTCGGGCCCGCTCGAGTCGTGGTTCGTCGACGCCAGCCTGGCCGCCGACCCCCGGGCCGACATCGAGCGGGGCCTGGCCCACGCCGGCACGGCCATCGGCGCCGCCATCGGGGCGGGCAGCCTGGTCACGGCCGCCCTGGCCCGGTGGCCCGTCGGCGGGGCCGGCGGCGCCGTCGACCCGCTGGTGGTGCCGGTCCTGGCGGCGCTGGTCCTGACTGCCGCCGGCCTCGTGGCCCTGGCCGCCGGCCTGCCCGAGCCCCGCCGCCGGGCCGCCGACGGCGCTCCGGTCACGGTGGCGGCGGCGGTGAGCGATGCCCCCCGGGTGGTGGCCCGGACCCTGGCCCTGGTCGTCGGGTCGCCGGTGCTGCTGGCGCTGGCGGCGGTCGAGCTGTCGTGGGGCGCGGGGCTGGTCGGCGTCGAGCTGTTCTCCGCCCCGCGGCTGGTCGACCTGGTCGGCACCGCCACCGGGGGCGTGGCCACGTTCGCCCTGGCCTCGGCGGCGGGGTGGACCGTGTCGGCCGCCGGCTCGGCGCTGACCGGCCGGGCCGTGGGCCTGGCCGGCGGGTCGGCCGTGCGGGTGGCGGCGTGGCTGCGCATCGTCCAGGGGGCGGCGGCGCTGACCATGGCCCTGGTCGGCGGGCCGGCGGCGCTGGTGGCCGGCTACCTCGGCTTCTACCTGGTGCACGGCACCGCCAACGTCGTGCACTACGGCCTGCTGCACCGGGCGGTCGGGGCCGGGCAGCGCACCACGGTGCTGTCGGCGAGCAGCCTGGTGAGCCGGGCCGGCGGAGTGGCCGCCGCGCTGGTGCTGGGCGCGGTCGCCGACCGCGCCGGCCCGGCATGGGCGCTGGGCCTGGCGGGCGTGGTGCTGGCCGCGGCCGCCCCGCTGTACCGGATCGCCGGGCGGGCGCGGCCGGGGTCAGCCCGCGACGCCGGCGTTGGTGAGGTCGCTGCGGGGGCTGGGCCGGCTGGTCGGGCGGCGGCCGGCCACCACGCCGGCGTCGATCAGCGTCCAGGGGGCGTGGCAGATGGCGGCCACCGGCCTGCCCGGGTCGAAGAACGAGCGCACGAGCGCCACCGAGGGCGGGTGCAGGCGCAGCCGGTCGGGCCGGGCGGGGAAGACTGGTGACCTTGGACCCCGTCGCCGCCGCCTTCGACGCCCTGGTCGCGGGGCTCGACGCCCCGCTGGTCGTGGTGACCACCGCGGCCGGCGGCGAGCGGGCCGGCTGCCTGGTCGGCTTCCACTCGCAGTCCAGCATCGAGCCCCGGCGGGCGGCCGTCTGGCTGTCCAAGGCCAACCGCACCTACCGGGTGGCGCTGGGCGCGAGCCACGTGGCGGTCCACGCCCTCACCGTGGCCGACGGCGCGGTGGCGGCCCACTTCGGCGGCGAGACCGGCGACGAGGTGGACAAGTTCGCCGGCCTGGCCTGGAGCGAGGGCCCCGGCGGTGTGCCGCTCCTCGACGCCTGCCCGCACCGGGTCGTCCTGGCCCGCGTGACCCTGCTGGACGAGGGCGGCGACCACGTGCTGCTCACCGGCGCCCCGGTGCTGGCCCAGTCGCCCAGGGCGTTCACGCCCCTGCGCCTCGGCGACGTCGAGGGCCGCGTCCACCCCGGCCACCCCGCGGGGGCCTAGCCCGTGGCGGCCCCGGGTAGCGTCGGAGCATGGCAGACGTGGTCGTGTCCGACGCCCCCGCATCCCACCGCTACGAGGCGACCGTGGACGGCGAGCTGGCCGGCTTCGCCGAGTACCACGACCGGGGCACCACCCGGGTCTTCACCCACACCGAGGTGCTGGACGCGTTCGAGGGGCACGGGGTCGGCAGCGCGCTGGCCAAGGGCGCGCTCGACGACGTGAGCGCCTCGGGGCGGCGGGTCAAGGCCATCTGCCCGTTCATCGCCGCCTACATCGGCCGCCATCCCAGCTACGAGACGTTGCTGGTGGTCGACGCTTAGAGCGTGCGAGGACCAGGCACGTCACCTCGGCCACCGGTGTCTGTGCCTCCCGCTCTTGCTGCTTCGCAGCGGGCCGCTCGGGCCACGGCTACGCCTATCGGCGCAGCCTCTAGGCAGACCGCAGGCCGGCCAGGCGGTACACCGGGGGGCGGCTCTCCCGGCGCACGTGGCAGGTGAGCTGGGCCGGGGCACCCGTCTCCCGGCGGATGAGCACCTCCAGCGTGGCCCCGCCCCGCTGCTGGACCAGGACCGCCACCGGGCCGTCGGGCTGCGGGTCGGTCGACAGCACGACGACGCCGTCCAGCCGCCGCTCGCCCAGCTCCCGGCGGGCGTACCACTCGGCCGCCTGGACGACCGGCGGGTGGCAGCTGCGCCCCCGGTAGCAGGCGAGGTCGAGCAGGCCGTCGCGGTGGTCGTCCAGCAGCCGGGCGGCCGCCGGCGGCTGGACCCGGCCGTAGTACACGCCGTCGGGCAGGCAGACGATGTTGGCGGCGAAGCGGTCGCCGCCCACGTGCGACGCCTCCCACACGTCGGGCGTCCCGGCCTCCAGCAGCGCCCGGATGACGGGCCGCCCGAGGTCGGCGCAGCACGGGTCGTGGCGGCCGTTGGTGCACACCAGCGCCAGGCCGGGGCCCGGCTCGCCGAGGCGGGGCGGCTCGGGGAAGGCGGTGGCGCCGAGGTCGATGTCGAGCAGCGCCTCGGCCCGGTCGGGCGGCAGCTCGAGGCGCTCGATCCAGGCCCGCTCGACGCCGGTGTGGGCCAGGAACACCCGGCGGGGCCCGCCGCCGGGCCGCAGCCGGAAGCCGGCCGGCCGGGCCAGCAGCACCCGCACCCGGTGGCGCCGGGCCTCCTCGGCCAGGCGGGCCGCCACCGTCCGGTCGAGCCGGCTCTCCAGCAGCGCCTCCCGGCCCCAGGCGCCCTCCTGCTCGACGATCAGCCACCGCTGCACCCGCGAGGCCGTGCCGTACAGCGGCTCCTCCCGCGCCAGCGACTCGGTGGCGCAGCGCAGCGGCAGGGGCTCACCCATCGCCGCCGCCGGCGTCCCCGGCGACGCCGGTGACGAGGGCGCCCTCGCGGATCAGGCGGCGGGCCAGGACCAGGCGGCTGGGGCCGTCGAGGAGGTCGGCGAGGTCGCCGATGCGGTGGAGGTGGCCGTCGGTGAGCCGGCGGACGGCCGGCTCCAGGGCGCCCGGCAGCGCCAGGGTCCGGTCGCCGAGCCTCAGGCGCAGGGGCTCGCCCGGGGCGAGGGTGGCGATCGTGCCGGGCCGGCGGCGGACCAGCGTGGCGTCGTCGACCGCGTCGAGGGCCGCCACCTCCAGCAGCTGGCCGGCGAGCACCGGGGTGCGGTTGGCCACGAAGCGGTCCCGCAGGCGGCCGGCCACCTCGGCGGGGTCGACCCGGTCGAGCCAGTCGGCCAGGTCGGCGAGCGCGCCCTTGACCGCCCCGGCCGACCGCTCGGCGTCGAACGCCCACCCCGCCGGCAGCGAGCGCCGGAAGGCGGCGTCGCCGTCGGCCAGGGCCAGCACCTCGGCCAGCACGTCGTGCACGGTCGTGGCCAGGATCCCCACGGTCAGGTGCAGCGACACGCCCTGCTGGGCCGCCGCCGAGTGCACGAAACCCCGGGGCAGGTAGAGGGAGTCGCCCGGCGTCATGTCGGCCTCGAACAGCACCGGCTGGGCGCCCGCCGAGTCGACGGTGCTGAGCTGGCGCGGGAGCGGGTCCGCCATCACCGGCTCCCGCACGACCCAGTGCTTGGTGCCCGCCACCTGGAGCACGAACACGTCGTGGGTGTCGTGGTGGGCGGCCAGGCCGGCGGCGCCCGGCGGGGTCAGGTAGGCGTTGGTCTGGACGGCGTGGCCGAGCGCCACCTCCAGGTCGCGGCAGAACCGGGCCGTCGGCGGCCACCACCGGTGCAGGCCCTGGAGGACGATCGTCGCCCCCGAGGCGAACAGGTCGAGCAGGCGGCCGACGTCGACGAGGTCGTCGACGGTGCTGCCGCCGATGCGGGCCGGCCGGCTGTAGGACGACGGCGCCAGCGGCTCGCCGTCGCGCACGGCGCGCACCGCCGGCCGGCGCAGGCCGGCGCCCGTGAG
>DATFRN010000402.1:0-14524 GCA_035263165.1 Acidimicrobiales bacterium | reverse complement strand
CACCCACGAGGTCACCAACCAGCCGCCGCCGCTCGAGGACTACGACGTGTTCGGCGATGACGCCGTCCTGGTCGAGGCGACCGGACGGGAGGGCGCGGCGTGGGCGGCCGACGACCTCCATGCCCTCGGGCGCCTGGCGGGGTCGCCGGAGGCGATCGCCTGGGGGTTCGACGCCAACCGCCATCCCCCCGAGCTGCGCACCCACGACCGCTACGGCCACCGGGTCGACGAGGTCGCCTACCACCCCGCCTACCACGAGCTGATGCGGGTGGCGATCGGCCACGGCCTGCACGCCGCGCCCTGGGCCGTCGAGCGGGAAGGCGCCCACGTGGCCCGGGCGGCCGGGTTCGTCACGTGGTCGCAGGTGGAGGCGGGGCACCTGTGCCCGGTGTCGATGACCTACTCGGTGGTGCCGGCGCTGCGGCGGGCCCCGGAGCTGGCGGCCGAGTGGGAGCCCCGGCTGGTGGCCCGGGCATACGACCCCCGCAACGCGCCGGCCCGGGAGAAGCCCGGTGTCATCGCTGGCATGGGCATGACCGAGAAGCAGGGCGGCTCCGACGTGCGGGCCAACACGACCCGGGCCGAGCCGGCCCCGGCGGGCGATGGCACCTGGCGGCTCACCGGGCACAAGTGGTTCTGCTCGGCGCCCATGTCCGACGCCTTCCTCATGCTGGCCCAGGCGCCCGAGGGCCTGTCGTGCTTCCTGGTCCCCCGGTGGCTGCCGGACGGCGAGCGCAACGCCGGGTTCCGGCTCCAGCGGCTCAAGGACAAGCTGGGCAACCGGTCCAACGCCTCCAGCGAGGTCGAGCTGGACGGCGCCGTCGCCTGGGCGGTGGGCGAGGAGGGCCGGGGCGTCCGCACGATCATCGAGATGGTGGCCCACACCCGCCTCGACTGCGTGCTCGGCGCCACCGCCACCATCCGCCAGGCCACCGCCCAGGCGCTGCACCACGCCGCCTACCGGTCGGCGTTCGGGGCGCTGCTGGTCGACCAGCCGCTCATGCGGGTGGTGCTGGCCGACCTGGCGGTCGAGTCCGAGGCCGCCACCGTGCTGGCGATGCGGCTGGCCCGGGCGTTCGACGAGGCGGCCGCCGGCGACGAGGGCGCCGACGCCTTCCGCCGGCTGGCCTGCGCGGTGGGCAAGTACTGGGTGTGCAAGCGCCAGCCGACCGTCGTGGGCGAGGCGCTCGAGTGCCTGGGCGGCAACGGCTACGTCGAGGAGTCGATCATGCCCCGGCTGTTCCGCGAGAGCCCCCTCAACGGCATCTGGGAGGGGTCGGGCAACGTGATGTGCCTCGACGTGCTGCGGGCGATGGCCCGGGAGCCCCAGGCGCTGGAGGCGTTCCTGGCCGAGTTGGACGCGGCGGCCGGCGCCGACCGGGCGCTCGACGCCGCCATCGCCCGGGTCCGGCGCGAGCTGGGCGACGTCGACGGCATCGAGGCCCGGGCCCGGCGGGTGGTGGAGGCGATGGCGCTCGCGCTCCAGGGGAGCCTGCTGGTGCGCTACGGTCACGCAGCGGTTGCCGACGCCTACTGTGCGTCCCGGCTGGCCGGGGACGAGGGGCTGGCGCTGGGGACGCTGCCGCCGGGGGTCGACGTGGGTTCGATCGTCGAGCGGGCCCGTCCCAAGGTGGCCTGAGCAGCCCGTTTGACCCGCGGTCAAGACGGATGAGGCATAAGTGAAAACGCGCGCTTAGTATGCCGCGCAGCGGGCGGATGTCTCTTTCAAGCCGAAGGGGGAGAGAGTCGTATGCGTAATCGCCTTATCAAGGGGTCGATCGCCACTCTCGTTGCCGCCGGCGCGGTGCTGGGCCTCGCAGCCTCACCCGTGCCTGCGGGGGCGACCGACCATCACAAGTTCGCCGCCAACATCATCCAGTTGAACGGCCAGAACGAGGTCCCGGCGGCGGATCCCGACGGTAAGGCCCTCATGGCCTACGTCGCGTTCGGCGACCACTTCTGCTATGCGTGGGCCGCCAAGGACATCGACCCGCCGGTCGCCGCCCACATCCACGCCGGTGCTGCGGGCGTCAACGGCGGCATCGTGGTCATGCTCCAACTGCCTGACCCGGCCGCCCACGAGTGCATCACGGCCGTCCCCGACGACACGCCGAACACGATCATGGTGCTGACCCAGAGCGAGCTCGACGCCATCATCGACAACCCGGCCGGCTTCTACGCCAACGTCCACACCGCGCCGTTCCCGGCCGGTGCCATCCGGGGCCAGCTGGCCCGCGACTGATCCACACCAGACCTTCCCGCCGCGCCGGGCCCTCGTTCGTACCCAGCGAGGGCCCGGCGCCGGCGGGTCGGGCTAGGACGTGAGCGCCTTGCGGAGGCGCCAGGCGGCGAGGAGGCCGAGGGCGGCGGCGAAGCCGGCGAGGACCGCCAGTTGGGGCAGGATCTGGACCACCCCGTCGCCGCCGAAGATGAGGTCGCCCCACGCGTCCATGGCCCAGGCGTGCGGGGTCAGGTGGCCGATCGCCCGCATGAACGGCGGCACGACCTCGAGCGGCCACATGCAGCCGCCCAGCATGGCCAGGCCGATCGCCACCGGGGTCACGATCGTGCTGGCCTGGTCGGGATCGGTCGCCATGGCGCCGACCAGCAGCCCGACCGCCGTCGCCACGGCCGCGAACAGCAGGACCACCAGCGCGGCGCCCAGCGGGTTGCCCCAGCTCACGCCGAACAGCACGCTGCCCGCCACCACGATCACCGCCGCCTGGGCCAGCGCGAACACGTAGCGCCCCAGCCCCACGCCGGCCACGATCGTGCCGGTCCCGTGGGGCGTCGCCAGCATGCGGCGGATGATCCCCTGGCGCCGCTCGCTGGCCAGGAACGTCCCCACCACCAGCGTGTTGACGAACACGAACAGCGTGAGGTTGGCCGGCGCCGTGAAGTCGAACACCCCCAGGTCGGTGGCGTCACCCCCGTTGACCGCCACCGCCCGCACCCCGGGCTGGGGCAGCGTGCGGGCCAGCCGGGCGGCGGTCGAGGCGGCCTCGTCGCGGCCGCCCGACGCCCGCGCCGCCGCCAGCACGACGGCCTGGTCGCTCACCGACCCCCGCACCGCCGCCTGCACCGCCGCCGAGGCGCCCGACGTCGGGTCGGCCATCAGCGTCACCGACGTCCGGTCGCCCCGGGCCAGGTCGGCCCCGTAGCCGGCGGGGATGATCACCCCGGCCGCCACCGAGTTGAGCCGCACGTCGGGCCGCAGCGAGTTCAACGAGCCGTAGTGCTCGACCTTCAGCGCCCCGTTGCGGTCGAGCGCCGCCACCAGGGCCCGGGACGCGGCCGTGCCGTCCCTGTCGATCACGCCCACCTTGAACGCCTGGTCGCCGCCGAACGCCGACCCGACCACGAGGATGATCGCCAGCGGCAGCACCAGCGTGAACACCAGCGCCGTCCGGTCCCGCACGACGCGCCGCAACTGGACGCCGGCGATCGTCAGGACCGCGCCCAGCGAGCCGAGGAACGACCGCCTCACCGCGACCCCAGTCGCACGGGCAGCAGCCGGGCCGCCACCACCCCGGTCGCCACCGCCCAGGCCAGCAACGCGGCCACCCAGGGCAGCACGTCCACCAGCGTGGCATCGCCCGCCGACAGCAGGGCGAACGCCCGCAGCGCCTGGCCCAGCGGCGTCAGCAGCCCCAGCGCCCCGAGCAGCGGGGGCAGCTGGCCGAGGGGGATGAACGCGCCGCCCAGCAGGGCCGACACGAACCCGGCCACCAGGGCCAGGGTCTCGGCCGACTGCTCGGTGCGGGCCACCGCCGCCACGAACCCGGCGATGCCGGCCACGGCCAGCGAAGCGGCCAGGATCACGGCCACCACCCCCGCCGGGTCGCCCCAGTCGGCCCCGAGCACCACCGAGGTGAAGGCCCAGATCACGACCAGGCTCAGCACGCTGGCCGCCACGGTCGACAGGCCCCGCCCGGCGATGATGGCCCACGGCCCGACCGGGCCCGAACGCACCCGGTCGAGCAGGCCGGTGCGCTTCTCCGCCTGGAGGTCCCGGGCCACCACCCCGAGCGACAGCAGCAGGAACAGCAGCCCCATCGCCGGCCCGAAGTAGGCGGCGGGCGAGGCGTCGCCGCCGGTGCCGGTGGCCGAGACCGTGATCGGCAGGTCGATGCGGGCCAGCTCGGCCTCCGACGGCGGCCGGGCGCCGGTGGCGGTCGCGGTCGCCACCGCCAGCCGCCCCGCGGCGGCCCGGGCCGTCACCTCCCGGGCGACGGCCTTGGCGACCTCGCCGGCCACGGGCGCGTCGTCGTCGGTGAGCACGTCGAGGTCGCGGGGCCGGTCGCCGGCCAGCGCCGCGCCGTAGCCGGCCGGCACCACGACGGCCGCCCCGAGGTTGCCGTCGATCATCCGGGCCCGGGCCGTCCGGGCCGAGCGCACGGTCTGGAACGTCAGGCCGCCGGCGTCGGCCCGGGCCAGGCCGTGGGCCACGGCGGCCGACACGGGCGAGCCGTCGGCGTCGACCACCCCGATCGTGGCCGTGAAGTCCTCGCCGCCCCCGAAGGCGAAGCTGATGATCGTGGCCAGCAGGATCGGGGCGACGAAGGCGCGGATGTAGAACGAGCGCGTGCGCATCTTCAGCCGCATGTCGTTGCGGGCGATGATGCGGGTGGCCTCCGACTGGCGCACTAGTCCCGCAGCGCCTTGCCGGTGAGCCCGAGGAACACGTCCTCCAGGTCGGGCTCGACCAGCTCGATGCCACCGATCACCATGCCGGTGCGCTCGCCGGCGGCCACGATGCCGGCCAGCGCCGCCGAGCCGTCGTCGACCCGCACGATGACCCGCCCGTCGCTGCGCTCGACGCCCAGCGTGCCCGGCAGCCCGCCCACCGCGTCCACGAAGGCGGGCACGTCGCCGGTGGCGGTCACCTCGACCCGGTCGCCCGCCCCCAGCTTGGCGATCAACGCCCGCCGGTCGCCCTCGGCCACCAGCCGGCCCTCGTCGATGATCCCGACCCGGTCGCAGAGGCGCTCGGCCTCCTCCATGTAGTGGGTCGTGTACAGCACGGACAGGCCCTCGTCGCTGAGCGCCTCGACGCTGCCCAGGATGGCGTTGCGGCTCTGCGGGTCGACCCCCACCGTCGGCTCGTCCAGCACCAGCAGCCGGGGCCGGTGCAGCAGCCCGGCGGCGATGTTGGCCCGCCGCTTCATGCCCCCCGAGTAGGTGCCGACCCGGTCGCGGCCCCGGTCGGCCAGCCCCACCAGTTCGAGCACCTCGCCCACCCGTGTGGCCACGTCCCGGCCGGCCAGGCCCTGGAGCCGGCCGAAGAACCGCAGGTTCTCCTCCGCCGACAGGTCGTCGTAGAGGGCGACCTCCTGGGGCACCAGGCCGATGGCGGAGCGGGCCGCGGTCGAGCGCGGCCCGACCGTCCGCCCGGCCACGGTCACCTCGCCGGCGTCCCGGGTGAGCAGGCCGCAGGCCATGGAGATCGTGGTGGTCTTGCCGGCGCCGTTCGGCCCCAGCAGGCCGTAGGTCTCGCCCACGTCGATGTGGAAGGTCACGTCGTCGACCGCGACGCGCTCACCGAAGGTCTTGCGGAGGCCCGCACACACGAGCATCGGCCCGGTCACGGGTCGACGCTATCGGTCAGAGGCGTTCGAGGATCGTCACGTTGGCCTGGCCGCCGCCCTCGCACATGGTCTGGAGGCCGTACCGGCCGCCGGTGCGCTCCAGCTCGGACAGGAGCGTGGTCATCAGCCGGGCGCCGGTGGCGCCGAGCGGGTGACCGAGGGCGATGGCGCCGCCGTTGACGTTGACCTTGGCGTGGTCGGCGCCGGTGTCCTTGAGCCACGCCACCACCACCGAGGCGAAGGCCTCGTTGATCTCGACCAGGTCGATGTCGTCGACGGCCAGGCCGGTGCGGGCCAGGGCGTGGGCGGTGGCGGGGATGGGGGCGGTGAGCATGAAGATCGGGTCGTCGCCCCGCACCGACATGTGGTGGACCCGGGCCCGCGGGGTGAGGCCGTGGTCGGCCAGGGCCCGCTCGCTCACCACCAGCAGGGCGGCCGAGCCGTCGCTGATCTGCGAGGCGCAGGCCGCCGTGACCCGCCCACCCTCGCTGAGCGTGGGCAGCGAGCGGATCTTGTCCCAGTTCGGCTCGCGGGGACCCTCGTCGGCGGCCAGGCCCGCCAGCGGGGCGATCTCGCCCTCGAACCGGCCCTCCTCCCGGGCCCGCAGCGCCCGGACGTGCGACTCGACCGCGAACTCCTCCATGTCCTCCCGGCTGATGTCCCACTTCTCGGCGATCAGCTCGGCCGCCCGGAACTGGGTGACCTCGTCGGCGCCGTAGCGGGCCAGCCAGCCGTCCGAGCCGGTGAACGGGTCGTCGAAGCCGAGCGGCTGGCCGGCGGTCATGGCCGAGCCGATGGGGATCTGCGACATCTGCTGCACGCCGCCGGCCACGACGACGTCCATCGTCCCCGACATGACGGCCTGGGCGGCGAAGTGGACGGCCTGCTGGCCCGAGCCGCACTGCCGGTCGACGGTCGTCCCCGGCACGTGGTCGGGCAGGCCCGCGGCCAGCCAGCAGGTGCGGGCGATGCAGCCCGCCTGGCCGCCGATCGAGTCGACGTTGCCGAACACCACGTCCTCGACCGCGGCCGGGTCGATGCCGGTGCGCCCGAGCAGGGCGGTGATGGCATGGGCGCCCAGGTCGGCGGGGTGGACCTGCGCCAGCCCCCCGCCCCGGCGGCCCACCGGGCTGCGGACTGCGTCGACGATGTAGGCCTCGGCCATGGTGATGGTCCCCTTCCCTAGATGCCGATCGCGGTGGCGACCCGGTCGCGGTGGTGGGCGGCGTCGCCCCACGCCACCGCCAGCGCCCAGGTGCGCTTCAGGTAGAGCGCCAGGTCGTGCTCGACGGTGTAGCCGATGGCGCCGTGGCACTGCAGGGCCGCCCGGCCCGCCCCCCGGGCCGCGTCGCTCGCCAGAGCCTTGGCCATGGCGACGTCCCGCCCGGTGGTGGCGGCGCCGGTGGCCAGCGAGTGGGCGGCCCGCTGGACGGCCGGGCGGGCGAAGGCCAGGTCCTTGTGGGCGTCGGCCAGCCGGTGCTTGACGGCCTGGAACGAGCCGACCGGCACGCCGAACTGGTGGCGCTCGCCGACGTAGGCGACCGTGAGGTCGAGCATCCGCCGGCCGAGCCCGACCAGCAGCGCGGCGGCGCCCCAGGCGCCCCGGTCGCGGGCGGCGGCGACGGCGGCGGGGTCGGCCGTGACCAGCGTGTCGGGGTGCGGGGCCCAGGCGACGGTGGCCGCCCGCCGGCCGGGGTCGACGGTGGCGACCGGCGTGAGCGTGACCCCGGGGTCGCGCGGGTCGACCAGGTGGAGCCCGCCCCCCACCGGGTCGTGGAGCAGCAGCCGGTCGGCGTCGGCCGCGCAGGCGACGTGGGGGCCGCCGAGGTCGCTGGCGATCATCCCGACGTCGCCGGCCAGCGTGGGCAGCAGCGGCGCCGCCACCGCCGCGGTCTCGACCAGCGGGTGGGGCAGGCCGGCCCGGCCGGCCTCCTCCAGGACCAGCACCAGGCTGCGCTCGTCCAGGCCCAGCCCGCCGCCGTCTTCGGGCACCAGGGTGGCCAGCACGCCCATGGCGGCCAGCCGGTCCCACACGCCCCGGTCGAGCCGGCCGGGCGGCGCCTCGCCGGCGGCCCGCACCACATCGCTCGGGCACTCCTTGTCGAGCAGGTCGCGGGCGGCGTCCCGGAAGGCGAGCTGGTCGTCGTCGAACCCGAAGCGCACCGCCGCCTACCTCCGGGGCAGCCCGAGCACCCGCTCGGCCGCGATGTTGCGCTGGATCTCGTTGGTGCCGGCGTAGATGGGGCCGGACAGGGCGAACTGCCAGCCCTTCGACCAGGGCCCGTCGACCTCCGCCTCGGGGCCCAGCAGCTCGAGGGCGATCTCGTGCAGCTCGACGTCGAGCTCGGACCACCAGATCTTGTTGATCGAGCTGTCGGCCCCCATGGCCGCGCCGCCGGCCAGCCGGGTCACGGTGTCGAGGGTGAAGAGCCGGTAGGCCTCGGCCCGCATCCAGGCCTCGGTGAGCCGCTCCCGCAGCCGGGGCCGGGGGTCGCGGCGGTAGAGGTCGAGGAGCCGGGCCGCGGTGGCCAGGAAGCGCCCGGGCGAGCGCAGGGTCAGGCCCCGCTCCGACCCGGTGGTGGCCATGGCCACGCCCCAGCCCTGGCCGACCTCGCCGAGCACCACCCCGCCGGGGAGGGCGTCGTCGGCCAGGACGGCGTCGTCGAAGAACACCTCGGCGAACCCCTCGTCGCCGTCGAGCCGGCCGAAGCCCCGGACGGTGACGCCGGGGGTGTCGAGCGGGACCAGCAGGTAGGTCAGGCCCCGGTGGCGCTCGGCCTCGGGGTCGCTGCGGAACAGGCCGAACAGGTGGGTGCAGAAGGCGCCCCGGGTGGTCCAGGTCTTCTGGCCGTCGAGGCGCCAGCCGCCGTCGACCCGGGTCGCCCGGGCCCGGATGCCGGCCAGGTCGCTGCCGGCGTTGGGCTCGGACCAGCCCTGGCACCACAGGTCCTCGGCCGCGGCCATGCGGGGCAGGACGTGGGCCTGCTGCGCCGGCGTGCCGAACTCGAACACGGTGGGGGCCAGGAGGAAGATGCCGTTCTGGGTGACCCGGGGCGGGCCGCCGGCCCGGTAGTACTCCTCCTCGAAGATCAGCCACTCCCACAGCGAGGCGCCCCGGCCGCCGTGCTCGCGGGGCCACGACACCGCGGCCCAGCCGCCGGCGAACAGCCGCCGCTCCCAGTCGAGGTGCTGGGCGAAGCCCTCCCGGGTGTCGCCCGAGGCGATGGCGCCGGCGCCGCCGTGGTCGGCGTGCCAGGCGGCCAGGTTCTCCTCCAGCCAGGCCCGCGCCTCGGCCCGGAACGCCTCCTCGGCGGGCGACCAGGTCAGGTCCACCGGCGCAGGCCCTCCAGCGCGACCACGGCCTCGCCCTCGATGCGGGCCAGCAGGTCGGCCACCGTCGGCACCTCGGCGATCAGCCCGGTGACCTGGCCGGTCGGCAGCACGCCGACCTCGTCGGTGCCGTCGACCAGGGCGGCCTTGATGAGCATGGGGGCGTTGGCGGCCATGGCCACCTGCGACCAGGTGAGGTCCTGGTTGCGGCGCATGGCCAGGCCCTCGCGGACCAGGTCGCGCCACGGGGTGCCGGTCACCTTGCGGAAGGCCACCGCCTGGCGCAGCGCCCGGGGCAGGCGGGTGACCAGCGAGGCCCGCTCCAGCCGGTCGACGGTCGGGGTGCGGATGACCCGCTGGGGCGCGCCGTCGAGCGCGGTGGTGACCACGGTGTCGCTGACGGCGGCGGCCAGGTAGCGGGCCTTGATCGCCTCGGGCACGTGGCTCTCCTGCGTGAGCAGGAAGCGGGTGCCCATGGCCACGCCGTCGGCGCCCCAGGCCAGGGCGGCCACGAGGCCCCGGCCGTCGTGGAAGCCGCCGGCGCCGAGCACCGGGATCGCATGGCCGACGGCGTCGACCACCTGGGGCAGCAGCAGGCTGGTGGGGATGGTCCCCGTGTGGCCGCCGCCCTCGCCGCCCTGGGCGATGACGGCGTCGACGCCCCAGTCGAGCATCTTCTCGGCGTGGCGGCGGGCGCCCACGGTGGGCATGACGAGGATGCCGGCGTCGTGGAGGCGCCCGATCGCGTCCTTGGTCGGGGCGCCGGCGAAGCTGACCAGCCCCACGCCGTCGGCCACGCACCGGTCGATGCGGGCGGCCAGGTCGGGCTGGTCGGCCCGGAGATTGACGCCGAAGGGGGCGGCGGTCCGCTCCTTGACGTGGCGGATGGCGGCGGCCATCTGGTCGCCGGTCATGGTGACGGCGGCGAGGATGCCGAACCCGCCGGCGGCCGCCGTCGCCGCGGTCAGCGAGGCGCCCGAGACCCAGCCCATGCCGGTCTGCACGACGGGCAGGCGGCAGCCGACCAGGTCGCAGAACCGGGTGTGCAGCGGGCCGGGATCTGACGGTGCGTCAGACATGGGCCCAACCCTAACCTCGGCGCCGCTCGGCCCCCCAGAGCACGGTGTCGTAGCGGGCCTCGTAGACGCCGCCGTGGGCGTCGATGACCTCGGCCACCTCGGCCAGGACCTGGTCGCGCACCTCGGGGGTCATGAGCCGGTGGTTGGAGTGGGTCTGGAGCAGGTCGATCCACTCGGCGGTCGTGTAGGCCTGCGACCAGTGGACGTGGCGCCGGACGGGCGGCCCGAAGTCGAGGCCGGCGGGCGTGTGGTCCTGGTCGGGCGTGGGCAGGCCCCCGCAGGAGGGCAGCACGTTCTGGCCCGGCTGGAGCCGGGCGTAGACGGCGTCGATGGCGTGGCGCAGGGCGCTGTCGTCGGACGTGTCGGGCGTGTTCCAGAACAGCGCCAGCCACCCGCCGGGGCGCAGCGCGGCGTGGGCTCGGTGCAGCCGCACGTCGGGGTCGAGCCAGTGCCACGCCTGGCCGGAGGTCACGAGGTCGGCGGGGGTGTCGCCGGGGCCGGGCTGCCAGGTCTCGAACATGGCGTCGTCGACCCGCCAGGCCGGCCAGGGGGCCAGGTTGGCCCGGGCGATCTCGGCCATGGCCGGATGGGGCTCGACGCCGACGCCGACCATGCCGCGGGCGGCGAGCAGGCACGTGGCCTTGCCGGTGCCGCAGCCCACGTCGACCACGCGAGCCCCGGCCCCCGCCCAGCCGACCAGCGTGTCGACCAACTCGTCGGGATAGGCGGGCCGCGCCCGGTCGTACCGCTCGGCATCCTCGCCGAACACCAGCCGTGCCTCGCGCTCGGGCGTGCTCACGGCGCCCGATGCTACGTGTCGCTGGCGCAACCGCCGAGCCGCGCCCCGACGCACACGACGGCCTGGACCTCGTCGACCCGCAAGTCGAAGGCGGTGGTCGTGGACAGGTCGGCAAGATCGTTCTGCTCGCCGTTGCTGGCGGTCCAATGCACGGCCCACCGGATGGTGGCGGACCCGTGATACCGATCGTCCCCTGCGTCGCGCCGATCCCCACCCCCATGGTCGAACGACGCCCACCGATACACGTACCCGCACGTGGTCCGCTGCAGCTCATCCTTCACGTCGCGCCGGTAGACGGTCCCGGGACCGTCGCAGATGACGGGCGCAGTCCCCCGCCCCTCCCCCGTGTCCCAGGTAACGGACACGGGCGTCACGGTGGCGGCGACCCGCAGACCGCCGGCCTGCGCCTCGGCCTGCAGCGGCCGCCATTGCGCCGGGTCGATCCACAACCAGGTGGTGATGCCGACGAGAGTGTCGACGCTCATGGCCGGAGCGGTGGAGGGCCGAGGCTCGGGCAGATCGATCCGCGCCACGGCCAGTTGCGCCAAAGCGGCAGGATCGACCGCCGCCACGGGCACCGCCGCCTGCCCGTCGCGGAACTGGAACACCCCGACCAGGGTCCACTCGCCGCCGGTCAGGCAGTACCGCAGGTAGAAGCTCCCATCCACGAGCTGCGACGTCCGCAGACCGGCGACCTCGCCGGCGGTCAGCGTGTGCGGGAACCTCGGCAAGGAGTCAGCTCCCGACGTGGCGGGTTGGGCGGCCACGATCGCGCACTGCGCGTGCGCTGGAGCCGAGCCCGAGCCGGCAGCAACTGCCGAGAGCGGGGGCCTGCCCGGCCCACCCACGACGACCTCGACTCCCGGGCCGGAGTCGTGCTCGTCGAAGATGGCGGTGAAGCGCCCATCCTGGGTCGTGCCGGACCTTTCCTGGGCGCTTGCGGCCATCGTCGTGGCGCAGAGCCAGGCGATTGCAACGGATGCCACCGCTACTCGCATGCCGCCAACTCCTCGCTGCCTGGCTTCCGGTCGACGACGAAATGACTCACCTTCCAGAGCCCGCGATCCTCATCGAGTGTGACGGTCAAGCGCTCGTGGACAGTCGTCATCGGGTCGATCACCGCACCAGTTCGCCCGTTGACGATCGCCGCCTGATCGACGTAGCAGGCCTTGACCGTGGCCGACCCTCCGTGGACGACAGCCGACACGGACGTAGGCCCTGCCTCAGCTCCGAACCTGACCAGCAGATGGCGTGCTCGCCGGTCCGCCATGATGCGCTCAACGCGGGCCCGGAACTCACCGGTCGTGCGCTGCGCGATCTCGGGGTCGTCGGGGTTGGGTGCGGTGCTCAGGCGGACCAACATCGCCTCGAACGCCCGATACGCCTGCTCCACCTCGGCCTCGGGGCTGAGGCTCGTCGAGGTCGTGGTGCCGGCGGCTGAGCGGTGAGCCGGGTCGTCGGATGAGCCGCCTCGGAGCCCGAGGGCGACATAGACGATCCCCACCAGCAGGAGGGCGATCCCTGCGCCCTCGAGCCAGGGGCGGACGGCGCGCCATCGGGTCGGGGGTGGGGGGTCGCTCCTCGTCTCGATGTCGTCGCCCAGCTCGCTTGCCACTACTCAAGCACACTAGGCGACCCCCCAGCGTGCCGTCAATATACACCCAGTGATGTTGAAACACATTCTAGTTCCGCCGCAGGCGCCAGAGTGCGCTAGCCTTGCCGCTTGGTGCGGTCTGATCGGGGGAGCACCCTCTTGCTCGTGCCCGCCGGGTTTCTGGTGGTGCTGATCCTGGCGTCGATCGCCGTCGACATGTCCATCGTGCAGCTTCGGCAGCGGCAGGCGTTCGACTTCGCCTCCAGTGCCGCGAACGATGCCGCCACCGCCGCCGCCGAGAGTGTGCGGCAGGGGGATGGGCCGCGCGACGTGCGGGTCGACCTCCACAGTGCGCAGGTGCTCGTCGGGCAGGAGTTGGCGGCCAGCGAGCTGGCGCCGCACGTGGTCGGGCGGCCCCTCGTGCGGGTCGCCGGGAACCAGGTGGAGGTCAGACTGTCCGTGCGGGCCGGGTACGTCTTCGCCAAGGCCATCCCGGGGGCGCCCGACGGGACCACCGTCACCGTCCATGCCACCGCCGTCGCTCAGACGATCACCGACGGCGCGTGAACCTAGGTGTCGGGGACCTCGCGCTCGCGGGCGGATTCGGGGTCGATGACCTCGCGGATCAGCTCCAGCTCCTCGGGCGTCGGCAGGCGGGACTCGGGGACCTCGTCGGGGATCGCCAGGTCGAACCCGGTGGCCGCCACCACCTCGTCGACCGTGACGCCCGGGTGGACCGAGCGCAGGCGCATCGAGCGGTCCGGGGTGTCGAAGTCGAACACGCCGAGGTTCGACACCACCCGGCGCACGGCCACGAAGCGGCCGGCCGGGCCCAGGGCGGCGGCCTTGTCCCAGCCGATGCCGCAGACCGTGTCCACCGCCGGCACGAACACCTTGGGGCCGTGGTTGGGCACCCAGTAGCTGGTCGGGTCGTTGATCGTGTTGCCCGGCGCCCCCCGGAACCCCAGCAGTTGCACCCGGGGCCGGTCGTACTCGCCGATGGCCGCCAGGTTCTGGTTGCCGTACCGGTCGACCTGGGTTGCGCCCATGATCACGTGGCGCCGGCCCGACCACACCCAGTCGAACATCGAGCGGTACGGGTTCCAGTACTCGATCACGCGGTCGCCGGGGGCGACCTCGGCCCGGTCGTTGGCGATCAGCGTGGCCTCGCCGTCGGTCATGCACAGGTCGGGCTCGAAGCTGGCCCGGGCCAGGCGGCCGCCGATCATGGGGATGGTGCCGATCGGGTTGGCCAGGATCTCGCCGTCGCCCCGGAAGCACTCGGCGATGGCGACACAGCACACCTCGGCCCGGGTGACGTGGACACCGGGGACGTCGGGGTCGCTCACGCCGCCGCCTCCCGCACCTTGCGCTGGTACTCGGCCTCGGGGATGTCGACCCACTCGGCCCGGAACTCGGCCCACGCCTCGGGGCTGCGGGCGGCGGCCACGTAGGCCCGCTGGACCGCCTCGTCGCGGGGGTAGTCGGGGTCGCACAGGGTGAAGTGGGCGCCGCCCGGGGCCTCGACCACGCCGTCGACCATCATCCGGCTGATGCGCAGCTGCTGGAGGTTGGCCTCGGCGGCCAGGTCGGAGGTGGCCACGATGCGCTCGGCGGACACGAAGCGGCCGCCGGTGGGGGCGGCCTGGAGCATGAGGTCGTCCCAGTAGAGGTCGGGGCCGAGGTAGGCGGCGTTGCCCCGCTCGTCGGCCCGGTTGAGGTGGCACAGGGCGGCGTCGAGCTCGAAGGCGGGCACGGCCACCAGCTCCTCGGGCGGGTCGCCCACCGGGGCGGTGAAGGTGGTGAGCCGGGGGTTGCGGGCCAGCAGGTCCGACCCGAGGCCCACCCGGGTGGGCAGGAACGGCACCCGCCAGGCGGCGGCCTGGAGGGCGAGGTGGAACTGGCCCTCGTCGTAGGGCTCGTCCTCGATGGCGCCCGACTGGCGGGCGGCCCGGAAGTGGGGCTCCAGCGGTACCGAGTCGAGCGACACGAAGGCGTAGACGGCCCGGCGCACCTTGCCGGCCGCGCACAGCAGGCCGAGGTCGGGTCCGCCGTGGGTGACGATGGTCAGGTCGGCGAGGTCGCTGCGGGCGATGGCCCGGACGAGCGACATGGGCTTGCGGCGGCTGGCCCA
>DATFRN010000401.1:0-8602 GCA_035263165.1 Acidimicrobiales bacterium | reverse complement strand
TGCTACTGGCCTGGTTCGGCGGCCTGGGGCTGCCGGTGGTGGCGCTCGGCGGCTACCCGTCGCAGTCCTGCGTCGATCAGGTGGCCGGCCTGGTAGCCGACGACACCCGGCCTGCCGTGCTCCTGTACGGCGGCGACTTCGACCCCTCGGGTGAGGACATCGGCCGCGACTTCATCCGCCGCACCGGCTGCTGGGCCGAAGTGCGACGTGTCGCGCTCACCCCCGAACAGGTGGCCGAGCACGACCTACCCGTGATGATGGGCAAGGCCACCGACAGCCGGGCCAACGGCTTCACGGCTCGGCACGGCCAGCTGGTGCAGGTCGAACTGGACGCCCTGCCGCCCGACACGCTGCGCCGCGCCTACGAGGACGCCCTGGCCCAGTGGTGGGACGACGCCGCGTACGCCGGCGTGCTCGCTGCCGAAGAGCGGCAGCTGGACGGCCCGGCCAGCTGACACCGGGGCCGCCGCTGCCGGGTGGGGGGCCGACGATCGCCAGTGGAAATCCCTGGACGACACCGCACGGCGCCGTCGCTCGCACCCGCCACGGTTTCACCCAACTTCCCTGCTCATCGGCACCTTACGCCGTAAGGCATTTCGGCTTACGATGCGGGACGACGACACCGCAGCGGGTGCTGGGGCAGCTGCCGAACCGACCGCAGGAGACCCCCATGACCGTGACCGACGACGCTGACGCCAGGATCAAGGTGCTGCAGGAGGAGGCCGCTGGCCTGGTCGCCTTGGTGGACGACGAGGGCCGCGCCTTCAGCGAAGATGAGCGGGCCCGTGTGGACGCCATCTTCGATGAGGCCAAGGCGCTCCGGCAGGGCCGCCAGCCGCTCGACCCCGCGGACCTAGCCGGCCTGGCCGGGCCGTTGGGGCGCCCGCCGTACGCCCCGGCCGCCCCGCCCGCCGGCAAGGCCCGGGCTACCCGGGCCGCTACCCACCCGTGGACCAAGGCCGTGCTGGCCCACCAGGGCGGCGACCCCCACGCCTACAAGGCGCTCGACATCACCGGCAGCGTGAGCGTGCCCAGCGTCCTGGCGCCGGGCATCTTCCCCGAGGGCCGCCCCGGTACGCCGATCGCCAGCCTGTGCGCCCAGGCCGACCTGACCACCGGGGGCGAGTTCACCTACTTCCAGGCCGGGCCACGCGACTCCCAGGCCGCCACCGTGCCCCACGGCGCCCTCAAGCCCACCACCGACATCCCCCTGGTCCGCAAGACCGGCCACGCCTCGACCATCGCCCACCTGACCTCGGCCTACCGCCAGGACCTGGCCGACCTGCCCAGCCTCAACGCCTACATCACGGCCGAACTGCTGTGGGGCGTGGCCGAAGAACTCGACGCCCAGATCGTCAACGGTGACGGCACCCAGGACGCCACCCACGACAACATGACCGGCATCCTCAACACGCCCGGCATCGGGGCGGTGCCCTGGGATACCGACATCTTGCGCACCACCCGCCACGCGGTGACGGTGCTCACCAAGCTGGGCTACGCCCCCAACGCCTGGGCCATCTCCCCCGAGGACGACGAGGCGCTGGACCTGCTGGCCGACGCCAACGACCGGCCCTTCGGCAACGGCCCGTTCGCGGCCGGGCCCACCACGCTATGGTCCCTGCGTCGGGTGGTGTCGAACGCCGTGCCGGTCGGCAAGGCGATCCTGGGCCAGTGGAACCTGGCCATCGTGGCCGTGCGCGAGACGGCCCGGGTCGAGTGGCGCGACGCGGGCGACGCCTTTAAGCACAACGTCGTCGACTGGCGGGGCGAGGAACGCGCCGGGTTCGCCCTGACCCGCCCCGACGCCTTCGCCGAGGTCGCCACGGTGGCCCCCGGGCCGTGACGCACCCAAGAAACAGCGGTGGTGCGCTGGACCCCCGCGGGCGTCAGGGTGAGCAGGTCTCCGCCGCCCCGGCGCCCGCGGGGGATGGTGACCCGCCGCCGCGGCGGTCACGGGTCCCCATCGCGTTGGACCGCCTCGGCCGGCCCACTGAGTGGATCGAGGTCGTCCCCGGTGCCGCCGACCAGTGGGACGCCCGACTTTGGCGGCCCGTCTCTCGCCGGCCGTGACCGGCGGTCAGCCACGAACGTGAGGACCAGGACGAACAGTGATGCGGCCAACCCCGCCGTGGCGGCCGCCGCACCGAGGCCCAAGGCGAGGACGGGGGCTGGGACCGGCAGCAACGGGGTGCCGCCGGTCACATCGTCATGAGCAGCGGTCACAAACGTTGCCTGAGCGTCCTCGTACGCCGCCGTCTCCTTGGCCATGGCAGCGATCCACTCATCCTTCTTCTTCTCCTCCAAGTGGCCGGTTGCAATGGCCTTGCTGCCCAGCGCGTAGCTGGCCCCGACCACGTCACGATCGTCCGCGACGAGCGCCACGCGGGCTTCCGCAGCCTGCAGGCGCTTCGTGCAGGCGATCACGGCCTGCTGAGACGCCGTCAGGGGCGTCTCGAGGTCGGCGGTGACCTCCGGGGCCGATGGGACCTTGCCGGTCGCCGAGTCCTTGAAGAAGTCGCTCAGGATCTGGACCTGGCAGTCTGAAGCCGCGCCGACCAGGTCCACGTATGCCTCACGTCGGGCCGCTCGCTCCGCCTCTGCCCGGTCGGTGTTGGCCGACAGCCACCACCCCACGCCGACCGTCACGAGCGAGACCAACCCGGCCACGATCGTCGTCTGCCACCACCTCGCCCCAGCGCCTTCGCCTGCCACCAAACCAGTGTTGTCTGGCCGATGAGCGCAGCCGGGGACCCTCGCTGTCACACCCCGCCGGTACGACTGGACAAGTGAAGCTGACCTACACGGGCGACCCCGACGGCCTCGACACGCTGCTGAATGCCCTCCGCCGCCAGGGCCTGGACCCTCACGAGGTGCCGGCCGAGGACGAGGATGCCATCGACACGGTCCTTTGGCTGGCCGGCTCACCCACCGCCGACGACCCGGCCGAGCGGGCCGTGTGGGCGACCGCCCGCGAGGTTGCCGCCAAGGTGCGGGCCCGGGTGCCCAACATCCGGATCGACGTTGAGGAGACTGACGAGTAGGGGGCGCTAGTAGACCATGGGTGGTGGGTTCCCGATCGCAGCGTCCAACTGCCGGGCGACCAGCAGCGCATCGACGGCCCGGATGGGCTCGCCAGCACCGATCGTCTCCGGCGAGATGATGGCCGCCACCGCTTGCACGACCGGGTCGTCGGCCACGGCGCCCTTGATCTCCTCGATCGCCGCGTCGAGCACCGGCACCGCGATACCGGTCACTTCCTGCTCGGCGTCGGCCTTGACCATGTTCTCCAACGAGACGATCAGGGCTGTCACCCGCTGCTTGGCTTTGTAGGGGAACTCCTCAGCCACGGCCGGCGACGGTAGCTGCGTGACCGCCCTGGCTGGTGGATGGGGGTGAGGGGTGGATTAGCACCTGACCCCGGGGGGTTAGTATGCTAAACACCTATGAGAAACACCAGGTCAGCCCGGACGCAGGAGGCCAGTCCGCGACGGGCGGCCATCTACGCCCGCATCAGCAAGGACGAGGAACGCGATGAGTTGGGCGTCGCCCGTCAGGAGAAGCTCTGCCGCCAACTCGCGGCACGACTGGGCTGGGAGGTGGTCGGGGTCTATCGGGACGACAACCTGTCGGCGTACAAGCGCGGGCGACGACCCGAGTACGACCGCCTCGTGGCCGACATCGAGGTGGGCCACGTCGACGCCATCCTGGTCTACAACCCCGATCGGCTGTCACGTGATGACCTGCGGGGACTGGAGGACTTGATCGACCTACTCAACGGTTTCGGCGTGGACGTCGAGACCGTCCGAGCCGGCCACTTCGACCTGTCCACCGCACACGGCCGTGCGCAGGCCAGGATGGCGGGCGTGTGGGCACGACTGGAGTCCGAGAAGGCCAGCGAGCGCCTGCGGGACAAGCACGCCGAGCTGGTCGAAGCTGGCCTGCCCAACGGCGGCCCACCCCCCTACGGGTACAGGCGCGTCGGCGACAAGACGCGTGGCGAGGACACGCGGGCACTCGTACCCCACCCCGACGAGGCCCCCGTGGTGGTCGAGGTGATGGGACGACTGGCCGCCGGCGAGACGCTGACCGGGATCGCGGACGACCTCAACTCGCGCGGCATCACCACGACCGCAGGCCATCGGTGGACCCCGGGCAACATCCGACGCATGGGGTTGAACGGCGCCTATGCCGGAGTCCGCTTCCACCGAGGCGTCGAGGTCGGGAAGGCGTCGTGGCCCGCGCTCGTCGATGAGCAGACTTGGCGACGGGCACGGGCCCTGAGGACCGACCCGTCCCGGACGGGGCGCCGGTCAGCACGGCGGTGGCTGCTCGTTGGAGGACTCTCGGTCTGTGGTACTTGCGGGACCGCCCTTCGCTCCAAGCCGCATCGCGGCGGGCGTACCGCCACGGTTGGCACCTACAGCTGCCCGGTACGACGAGACGGCGGGTGTGGCGGCGTGACCGTGCTGGCGGAGCCCGTCGAGGACCTGGTGAAGCTCAAGGTCATCGAGACGGTCGAGTCGCCCGCGTTCGCCAAGCGGCTCCGGGCACGGGCCACCGGTGACCGCCAAGCCGCAGCTGCGGCGGAGCGACTCGTAGCGGAGAAGGCCGAGTTGCTGGCCGCCTACGAGGCCGGGTCAATCGACGTGGCCGAGTGGGTCAGGGCCAAGGCAGCCGTCGAGCGTCGCCTCGGGGAAGCGCACGCCCGGATGTCCGTTGACCAGGCCGACGCCGCCGTGGGCCGGTTCGCCGGCCGAACCGGCGCGTTGGCGACAGCGTGGCCGGACCTGAGCCTCGACCAGCGCCAGGCGATCGTTCGGGCGGCACTGGCGGAGCCGGTGAAGGTGATGTCTGTCGGCCGCGGGACGGGCAACCGATTCAACCGGGACCGGGTCAAGATCAGCGTGCGGTAGGCGGCGACCCAGGCTCCCGGCGGGCAGCGGCGTCAACCACTGCGTCCAAGAAGTCAGCGCCGGGGGTGCGCTGAGCCTCGGCGGCGAGCCGGAGGATGCCCCGGGGGTCACCACCCGACAGGCTCACACGGCCACCCCTGATCCCCAAGGTGTGCGGACCGATCGGGAACTCCTCCCGCCCGTTGGCAGCGGCACGCCGGTACTCAGCGCTGGTCCGGACCGCTCGGTGGCGCCGTCTCATGGACAAGGCAGGGTACTGCGTTTAGGCTGGCAAACGACAGTGCTGCAATTTGTTTGTCCCTGGTCAATCGGGCCAGAACCGGCTCTGTTCGCCCTGCCGCCACGAGCGAGGGGCACCGGCCGCCCGGCACGAGAACCCCCCGGAGGTTCTGATGCCGACGCGAGCCGTTGTTCGCCCGGACACCACCCTGGCCGGCCGGATCGCACGGGCGCGCCGTGCCGCCGGACTGAGCCGAGAGCAGCTGGCAGTTGCCATCGGCCGCACATGCGCGGCCGTCGCGGCGTACGAGCGCAGCCAGGCCTATCCCCGCATCGCCACCCTGCGAGCCATAGCCCGAGCGCTTGACACCACCGCCGCCGATCTCCTCACCGGCACCGACGACGAAGCCCGCTCCGACCGGGAGTCAGCGTGACGCCCCGCCGGCCCTACCTCAGCGACTACTTCACCGACGAGGAGCTGGACGACGACCTGCGGAAGATGCGGGCCGAGCGGGCTGCTGAGGGCAAGGGCCCCTACGTCGAGAGCGATGCAGTCCTCGACCGCATCGCCGGAATCGTGATCGCCGCCAAGCGGGCTGCGCGCCAGCGCCCCGCCCGACGCGACGACGGCCCCGGGTCCAACTTCCGGGGCCGTCAGCCCTGTACAGCCACCGCGCCCGGAGGCGAGCACGGTGGTCACCCCCGAGGCTAACCCTTCCGCCCCGGTCGCCGGCCGGCGGATGACGCTGGGGGCCTGGCGGCGCCAGGCCGGTGTTGACCCCGCCCGGTGTGCGCGGGTGGTTCGCTGGCGGCTGGCGTGCGAGATGGTGGCCGAACTGCGCCGGCAGCTGGCCCTGGAGGAGTGGTGGGCGATCGGCCGTGCGCTTGAACGAGGCTGGCCGCCCTGCCAGCTGGCGCGGCGCATGCGCTGCCTGGCTGACCGGCTCGACCCGCCCGGACCCCAGGACGTGACGTGATGGCGCAGCCCGACCAGGCGGCCGTCGACGCGCAGCTGCGACAAGCCGGCCGCGCTGACGTGGTCGCCTGGCGCCACGAGCAGGAGGCGCAGGCGGCCGCGGAAGCGGAGGGCCTGGTGCTCCACGACCTGCACGTGCAGGACGACGACTGTGTCCCCTGTGCGGAAATAGAGGATCAAGCGGATAAAGGCCGGACTTCTTCCGCTACTTCCGCTAGATCCGACAGAGGGAAGAGGCCGTGGCCGGTCCTCGACCCCGCTGCACTGCACGGCGTGGTGGGCGAGATCGTGCGGGCGATCGAGCCGCGCACAGAGGCCGACCCGGCCGCGCTGGCCGCCGAGTTGCTGTGTGCAGCGGGCAACGCCATCGGGTCCGGGCCGCACGCCCTGGCCGATGGCGCCCAACACCCGGCGCGGCTGTTCGTGGTCCTCGTGGGCAAGACCGCCCGCGCCCGCAAGGGCACAGCCCGCGGCCAACGGGCGCGGATCATGCAGGTCGCCAGTCCGGAGTGGGCGGACAACGCGCCGTGGAGCGGGTTCGGGTCGGGGGAGGCGGTCGTGGCCGAGTTGGCGATGGAGGGCCGCGACTGCCGCATGCTGGTCGAGGAGTCCGAGTTCGCCAAGGTGCTGGCGGTGTGCGAGCGGGACGGCTCCACGTTGTCGGGCATGATCCGTGACGCCTGGGACGGCGTGCCGCTGCGGCGCCGCACCGTCAAGGAGCGGGCGGTGGTCACCACGCACCACGTCTCCGTGGCGGCGCACATCACCCTCGATGAGGTGCGCCGCTCCCTGACCGACACCCAGGCCGCCAACGGGTTCGGCAACCGGTTCCTGTGGGTGTGCTGCCGCCGCACCAAGCTGCTGCCAGACGGGGCCAGCATCGACCAGGCCGCAACCAGCCGGCTGGGGGTCAAGCTGCGCGAGCGCATCGAGGGTGCCCGCCGCCGCGGCCTGGTGGGCCGCAACGCTGCCGCCGCAGCCCGCTGGGACGACCTGTACCGGCACATGGGCGCCAGCGAGCCGCCGGGCCTGTGGGGTGCGGTCACCGCCCGTGCCGAAGCGCAGCTGCTGCGGCTCTCGCTGCTCTACGCCCTGCTCGACGCCAGCCCCACCATCGACGCCGCCCACGTGGAAGCGGCCTGGGCGTTCTGGCGCTACTGCGACGCCAGCGCCGCCTACATCTTCGGTGACGCCACCGGGGACCCCGCCGTTGACCGGCTCATCACCGCGGTCAGGCGGGCGGGTGCACGCGGCCTCGACGGGGCCGCACTCGACGCCCTCCTAGGCGGCAAGAAGGTGCCGCTCCTGCGGCAGCGGGCCGAGAGCTACGGCCAGGTCGTCACCGTCGCCAAGGAGACCGGTGGCCGCCCGCGGCTCGTCACCTACCACATTGACCACGCGCCCCAACCCAACACCGAAGGAGAACGGCCATGACCCCACGTACGTTCATCGAAGCCTTGGCTGACCCCCTGGCGCCCTCAACCCTGACCGACGCCCTGTGGCCGGTCATCCATGACGCCTGCTACTACGCGGCCCTCAGCGTCACCGACGACAAGGACACGTCCACGCTCGTCGCCCGCGGCGCCATGGAGCAGCTGGCCCCGGGCATGAGGCCGGAGCGGTACCTGATGACGTGGACCATCAGCTCCGCCGGCCAGGAGGCCTAGCACGTGAACTACTCCACCCACCCCGACTCGACCGTGGTGGTACCGCCAGGATGGGTGCGCGAGCCCGCGACCCTCGCTGGTGTGGACCACGCCGTGCGCGAGCACCTGCCGCCCGAGGCCGCCGGGGACCTCGGCCCGGTGCGCAAGGCCTGGCACCACCGGCCCGGCGGTATCACCGCCATCTACGGCGCGGGGGCGATGGTCCACTGGCGGGGCGCCGCCGTGCAGGTCGAAGGCGAGGACGTGTGGTGGCATCGGGGCCGCCGCTTCACCGGCAGCGACACCGACCTGTTCCTGGGGCCGCCACGCGGGCCGCGGCCGCTGATGTGACGACGTGACCGCCGCACGCCTGCGGTGGGAGCCGGTCATCGACCGGGCGGCCGCCATCGTGCAGGGCTACGACACCCTCGTCACGCTGCGCCAGCTGTTCTACCGGCTCGTCTCGGAGGGGATGCTCCCCAACACCAAGCACGCCTACCAGCACCTGTCGCGGCTCACGGCCGAGGCCCGGCGGGAGGGCTGGTTCCCAGCGCTGTTCGACCGCACCCGGGTCATCCACCGCCCGCCGTCGTGGCCCAGCCTCAATGCCTGCCTTGCCGGCGCCCGCCGCGGGTTCCGCCTCGACCGCACGGAAGGCCAAGCGGCCAACGTGGTGTTGGCCGTCGAGAAGCACGGCCTGGTCGAGTTGCTACTGGCCTGGTTCGGCGGCCTGGGGCTGCCGGTGGTGGCGCTCGGCGGCTACCCGTCGCAGTCCTGCGTCGATCAGGTGGCCGGCCTGGTAGCCGACGACACCCGGCCTGCCGTGCTCCTGTACGGCGGCGACTTCG
>DATFRN010000400.1:0-26750 GCA_035263165.1 Acidimicrobiales bacterium | reverse complement strand
GCCGCCCGCTTCCTCGTGCAATGAGCGGCACACGCCGACCGAGTGCGCGAGGTCGTCGCGGTGCTCGTACCGCAGCTCGATCCGCTCGGCCGCCTGCAGCTGCTTGCGGAAGCATCCCGGCTCGAACACCTCCCAGTAGCTCGCGCCCTGCGGGTCGTCCCTGACCTTCGCGGCCTCGCCGTAGGGGACGCAGCAGCCCTCGACGATGCGACCCTCTTTCGTTTCGAGTGGCGCCGCGAACGCTCGGGTGAGGATCATCTCGGTTGTCATTGCAGCACCCCCTCTAGGCTCGGGGTGCCGTGAGCAGCCCCGGATTCCTCGAACAGTTCATCGGCCTGGTCGCCCCGATCGGCGGGCGGCAGGTCGAACACCCAGGCCCGCGCTTCGTCGGTCGACATGACGCCCTTGTCGATCGCCGACGCCGCGACCGTCATCTTGCTGGCGACGTCCGGCTGCAGCGCCCTGGACGGGTCGAACTCCACCCAGTTCCCCCTGGGCAGCCACCGCGACAACGCGTCCGTGATCGCCCTGGCCACCGAGATCAGCTCGGTGCGCCACCAGAGGTCGACGAGCTGCGCCGGGTTCTGATACACGAGCCCGCCGGACACCGCGAGGTTCAGCAGGATCGCCGGCACGCCGAACGCCGCGGCGATCTGCCGTGCGTCCCAGTCCCGCGATTCGAGCAGCATCATGTCTTTCGGGCTGACGCTGATCGACTGCATCAGGTCGAGGTCGGGCGGGATGATCGCCGGGGCGCCGAGCCGTCTGCTGACCGCGGCCACCCATTGCGCTTGCACGTCGGCCGCCTGAGTGGCGTCTAGCCGCCGCGACGACTTGAGCGCCACCCGGTTCACCCCGGTCGAGTTGTACACGTCGGCCGCGTACGCGTCCGCCGCGGCCGCCGACGCCACGTTCGCCCAGTACGCCTGCAGCGCCCCGGTGCCCCTGAGCGCCCCGGTCGGGTTCCGGAAGATGTGGAGCACGTCCCGCGAGTCGAGCGGCGCCGAGTTCGACCGGTACACCCGGACGCCACCCTGTTCCTCGACCCTCATCGTGGTCGCGTCGAGCACCGTCCAGGTCGCCGGGTACCCGTCCGCCAGTCGGCCGGTCACCCACAGGAACGCCTCGCCCCTGGCGTACATCGACCAGACGATTGCGAACACCGCGTCGCCGATCCCGTTCGGGTACCACGCCGGGTCCGGGTCGGTCACCCAGCGCGGCTGATCGCGGCCCGTGTTCGCCTGCTGCTTGAAGCTCAACGGCATCGACCGCAGCTGCTGCGAGTTGAGCTGCAGGCACCGGTCGACGGTGCCGACGTACTCGCCGTAGGGGAGCGGCTCGAACCAGCCGTTCTGCGGGAACCGCAGGGCGTGCGCGATGAAGTCGTCGACCGACGTGTAGGTCGGCGGCACCGCGTTCGTCGCATAGGGCAGCACTGGCTCGCGTCTGCGGCGCAGCCACATGGCCGCGCAGTATGGCAGCCGGTTGCCATTCACGGCAACTTCGCGCATCCTGCACTGCGGCAATGACGTGGTCGCCGGTCAACTCGACACTGCAGGGGAAGGGCCCCAAGCCGACGCTGCGGCTCGTCGAGATGCCACCCTGGGTGAACTGGCGCACGACCAGCGAGTCGGCCCGCGCCATCCGCTGGGTCGAGCGGTACCTGCCCGTCCCGGTCGGGTACGGCGCCGGTAAGTCATTGAAGCTCGCCGGGTTCCAACGCGAGATCGTCCGCACCCTGTACGACTCGCTCGCCACGTTCGTCAGCATCCCCGCCGCGAACGGCAAGTCGACCCTGATGGGGGCGCTCGCAATCGAACGGCTCTGCCGCGGCGACGCCTACGTCGAGGTCGACGTCCTCGCCACCAAACGCGAACAGGCGGCCATCACCATCGAGGCCGCCAAACGGTTCGTCGAAGCGGTCCCCGACCTCGCCGAACGCTGCGTCTGGTACGCCGACCCCGGCATCCTCGAGTTCCGGCCCACCGGCTCGAGGCTCGCCGCCCACCCCGCCCGACTGTCGAGCCTGCAGGGGCTCAACTTCTCATTGGCGATCATCGACGAGGTCGGGTTCGCCGACGACGCACTCGTCGAAGCATTGATCGCCCGGCTCGCCAAACGCCCCGACGCCCGGCTCATCGGGATCGGCACCCCAGGCTTCGACCCGAACATCCTCTACCGCATCCGCCAGGAACACGCCGACGGCGCACTCCCACCCGGCGTCCGCTACATCGAGCACTCAGCCCCACCCGGCTGCGACCTCGCCGACCGCCGCGCCTGGCAGCAAGCCAACCCCGCCCTCCGAGCCGGATTCCTCAACCCCGACGCGCTCGCCATCCAGGCCGAGCTGCTACCAGAGCGAGCGTTCCGCACCTACCACCTCGGCACCTGGACCGAAGCCACCGCAGGATGGCTCCCACCCGGCGCCTGGGAAGCCTGCCCCGACCAGCTGCCGCCACCCGACGGCGCCGAGGTCGTCATCGCCGTCGAAGGCACCTACAAACGCACCCTCGCCGTCGTCGGCGCCGGGCTCGACGGCAGCGTGTTCTTCTGCTGGGCCGCCGAAGCCGCCAAAGACGACGAGGTCGCCAAGGTCATCGCCGCCTGCTGCGAACGCTGGGACGTCCTCGAGGTCAGCCACCCGAAACGCATCCGCACCCACCTGTTCAACGAACTCGACCGGCAAGGCTTGCCGCTGCAGCACTGGGACGCACGCCCCGACGTCGAGGCCGCCAGCGCTAACGAACTTTACCGAGCCATCGTCGAGGGCAGGCTAAGCCACAACCACGAACCTTTGCTTGCGCAGCACATGGACGCGCTCGCCGTCCGCACCGCGGTCGACGGGTCACTCAGGCTGGTGCGCCCCGACGACGGCGCCTACTGCGACGCCGCGCTCGCCGCACGGGCCGCGTGGTGGCGGGCCGCGCAGCTCGCCGACGAGCAGCCGACCGAGCCGATCCGGATCTACTGACCGGCCGCGGCCTGCTCGCCCTGGTCGCCCGGCGGCCGGTTCGCAATCCCGTACACGCCGCCGAACGCCACCACCACCGCAGCCACGATCGTCACCCACTGCCCCGAACTGATCGACCCGAACGACTCGCCCCCGACGAGCACCGCCTGCAACGCGCCGAGCCCCGCCACGACCCCGGCGAACACCGCTTTGAACGCCTGGGCGAGCAGCCGTAACGGCGCCCCCGATCGGCGTCGACCGGTCACTCTCGCCCCCGATCCGGCGCGACCGGTGTTGCCAGCGCTGGCGCGGGGCGGGTCGCCGATTGTCGGGCCAAATCGGGCGGTGGCACTTGCCCGGGCGCCGCGCCGCTAAAAAACCGCGTCGCCTCTGCTGGCAACGAACCGTCGATCACAGCAGCCACTCGCGCAATGCCTCGAGCACGACGCCGATCACCACGCCGACACTTGTCCACGCCGCGGCGTGGCTGGGGCGGCGCCCCCTCCCCCCGGTCACCCAGCGTGGCCGCACCTCGGTCGCGCTCACCGCTTGCCCCTGGCTGCGCTGCGTTTCCCGACGGCGCGGACAGCCGAGTTGCGGCTCGCCTTGATCCGCTTGAGGACGTGGCTGTAGCTGCCGCTCGTCGTTGACCTGGCCGAGTAGGCGAGCGCGGCTCTCGCTCGCTTGGCGGTGTTGATCGGGTACTCCCTCGTCTTCGGGTAGGCGAACGCGGAGTCGGGTAGCCGCTTCACACCCTTCGCCGAACTGGCGACGCCGGGGCGCGGCCTCGCCATCAGGTCGCCTCGATCTCGATGGCGCCCGCCCACACCCGGCGCTCACCCGGCGCCAATGGCGTGAGCCGGCGCATCGCGTTCTGCCGTTCCCGTCCGAGCGTCCCCCCAGTAGAGCAGTTGCAGTGGCGGCAGGCGGGCCGCAGGTTCGCGGGGTCCAGGCGCCTGCCGCCCTGGGCGATGGGCACGATGTGGTCGACGGTGTCGGCGTAGCCGCCGCAGCGGTAGCAGCGGCGGCCGTCACGAGCGAACACCAGGGTGCGGAGCACCTGCCAGTGCCGGGACGAGATACCGCGGTTGCGAGCGGTGACCTTCATCCGGGTGGCAGGATAACGGGGACGGTGGCCGGTGTCGACTGGCGTGCTGGACGCTCGCCTGCCTTTCCGGGTCGACCCGGCCGCCGTCACTGCGGCGCCCCGTTGCCGTGGCGCAGCACGCGGCTGCGGACGATGCAACCCCTCGGGATCTGCAGGGTGAGGTCGACCTGTTCCCATGATTCGCTGCGGCTGAGTGCGAGCAGCAGGTAGCCGGGCTCGTCGGCGAGCAGCCACCCGACCGAGCGTTGCAGCATCCCGTCGTCACGGGCCGAGCGGCGGGCGTCCTCGAGGTCGAGCCATTGGTGCTCGCCGACACTGTCGTGCCAGACGACCTCGACGATCTCGGGTCGCCGGTCGGTCATCCGAGTTCGCGTAGCTCGATGTGGGCGGCGGGGCTGCCGTAATGCTTGCGGGCCACCAGCTCGACGACCTGGTCGTCGTCGTAGATGAGCCCGCTGTCGGTGAGCCCGTCGAGGAGGGAGCGCAGAAGCTTGTCGAGGTCAGGCCGCGTCTCGCAGTAGACGGGGGCGTTGGGTTTGAGTTGCCCGGCGTATCGGCCGGTGCGGTAGTGCGAGCGCGGCCGGGGTAGGACGAACACGACGTCGACGCGGACGCAGCCGGTGATCGTGCGGCCTTGCCGTTCGCGGCTGGCGGCGTCGGCGATCGTGGCCCGCCAGGGTTTCAGGCGTTTCGCGTTGGCGTCGATGACGCGGCCTTGGACGACGCGCTTGGAGCCCTGGGGGACGGGGACGCCGGGGACGGTGAACGCGAGCATGGTCATTGGTAGGATTGGCCTGCTGCTTGTGGCTGGGCGGCCCATTGATGACTGCCCGAGCCACGACACGAAGCAACGCACGCGAGATCCGCGATGGTCGCGCATGGTGTCGGCACCATGGACGCTGGGAGCCGGTCGAAGACTTCGACTGGGCGAAGGCGAAGGTTGGAACGGATCCGACTCAACCTTCCCGAATACCAAAACCTGACTGTCGGCTTGCCGAGCAGACGATTCGTGACCACGGCCGCGAAGCTGACCCGGCACGCTTCGCCATCGAGGGGCGTGCGAAATCCTTCGCAGGCGAACTTTCCAAAGCCCTCGGCAACACCATCGGCTATCACTTCGTGCTCATCGAACTGAACTGGCGGGCGCTCACACCGATCATGCGTGCGCTGCTCGCACCCGACGGGCTCTGCCTCAACTGCGGTCGACACCGACAGGCGGCGCGTCACTTGCACATCGAGCACCGGATACCGCCGCTGTGCCTCGCCGATTGGCCTGCCCAGCACGCCCGGAATCTTTGGATCGCATGTGGTGGCTGCAATGTCGAGAAGGGCCGCAACGACGCCGACCGAGCGTGGCTCGAGCGCGAACACCGGAAATGGGTCATCGACCGCGAGTGGGCAACGCACGCCGGGGAGCGAGGCTGGCCTGCCTACGACCCAGCCTTCGGCTCGGATCGCCCGCGTTTGCCCGAGTTCGTGCAGTTGAGCATCGAGGACGCCCTGTAAGACCGCACAATCGGAAGGGTGGCGCCGCTGCGGCTGGTGGCTGAGTGGCCGCGCGGCGCCACCGTCTCGACCGTGAGGCCGAGATCTGATCGAAGTCAAAACAGTTCCTCGTCGTCGCCGTTGCCGTTAAGGCTGGCGAGCAGCCGGTCGGCGAGCTGGTCCTCGACGTGCTTGCCGGGTGGTGGGGCGGCGGCGCAGTCGTCGAGGTGGCGTCCGCCGCCGACCCCGCATTCGGGGCACGGCGCGGGCGTATTTTTCTTGTCAGCGCCCGCACGCACGCCGCCCGCCTCGCGTGCGCGTGCGGGCGCGTTGTTGGTAGTACGTAGTACTACCTCTGTGCTGGCAGGTATGCCAGCAGGTCTGCTGGCAACAACTTGGATGAAACCCGCATCACTAAGCGCAATGAGCTGTCGCTCAGTGACACGCGAGCCGAACCTCGCTGACAAGCCACCGGCTGACCACCGTAATCTCCCGCGACTGCGGGCGTACTCTCGGCGTATGCAGGCGAGCACGCCGCGCTGGGCCATCGTGAGGCTGCGGTAGTCGTCTCGGCCGTCTTGCTCGAGGTAGTCGCAGATCCATGTGGGCATGCGCGAGCGCCACGCGTCGCGGTGCTGGAATTTGCCGAAGTTGGTGGGCACGATCCAGCGTTCGGGCTCGTCGGTCATCGTGTTTTCGCCTCGATGAGTCGTTGCAGCACGTCGGTCGGCCGCAGTCGTTGCGGGTCGTGGAGGTCGCGGCGTAGGCGTGGGTCGAGTGCGGGGAGGTCGGCGTGTCCGGCGCAGACGTGGCGGCCTTTGCGGCAGTAGCCGCCGCAGTAGACGCAGTGGCTGCTCACTCGTCCGGGTGCGCCTGGTCGAGCGCCTGCTGTACCGGCTCGGGTAGCCCGCCTTCGAGGTGCTCGATTAGCCGTGACGCTTCGGTGCTGGTGAGTTCGCTCGCCGACTGGATCTCGCGGCCGAGGAACGCGCTCGCCTCGCTGAGCCTGTCCTCGCGTGTGAGGATGCTGCGTTCGCGGTACAGCGCCATCAGCTTGCGGCGTTGCGAGTCGTTCATCAGCGCGGGCTCGGGTGCTGGCATCGGCGGCGGGGGGGTGCCCGCTTCCTGGGTGTCGGGCTCGGGTTCGCGCTGGTCGACGGCGGGGGGCGCATCATTGGGTGTGGGCTCGGGCTCGTTGTTGGCCGCAGCCTCGGGTCCGGGCCCCTCCTGTCCGGGCTGGTCTGGTACCGCCGCCACGGTGCCCCTGCGGCGCCGTGTGACGCCCGCTGGGCGCTTCGGCGTGTCGGGGCTGGGTGTCGGGTCGTCTCGCGCACCCTCGAGTTCCTCGGTGGCTGCGAGGCCGCCGATCACGTCGGCGAAGATGAGCCTGGCCAGCTCGGCGCTCGCCCTGGCTTCGAGCATCGCCCGGGGGTAGCGCTGCCAGTTGGGGCGTCCGGCGAGGTTGGCGCGTTTCGCGTCGTCCATCGTCCAGGTGACCTCGGTCCAGCGTTGCTGGCCGCGCCGGCGCCCCGCGATCGTGCAGCGGGTGATCGTCGTTTCACGCACCTCGATGTCGTGTCCGGCGCGTTCGATCAGGGCGCGTTGCAGCTCGCTGCTCATCGTGGGGCGCCCTTCGATCACGGAGATGTGGGCGAGTGATTGCATCGGGCCGACGCCGACCTCGTTGCCGTACATCAGGCAGGCGAAGATGGCGGGGACGTTGCCGCGCAGGCTCGACTTGACGAAATCGGTGTTCGCGACTCGCTCGGCGAGGTCGACGGGGTTCATCTCCTGCCACCAGAGCACCGGGGTGCGCGGCTCGTACGGGACGACGGTCACGGCAGCCTCCGGTCGATCTGCGTCTCGGCGAGTTCGTGGAGCGCGGTGGCGAGCACGAGCACGGCGCAGTGGATGCCGTCGAGGGTGCGCCAGATGGCTGCGTTCATGCTGGCCGACTCGTGCGCCTCGTCCCTGGCCTCGAGCGAGTGGGCGAGCAGGTCAGTCGCGGTGAATTCAGGGATCACGGGTCGCACCTCCGGTTTCGTGTTGCTCGGCGAGCCCGCTGGGGATGCTGGTGGGCCGCCGCAGGAACGTGCTGTCGGGCTCGACGGCCCAGCGCCTGCCGTCGTCGGTCTGGACGACGAGCTTGGCCTTGCCGACCTCGATCACCTGGCCGGGCAGCACCTCGCCGGCGCGGAGGTTGATGAGCCTGCACCGGTCGCCTGACTTCCAGGGGGTCATCAGAACAACACCTCGGTCAACTGCCTCGGCGCCTCGATGACGTCGTCGCGCTTGCCGAAGCTCGCCACTGCGATCACCGCCTTGAACACGTCGAACGTGGCGTCGCCGGTGTCGACCGGGACGAACTCGTATGTGCGGTCAGCGCGGAGCCACACGACGCCGCAGCGGTCAACGGGCGGCATCTCGACGACCTCGCCGGTCGGGCCCACGCAGAAGTCGGCCCGCCTGTACGCGGCGAGCTGCAACGCGGACTCGACGAACACGCCGCTGCGGGTCGTCTTGAGGTCGAGCAGCCACCGCAGCCCGTCGTCGAGGTCGGCGACCAGGTCGAGCGTGCCGGCGTACCTGAGGCGCAGGTTCGCGATCGGCGCCTCGACGAGCAGCGCCACCGCCCCCCACTCCTCAAGGAACCGAAGGTACGCGTCGACATGGCCGACGAGTTCGTCCGGTACCTGCACCTCCTCGTGTGCGATCAGCTTCGAGGCGAGCCGGTGCACCTCGGTGCCGCGCCGGGCGGCCGCGTCACGGTCCCGGTCGGGCGCCGTCCTGACTCGCTCGCCCCGCTCGGACGGCAGCAGCGCCGCCAGCTCGTCCCAGTAGTCGGTCACCTCTTCGCCACAGGTGCGGGCCGCCCACTTGGCGATCGCGGGTTTCGGGTAGCCCCGGTCGAGCAGCGTCGTCACCCCAGTGAACTTCTCGCCGTCGACCTGGTACGAGTGGCCGCGCCCGTGGTTGCGGCGGGTGATGGTCGGCGCGGTCATCGCTTCACCCACGAGTGGTGCGGCCCGTTGAACACCGGCTCGGGGAAGCTCGGCGGTGGCAGCAGGTCGAGCCGCCGCAGCTTCGACAGGTAGCCGACCTCGGGCAGCGGCGCCCCGGGCTCGCGCACCGGCCGGTCACCGTGCATGTCCCGGTAGATCGTGACCGGCGTCGAGATGCACACGATGCGCCAGTCGCCCGGCGTCTCGTCCAGGTCGGCGATGATCGCCCGCAGCGCGTCGAGCGTCGTCATCTCGGTGCGGAACAGGACACCCTCGCCGGGCTCGTCGACCCTGCGCACCGACACGGTGGCACCGAAGCTCGCCCGCTTGGCGCTGCCCACGAGCACGCGCGGGTTGTGACCGTGGATGTAGCGGCGCGGCTCGCCCCGGATCGTGCCGCGCTCCGAGTCGGTTTTCCCGGCGATGCGAGTGCGCCGGCCGCAGCCGCACTCGCACAGGTGATCGCTGAGCGGCGGGCGGCTCACAGCAGCATCCCCTGGGTGGCGCTGACCTTCCGCTGCTCGCGGTGCACGCACACCGCGTGAGCGAACCCGTCGATCTGCTCGCGCAGGGCCACGTCGCTGCCGCCGTGATTGCCGCGGCGAGCCCAGCCGGCGATGCGGTGATAGACGACTCGGCCTGTGGCTTGCGGGTCGACGGGCTCGCCGCAGAACGGGCAGAGCGGTTTGAGGTTGGTGGTCATCGCAAGCCGCACCTCCTGGCGGTTACGGGCCACGGCTCGAACCCGCGCGACGCGTGCGCGACGATGGCCGTGGCGATCTGCTGGGCTGGCGACCAGTGATCGGCGGTCCCGTGCTGCTGCAGCAGCCGCCCGCCGTAGGTCGCCATGAACGAACGGTCGAACTGCAAGCCACCCCAGTAGGGGGCGCCGCGGTCAGACCAGCTGCCCTCGAAGCGGTGCACGCATTCGAAGTCGAGGACGAGCTGCACGAGCGGCTCGAGCCGGGCCCGCAGCCGGGCCCGCAGCGTCAGCACCTGGCGGTGCTCGCGGCGCCACCGCTGCGCCCACTTCTCGGGCCCTAACCCTCGGAACCTCACTTGCCCGAAGCCGGTGGTACGCTCCCGGTCGAGGTCAGGCGGCCGGGCGCCCCAGGCGGCGAGCGTGAGCGCGAGCGCCAGGATGGCAACGAGGGTGCTGGCCCAGCGGCGCGAGGTCACGCCGTGCTCCTGACCGCCGTGCGGGCCATCGCGAGGAGTTCATCGCGGAGTTCCGGTGGCGTCGTCGACGTCTGCCCTAGATGTAACGGGCGGCAACGGACGCCGTCCGCGTTGTATGTACTGCCCCGCGCCTCTTTCCACTGGGCCCGACGGCCGCCCCACCGGTCGCGCCAGTTCTCGAGCCCGCCCCAGGGGCCATTTGGCTCGTCGCCGTCCCCGTCCGGTGTGTGCCCCCACCGGAGCTCGGTGAGGATGACCCCGTACGCGTACAGCCATGTGGCTTTCTTGACGGGGAGCCCGTACCGGCCCTGCTCGAAATAGCAACTGGCGCCACCGTCCAGGCCGAGCGTCCAGCCGCCGTGCCACAGGGGCTCCGGGAGCCCATACGCGTCCCAGGCTTTCGAGTAGGCGGGGTGCTCAAGGACACCACCCCAGGTGCGGACGGCGTGAAGCGCTGCGGCGAAGCAGCCGCCGTCTTCGCCGCGCTTGTAGCCGAACCTGGCTTCGGTGAACCCTGCGAGCCGCGACCACCGGGCGCACGGCGGGTGGGCGACGACGGGCCACGGGCCGGAGTACGTGCGGGCGTCGCGTGCCTCGTCCCACACCTCGACGTCAGGGAGACCGGAGTAGACGCCGGTCGGATCGACGAACAGGGCGGCGACCGTCACCGCCGCCCCCCAATTTCACTCTTTTGGGTTAAGCCAGGGTTACGACCAGTCGATACACTCCCATAACAGGCATGACCCACTAGCCCACCGGAAAGGGGCGCAGGATGAGTTACGCAGACGGTTACACCCACGGATACAAGGCTGGCACCGAGTACCCGTGGCCGCAGGAATGGCGCACGCTGTACGCCACTCGCCGCGAGACGCGGCCCTACATGGCGGGCTGGATGCGCGGTTTCCGCCACGCTTGCATGGCACGGATGGGGGTGGCCTAGATGCTGGGCCGTTCCGTCATCGTCACGGCTGCGGCGATCATCGCCGTGAGCTACGGCACCGCCGCTCACGCCGCCACCTGCCCCACCACGCCGCCCGCAGGCTTGCGAGCGGCGCTCACCGTAGGCAGCTACAGGCTGCTGCCCGTCGTCTGCGACAAGGGCTCGCCTGTGTTCGCGGCGAAGCTCGGGACCCGCAGCAGGGTGGCGCTGCGGATGCCGTCCGCACGTCAGGCCACCGCGCTCGCGGCCATGCTGCAGGTCAGCGCCGATCAGCGGCAGGCGTTCGAGGCGAAGTGGCGCCGGTCGAATCATCCCGCCCGTGTGACCGGCGCGGTCGCCTGGCATCGGTTCGTCGTCGTCTCGCTCGTGCGGGTGAGCTAGATGGCTCGCCGGGCGTTCGGGATCGTCCGCCAGTCGCGCACGAGCGATGACACGGTCAGCATCGCCGAGCAGCGCAAGAAGCTGGCCGAGTTCGCCGACCGCGAGGGAATGCGGTTGGTCGAGGTGGCCGAAGAGGTCGACGTGTCGGGAGGGCGGGCGCTTGCGAAGCGGCCCGGCCTTCGCCGTGCCGTCGAGATGGTCGAGACGGGGCAAGCCGACGTGATCGTCGTCGCGTACTTCGACCGGCTGGTGCGCAGCCTCACGGTGCAGGCTGAGATCCTGCAGCGGGTCGAGGCTGCCGGTGGCGGTGTCGCCGCGATGGACGTCGGCGAGGTGTCGAACGGCACCGCGTCGAAGTGGCTTTCCGCCACCATGCTGGGCATGGTCGCCGAGTACCACCGCCGCTCGACCGCCGAGCGGACGGCGGGCGCGAAGGCCGACGCGGTCGCTCGCGGGGTGCCGCCGTTCCCGCGTATCCCGTTCGGCCTGCGGCGCCGCGACGACGGGACGCTCGAGCCGGACCCTGAGACGGCTGACCTGGTCGTCGACGCGTTCGAGATGCGGGCCGACCGCGGTGACGGTGAGCCCGACACGATCGACAACATCCGGGACATGCTCGCCGAGCACGGGCACCAGTTGACGCACGAGGCGACCAAGCAGCTGCTGCGGTCGCGGCTGCTGATCGGCGAGCTGCGGTTCGGAAAGCTCGTGAACCTGCAGGCGTGCGAGCCGGTCGTCGACCGGGCCCTGTTCGACCGGGTCCAGGCTGCCCGCCCTTCGCGTGGCCGTACGGCGAAGTCGCAGCGGCTGCTCGCCCGGCTGGGGGTGCTGCGCTGCGGCTCGTGCGGCGGCCGCCTGATCGTGAACACGAACCGGGACGGGTACGTCTACTACGCGTGCGGCGCCCCGCGCGGCGACTGCCAGCGGCGTGCCTACATCGGCGCGAACCGGGTCGAGCGGTTCGTCAGCGACGAGACGGTGCGGTTGGTCGGCGAGCTTCAAGAGGGCGCCTCGGCTGCGGCTGAGCTTGACGCGGTCGAGCGGCAGTTGGCGAAGCTCAAGCGGGCGGTGGCGAACATGGCGGCGACGTTCGACCCGATGGGCAGCGACGAGGACGTCGCCGACGCTCGCAAGCGGCTGTCCGCGCTTCGGGGTGAGCGGGACGCCGCGCAGGACGAGCGTGACCGGCTAGCCCGCATCATCGACCCTGACCTCGTCGTCGACGCCGAGATCGTCATGCGTGACGGCACCCTCGAGGAGCGGCGCAGCCTGATCCGTGACGCTATCGACCGGGCGATCGTCAGCCCCGGCCGGTTGCCGGTCGGTGACCGGGTCGAGATCGTCCCGCGTCGCGAGTCGTTCCGTTAGCAGCCGCTTGGCTACTCGTCTGAGGTCGTTGCGCAGGTCGCGCTCGACCTCGGGCGGGTAGCGGTGGCCGCGCTCGCGCCTGCTGGTGCATGGGCGCCGGGTGGGCCCGTGCGACAAATGCGGTTGCCGCTCGGGCCCTCGGCGCGTCCGGCTGCGAAACGTCATCGCAGCGCCCCCGCTGCCCGTTGCGCAGTCGCGGCGGCCGAGGCGTCCCGGCCCTCGCCACCTCGCAACGGACGTTTCATGCTAGTGGGGTCGACGGAGTGGCCTACGGCTCGCCTGAGGGGTGCGCTCGCGGTCACTCCGTCGGCCGTGTCGGGCCGCCAGCGGCCCGCCGCAACGGTCGCCCTAACTGGCGTTCCCCTTCCCCGGTGCTGATCCCTCATGCTCCCACCTCTCATCAGCTCAAGCCTGGCCCATCCACACCAATGAGCCCGTGTGTTCGGTGCTGCTTATCCTCAGGCGAGCCGTGAAACCGCGTCAGTCTCAGGCCGCGACTGGGCCCGCGTCAAACCGGATTTTCGCAATTTGCGGAAAGTAATTTGCCGCGCGGTCGTGCGGACCCATGGACGCCACGAGGGCGGAGCGCCCGATGTGACGTCCGTTACGAGGGGTCGGCGTGCGGTCCTGCGCACGTGCCCGGGTCCGCACGTTTCCGCCCACTAAAAACCCCCTAGGGTTAGCCGGTGAGCCGTGGAGGCCGTAGCGGTCGGACGCTCACCGAACTCGAGCTACGGCACCTTCAGTTGCTGCTCGAGATTCGGTCGCGGGCGCACAGGTACGCGACCGCCTACGACATGCTCCTCGAGGATTTCGTGCTCGAGTGCCGTGAGTCGGGGGCGTCGGCACGGGGGATCGCCGACATGCTGGGGGTGGGCTCGTCGACGGTTCAGATCTGGACGGTGAAGGCGCGGCAGCGTCGCCACACGGAGGGTTAGGGGGCGGCGCAGACGTAGATGGTGCGGGTGTCGTCGGTGGGGTCGCGCTGGTGCACGCCGATCGTCTGCGGGGTGAACCCGGCGGGGCAGGCGAGCCCCGGTGCCCCTGCTGGCCCCGGCGGGCCGGGTGCGCCTTGCTGACCGGCTGACCCTGGCGGCCCCTGGGCGCCGCGTTCGCCTTGGCCGCCTTGAGCGCCTTGCTGCCCTGGCGGGCCCTGGGCGCCGGTCGCGCCGACTGGGCCGGGCGGCCCTTGTGCGCCGGTCGCGCCGACGGCGCCGGCGGCGCCGCGTGCGCCGCGCTCACCTCGTGCGCCGCGTGCCCCTGCTGCCCCTGCTGGCCCTGGTGGCCCTGCTGCGCCGGTCGGCCCTGCGGGCCCTGTTGGCCCGCTGGCGCCTCGGCTGCCGCCGCTCGTCGCCCCGGTTGGGCCGGGCGGCCCGGTGAGCCCGCGCGGCCCTGATGGCCCGGCTGGCCCCGGCTTGCCGTTGTGACCTGGCGGCCCGGCTGGCCCTCGCGGCCCGGTCTCGCCGACGGTGACGGTCGCGGTGGCGACGGTGCGCCTGGTGGCTTCGTTGCCGAACACGCCGCCGGGGTTGGCGAGCGCGACGCCGACGGTTGCCACGCTGAGCGCGACCGCGACCGTGGTGGCCGCCATGATCGCGGTCGACCCTCTCACTCGTTGGCGCGTCTCATCCGCAGCTCGTGGAGTTCGTCGGCCATGTGCTCGCTTTCGGCCCGCAGTTGCGTGATCCGTTCGTGGCATTCGTGGTCGGCTTCGCTGCGTGCCCGGGTGAGTGCCGCCCAGGCGCCGAGTATCCCGGTGATGCCGCCGAGGATGGCGCCGATGAGTGCGACGAGGTCAGCGGTGCTCACGGTTCCTTGACGCGGACGAACACGGTCGCCTGACTGCCGCGGTTGCGGGTGCGCCGCATGACCTGGCCGCCGTTCGAGTCGTTCGAGGTCGACGTGTTCCCTTCGACGGCTTGGAAGCTGCCGCCGCCCGACCACTGCTCGAAGATGCCAATGTGGTCGTAGGTGCCGTCATAGCCCCAGTCGTAGGCGACGAGGTCTCCGGGGATGGGGTCGTCGGTCGTGGTGAGCCCGTAGCGGCCGGCGCGGGCGTCGGCAACCACATACGGGACGTAGCTGTAGCGGCTGCCCTTGACGAACGCGGGCGAGTCGCCCGACAACTCGAACGCCCAGGTGCAGAAGATCGCGCACCAGGGCACCCCGTTCATGCCGTACCAGGCGCCATAGGCTTGCTTGTTGCTCCCGGCCGGTGATTCGGCATTGCCGATCTCGCCGATGGCCCGGTTGAGCGCCTGCTGCCTGAGCGTGCCGGTCGGCTCGGGTGCGGGCTCGTGGCCGCCGAAGCGGGCGAACGCCTCGTTGATGAGGTTGACGCTGTAGGCGTCCATTGCCATCTCACCGGCGTGCGGGCCGGTCGGCACTCGAGCCGACCGCAGCGTGTTGAACGTCGATGTGCCGACCCAGCCGGTGGCGTCGATGTGCTGCTGCCGTTGCACCCCGGCGAGCCCGGTCTGACTGACGTTGCCGCTGGTGCCGTGGCTGAACCCGTTGCTGAACGCCTGGTCGAAGGTTTGCCAGGGCCAGCGGCCGAGCCGTGAGACTGTGCGTTTGTACGCCTCGACGTCGGGCCCGTCGACCGACGGGGTGCGACCGTGCGAGGCTGCGTCGGGTGGGTACAGCGGCCTGGGGAACCCGTCCACCTGGACCATCGGGCCGCCCTTGTACGCGTGTTCCCACCACTCGGTCATTAGGATCCCCCGCTGTGCCCCGTCTGTGGCGCCGCCGCCGGTCGGCCGCGACCGAGCTGTACCTCGACCTCCTGAAACGCTGCCTCACCCGGGTCGGGTTCGAGGACGAGTCCGTCGACCCGGAGACGCGGGCGCGGGTGCCCGTCGACCAGGAGCGGCGCCTCGAGGGCAGGGACTGGCCGGTGCACGCGGAGACGATGATCGGGATGCGCCGCCTCGACCAGCTCCAAGCGGCCGTGGAGGCAGTGCTCGCCGAGCGGGTGCCGGGGGATCTCGTCGAGACGGGGGTGTGGCGCGGCGGGGCGAGCATCCTGATGCGCGGCGTGCTCGCCGCCCACGGGGACATCAGCAGGACGGTGTGGGTGTGCGATTCGTTCGAGGGGCTCCCCCCGCCTGGTGGTCATCCTGCCGACGAGGGGTTCGACCTGTCCGGTGTCCCGGAGCTTGCGGTGTCGCTCGAGAAGGTGCGGGCGAACTTCGACCGGTACGGGCTCCTCGACGAGCAGGTCCGGTTTCTGCCCGGCTGGTTCAGGGACACGCTCGCGGATGCGCCGATCGATCGGGTCGCGGTGCTCCGGTTGGACGGCGACATGTACGAGTCGACGATCGTCGCGCTCGAGGCGCTGTACCCGAAGGTGTCCAGGGGCGGGTTCGTGATCGTCGACGACTACGCGCTCCCCATGTGCGCCCAGGCCGTCGACGACTACCGTCGCGACCACGGTGTCACCGACCCGCTCGTGCGGGTGGACTGGACCGGTGTGCACTGGCGCCGGTCACGCTAGCTCCGCCGCGGTCATGTCCTCCGCCAGGTACGGCGCGAAGCACGCCTGCGGCGTGAACTTGTAGTCGGCCACGCACCTCCCCCAGTACACGCTGGGGACGATGACAATCGACTGGTAGCCGCGCCGCACACACTCCGACCAGAGTGAGTTGGCGAATCCGGGCGGGTCGTCCTGCCAGTCCGGGTTCTCGCTCGCGTACGCCTCGGGTTGCACGCAGACGTTACGTTCCTGCATGTACACGTCGAACCCGGCCGGCGAGTCCGACCTCGAGGGCTCGAGGTTCGTGACGATCGCGAGCGGCATGGCGGGGTTCGCCTGGTAGGCGGCGCCGACAGCGTCCATGCACGCCTGCCCCTGCCCGGTCTCAGCCTGGAAGCAGACCATGTCCGGGCCGAAGCTCAATGCGAGCTGGGCGCGTTCCGCGCTCGGCCACGCGTCCCAGAGGCCGCACGCGAGCCCGACTTCACGGCAGGCTTGCATGTAGTCGCCGCCCTGGTCGCGGTACAGCTGGACGAGCACCCAGTCGTACCCGGAGTTGCGGGCGGCGTGCGCGAACTGCTCCGGGCTCCAGGGTCTGCCGTTGAAGTCCCGCCCGGTGTCGGGGGCGGGCGAGTCGGGGTCGCTCATGTTTCCGCCGGCTCCCCCCGCGACGTAGAGCCCCCGAAAGGGGGCGCCTCGTATCCCACCGTCCCGCCGGTGTCGTGGTCGTCGCGGAGGATCTGCAACGTGCGCTCGAGCTTGTCCCACGCCCCCCAGGTCGCGAGGTCGTCCGGGTTCCGGTTCGGCTTGGTCCCCCCAGGGTCGAGCTTCCGGAGCCGCTCGACGCTGGCGTGGATCCCGTCCTGGGTGCCGATCGTGCTCATCAGGAGACCCGGATGGGGCGGACGGTCATCCAGCCGCGGCTCATGTTGAAGTTCGGGGTGCCCCCGGCCCCTTGCAGGTAGATTCCGACGTTCCCGTTCGTGGTGAGCAGGCCGATCAGCGGCGCGAACCCGGCGAGGCTGCCAGCGTCCCACTGGCCGGAGGATCCGTGGTCGAGGATCGCGCCGGTCATGGTCGGGGTCGGGAGCGTGTACCCGATCGCTGCCTGGATGGTGGAGACACCGGCGCCGGCCATCTGGGCGGTGATCCCGAACTCGACCTCCCAGTCACCGTTGCGGAGGATCGTCCAGACGGGGCCGCCCGCGAACGCCACCCAGGAGCCGGTGGTCGCGAACCCGGTGACGGATCCGACGGGGCCTGCCCGCCAGGGGGAGCCGCCGACGAACTCCCACTTGTACGCGCTCGAGGAACCGGCGTTGTACCGGAACCGCCACTGGTAGGTGGGGTTCGTCGTGGAGTCGACGAGGATGTGTTCCTGCCCGTCGACGGGCGAGGCGGGGAGGCTGGTGCCGTACCCGACCGAGGCGACCGGGAGCTGCGCGGCGGGGATCTTCCCGGTCGCGTCGAGGCTGGCGAGCCCGGTGGCGGTGCCCCTGACCGCTTCGATCCGGTCGGCGAGTTCCTGCATGTCGAGGGGGACGTCGGCGGGGTCGGTGGGCGCCGGGTAGGGGAGCAGCAGCGTCGGCGTCGTTGGCATCGGTTCCCTCCCTAGGCTCGGGTGATTCGGATCGCGGCAGGGGTGTCGCTGCCACCCACCCCGGTCCCGGCGCGGATGGTGCCGTTCCCCGCGTCGACGTAGGCGCGGATGTTGTACGTGTGCGCCCCGGCGGTGGGGATGAGTCGGCGGTGGCCACCGACCGGCATGATGATTGCAGCGGCTGGGGCTGCCGCATCGGCAACGGCCATGCGGCAGAGCATCGTCGCCCCGTCGAACAATCCGACGGTGACTGTGCGGCCCGCGGTCGCGGGTGTGCGGACGGCGGCGGCGCTGAATTCGACGACGATCGGGGTCGCCCCGTCGAACGTGAGCGCGGGCGCACTGACGACCGGGGTGGCACTGGCCGGGACCAGGCCGGTGACGTTGACGTCGTTCTGCACTTCGGCGTAGGCGAGTTCGCCGACCGGGCCGCCGTCCCGGACGGTGCCGATGGCGAGCATCCCCGACGTCGAGGTGAGCATGTAGCAGGGCTCGCCGATCGTGGGGATGTACTGGGCGAGCCGGGCGACCGCGACCGGGGTGCCACCCGCCACCGACACGCTTACATGCCGTTGATCCGGGAGCCCGGTGACGGTTCCGACCACGATGCCGATCCCGGAATCGCCCAGTGCGTCCCGGAGCACGTAGGGAAGGGTGCGGGTGAACGGAACGCTGCTCATACGGGCGGCGGCTGGTCGCGGCCGGTCGTGGTGATCTGCAGCGCACCCTCGACGTCCAACCCGATCTGAACGGCATTGACGACCTGGGTTTCGCTGCGACCGTCGGCGAACACAACCTCGATCACGTCGTCCGGTTCCAATGCCGGATTCGGGACCGCGGTCAGGGTGAGGGTGCGCGACAGGCCGAGCCGGAGGTTCAGCAGGGATTGGGCTGCGGCGTCCGCTTGCGCCTGGGTGCTGACCGCGGTGCTGTCGCTGATGAGCGCCACGTGGCCGAACGGGCCGCCCCACCGGATCGGGCTAGTGGGGTCGTCGAACGTGGCGAGGCTGTAGATCGGCGCCTGCTCTGAGTCCGGTTGCCCTCTGACGAGCACGCCGTTTCGAACGCTGGATCGGTCGAGGGTTTCGCTCGCCTCGATCAGCACGCCGCGGGCCGCGGCGTCAATCGTCCAGACGGGAACCGTGCCGGCCGTGCGCGGGCGGATCACGAAGTCGCCGAGGTTGTCGAACATCGCGGCGGCACCGACGCTCGACGCGAGGTCGTTGATCGCCGCGGCGCGGTCGTCGATGTAGACGGTGTTCGTCAGCGGCGGCTCGCTCGCCGGGTTCGTGAGGACGTGGTACTGGATCGCGCTCCCGAACACGAGTTGCACGAGCTGCACGGCGGCGTTGCTGGGCGCCGTGCCGGGGAACGCGAGCGGCGTCCCTAGCGGCTCGTCCTGGATCTGCGCCATCCGGTCGGCGAGCGTGAGGGTCGCCTGCCCCTGCAGCTGACTCCACACGATCGACTCGACCCGGAACCGGCCCAGTTGGACGCGTTCCACCGTGCCGTCGGCGTACCGGATGCCCCGCTCGATCGTGCAATATCCGCCGTAGGGAAGCTCGCGGGCAACGTCGACGGTGAACGGGTCGGCGAGCCGGAACGTGACGTCGAGCGACCCTTGGCGGCGCACCTGGGCGTCACGGTCGATCGTGACGCTTCCGCCGATCACCGGCACCTCGATCGGCGTCGTCAACGCGGACGGCCGATACACGTAGGCGGCGACGCTGATCGAGTGCGACTCCCGGAGCGCCGCGAGGAACCGGGGCGTGACGGTCAGCATCAGACGTCATCCGGGAGCCACGGGGTGACCGGGTTCGTCCCGGCCGGGTACGTGTAGGCGAGCTGGTCGTACGTGCCGACCGCGGCCTTCAAGGCTGCGTAGGTGGCGAACGTGGCTTTCACGTTCGCGTAGGTGTTCGGCGCCAGTGGCACGTAAATGGACGGGTCGGGGCGCTCGACCTGGACGACCTCGATCTTGAAGCGGCGTTCGGGTGCGACACCGGGCCGGAGGAACCGTTCCTCGGTAAAGTCGGTGACGCCGAGGTACATGTTCCCGATCCCCTGGGCGGGGGTGGTGCGGAGTAGGAACGGGTACCCGGACCCGAGTAGCGCCCTGGTCTGGTCGCGCTCGCCGAGCGTGTCGGTCAGGACGATGAGTTCGCTCGACGGCGTCCAGGCGGGCAGCGACGTGAGCACCGGGGCCCGCCGGTTGAGGATGCGGTGGACGCCGACGGCGGCCGCGAACTGCAGCTCGTCCATGCTCTCGATCGTCAGCGGCAGCGAGTTGGTGGGGCGGGCGAGGTCGACGAGCCATGCAGGACACTCCCCGTAGGTGAGCGTGAACGTGGTGGTGGCGGTGCCGACAACGGTGGCACCGTCGTAGACGGTGACCGTGTAGGTGAGCGCGACATCGAAGGGCAGTTCGTAGTCGCGGGCGATCTGGGTGGGGATCGCAACGGTTGCGTTGACGGCACCGCGGACGCCGGCCTTCGACCCGGACGGGCTCGTGCGGGTGATCGTGTACGTGTCGGCACCGGCGGGGACGCCGTCGACCTGGAGGCGGGCGGCGAGCCTGCCCGCGTCGAGCGTGGCGGTGAGCGTGACCGCCATCTAGGTGAGCCCCGCGAGCAGTGTTTGCGCGACCCGGTTCTGCTGGGTGACGACCTCGGTGCGGACGAGCCCGCGGAGTTCCTGGTCGCCGATGAACACGCGCACCTCGAGCGGCCTGCCGGTGTCGATCGGGGGCGGGCCGGGGTCCTGGCCGCTCTGCTGGACGGCGCGGATCAGCGCGTTGAACTGGCCGAGCGGGACGACGGCCTCGGGCCCGGCCTCGCCGATCAAGGCGAGGGTGGGGCGGCTGACGATCCCGCCGGTCTCGAGCCCCGGGATCTTCGAGAGCAGCCCGCCGCCGGGGATCGACGGGAGGTTGATGTGCGAGGGGATGCTCTTGATGGCGCTGATCAGGCTGTTGACGGCACCGGCTGCGGCGCTCATCGCCCCGGCGATCGCGCTCGCGGTTCCCGATAACGGACCGAGCGCACTATTCGCCGCTTTCGCTGCTGCGGCTAGGGCGCCCTTGAACAAATCACCGGCGCTGTCGGCGGCGGTCTTGGCGGCGTTGAACGCGCCTTTCAGCCCGGACACGACTCCGTCGAGCGCACTGGCCGCGCTCTTGGCGGCGTTGAACGCGGCTTTCAGCCCGTCGACGGCCGTCTCGGCTGCGTTGGCCGCGGTCTTGACGGCGCCGCTGATCGCATTCCAGCTCGACTTGATCGTCGTCTCGAGCGTGTTGATGGCGGTCGACACGTTCGTCTTGAGCGTGTTCCATGCCGCGGTGACGTCGGTCTTGAGCGTGTTGACGACGTTCATGACGGCGGTCTTGATCGAGTTCCACGCATTCGTGAGCGCGGTCTTAATGTCATCGACCACGCCGGTGACGGAGGTCTTGATCGTGTTCCACGCGGAAGTGAGCGCCGTCTTGATCGAGTCGACGATGTTCGTGATGGTCGTCTTGATCGTGTTCCAGGTGTTCGTGACCGCCGTCTTGATGTCGTCGACGACACCCGTGACCAGCGTCTTGATCCCGTTCCAAGCGGTGCTCGCAGCACTCTTGATCCCGTCCCACAGCACCGACAGGATGGTGAGCAGCGGCAGCAGCGTCCGCTTGATGTTGTCGACCATCAGCGTGACCATGTCGCTGACGAGGTTCTTGAACGCCGTCCAGGCGGCCGACCAGTCGCCGCGTAGCAGCGCGGCCAGCACGTTGAAAATGTCGGCGATGACCTTGAAGGCGTCCTGCATCACCCGGACGTTGGCCATGATGATCGGGCCGATCAGGTCCCAGTTGTCCTTGATGACCTTGACGACCGCGACGACGAGCGGGACCAGCGCTTTGAGCGCGTCGCCGAACGCGGCGAGCATCGGCTTGATCTCTTGGAACCCCTGCGAGATCGCGGCGCTGATCGCGGGCCAGTTCCGCTGCAGGTAGCTGATGAACTGCTCGACGTACGGGATGGCTTTGGCGACGAGGTCGCCGGCGAAGTTGTTGAACGACTCGCGGACGATCGCCAGTTGCCCCGGTAGCGTCTTGCCGATCGCCTCGGCGCTGCCGCCGAACTCGCGGCGCAGCTCGCCGAGGATCAGCTTCTGCGCTTCCATCGTGTGCCCGGACTCGACCATCGCCTTGACCTGGTCCTGCTGCGCCTGGGTGAACGTGACGCCGACCCGGCGCAGCGCGGTCATGCCCTTGACCGGGTCGTTGAGCGCCTTGCCGAGCTGCATGGCGCTGGTGGCCATGTCCTGGCCGAGCGCGACGCTCATGTCGGTCATGATCGAGGTGGCCTGGGTGAACACGTCGTTGCCCTTGCCGACCTCGTCGCGAATGTTCGTGAACGTGAGCAGCAGGTTCTCGCCGGACGCGATCGCCTCGTCGTCGATCCCCGTCTTCTTCATGATCGAGGTGGCGAGATCGCTGACCTGCTGGGCGGTCACGTTGGCGACGCTCCCGGTCGACTTGAGCACCGCCTGCGTCTGGGCGGCGACCTTCGTCGACTGCTGCCACTCGCTGATACCCGTCTTGAGGGTGTAGATGAGAGCGCCGACCCCGGCCGCCCCGGCCGCGATAGCGCCCGTCTTGGCCAATGACTTGAGCTTGGTGCCGAACCCGCTGGTGGCGCCGCTCGCCTCGGCCATCCCCGACTTGAGCCCGCTCGTGTCGCTGACGAAGTCGACGACGATCCTGGGGTTACCGGCCACTCAGCGCCCCCGCCGTCGTTGCGCCCTGGCCATCTCGCGCTGCTGCTGCTTGGCCTGCTGCTCTGCGTACCGCCAGAACGCCTGGTACTCGGCCGGTGTCATCTCGTCGACCTGGCGCGGCGTCATTCGCCAGTAGCGGCAGAACACGGCTAGCTCATTGAGGTGTCGGCGCTCGAAGGGTCCACCGGGGTCGCCTCACCCGGCCGCACCGTGATGACAACGTCGTCGATCTGGTCGAGCGTGAGGTCGGGGTAGTCGCGGCGCAGCTTCACCCAGGCGAGCACCACGAACTTGTCGTCGGTGTCTTCCTCGGCGATGATCGCCCCGAACGGCCGCTCGAACGTCTGCTTGATCTCTCGCAGCTCGCGCGGCGTGAACCGTGGCGCGATCAGGTCGTCCCTGGTCAGCGTCACCTCGGTGGGGACGGTTGGGACGGCCATCGGCCTCAGGGGCTCGGCCATGACATTGCTCCGATCTCCCGCCTGGCCGCCTGCTCGCCCGCGTCCTGCAGCCGGGGCCCGGCGTCCATCGCGGCGGGGTAGAGGTAGTTGCCCTGCGCTGAGCGCGGGTGGCCGCGGCCGCCGTACTCGACGAACTGCGCGTAGGGCACGCCGTTGCCCATCGTGATCGAGGCGCCGTCACGGCTGCGGTCGACGCTGACGGTCCCCGCGAGGCGGCCGGTCAGCCGCGGCACGGTGCTGCGGACGTCCCCGGCGACGTCCTGGGCGACGTGCGCGAACTCCTCGGGCGCCCGGCGGTCGATCCGCCCCTCGAGCATCTTCATGCCGGCGGCCAGCTCGGCCACGCCGCGCACCTTCACATCGACGAGCGGCCTTGCCATTACGTCGGCGGCGCCACGAGCTTCGTGGGCGCCCCGATCAGCGACCACTCGATATCGACCTCGCTCGCGTCCCCGGCGTCCCCGTTCAGCGGCGCGTAGGGCTGCGGGACGACCGTGCCTGTCCAGGCGGGGTTGTCGGGCCCGATCGGCTTGTCCCGGTACGCGTAGATCAGGAACGTGCACGGGTCCCCGGCCTCGACGAGTGGTTCGAGCACGGCTTCGGTGCCGCCGGGAGTGTCGAACGACTGGTACAGCGTGGTGATGAGCGACCACTTGACGACGCCCGGGTAATCGGTCGACCCGCAGAACGTGTCGAGCGTCGTCGTCGACACGTCCGGTGATAGCTCGACGTGGTTCGCGTAGCACGCAAGCTCGGTCAGGCCGGTGCTCGCCGGGCCGGGCCCGAGCTGCAGGCTCGCGTTGTCGAGGATGACATGGCTGAGGGTCGGGGGTGTCGCCAATGTGCTGCCCTCCTAGACGGCCACGGGCACTCGGTAGCCGAGTCGTGCGCCGAGGTAGTGGATGTTCGAGATGATCCATTCGCGCGGCGCCTGCGTCGTCGCCAGCGGCCACGAGTGCGGGTCGCCGCGTAGCCGGTCGATCGTGTACGCGACGAGCGTTTCGACCTGGCCGATTCCGGCGCCCGCTTCGATGCGGCTACCGACGCACAGCACCACGAGGTTGGCGATGGTGAAACAGGGCCCCATCGTGGCCGGCTGCTCAAGCCACGGGTCGTCCCAGACCACGACGAGCGCCGGTGGCGTCACCGTGTCCGGGTAGTCGATCAGCACCTCTGGGTCGGTGTCCTGGGCGGGTGCGAGCGCCACCGCCAGGGACGCCCGCACCTCGCCCAGTGGGAGTGCCCCATTCGTGCTCACGCAATCCCCCACTGCTGCTTGAGCGGGGTCAGCGTGTACGCGTACCGGTTGAACTGGTCGCGGGGCGCGGTCAGCGTCCCGGTCTGGTCGCTCCCGATGACGCCGAACGAGGCGTCTTGCGCCTTGAACCACTCGACGCCGCGGGCGATGTTCACCCGGTTGGCGAGCGCGTTGTCAGCCGGGATCGGGTCGCCGTCGAACCGGTCGCAGTCGTGGTCGATCTCGATCGCCGCCGCGTCCAGGCAGGCTTGCAGCGCGTCCGTGTTCTCCGGGGTCACCCGTATCCGCAGCGCCGCCGCCAGCTCGTCGACGGTGGCGTACGCGACCACCGGCACCGGCGGACCCGGCGGCGTCGGCTCGGCCGCCTTCACGAGCAGGATCACCGACACTTTCTGCGTCAGCAGCGGCAGCCCGGACGCGTCCCAGGCGACCGGGAACTCGACATAGTCGGTTTTGTCGACGGCCGCGCCGGTCGTCGCGTAGGCGACATAGCGGGTGTGGTCGTCGTAGTCCTGCACGTACACGAGCGTCCCGGCGGGCCAGGCGAGTAGCAGCGTGTGGATGTCCTCGCCTGGCGTCGTCAGGTTCCTAACCCACAGCTTCGACGCGAGCGTGGGGTCGGCGTTATCGAGACGGATCTGCGAGCCAGTCGGCGGCTCGGTTGTCGCCGAGCTGAACTGGTACTCGCAGCTCATCTCTGCCATTGCTCTACCCCTCGTGCGCCCTGATCGCGGCGATGAGGTCGGCCTTGCTCATCCCCTGGTGGGCGGGGCTGATGCCGAGCGACTGCGCCTTTTCGATGAGCTGGTCCTTCGTCATCGCGTCGAGGTCGTCGACGGCGGCCTCGGCGGGGGCGGGGGCGTCGGCCCGCTGGATCGTGCCCTTGTACGCGTACTGCCCTGCCTCTCGTCGGTCACGGTAGGCGGTCATGGCTACGGTCCTGCGAACGGCGTGATCTCGGCGAACGCGCCGGGGTCGGTGACTGCGCATGCGAACGCGCCGATGATGCCGACCTCGATGCCGCCGATTGACGGCTCGACCGCGCGAAGCTCGACCGGGGAGCCGGGCGTCTCAGCGCAGAGCAGCGCACTGAAGTCGCCGACGATGACGGTCCCGGCGGGGATCCCCGACGACGCCACGAAGTTCAGCCCGGCGATGTTCGGGAACGTGCCGCTGGACAGGTCGGCGCTGCCGGTCGCCAGGAAGATCGGCGACGTGGCGCTGACCAGGGCGAGCAGCTTGTACGCGTCGGCGGGGTTCGCGGCGATCGTGTTCGCGTAGCGGCCCGTGTTGGCGTACACCTCGCCGGCGGCCGCCGAGATAGCGGCCATCCACGCGGCGAGGTCGCCGGCGGTCATCGCGGTCGGCGTCGAGTCGGCCGCTGCCAGCACCGCGCCCGCGGCGGCGTCCGTCTTCTTCGCGTAGTCGGCCGCCGCCAGGTCGAACCACAGCTGCATCGCGTCCGGGTTACTCCACTGTACGACCTGCCACGAGAAGTTGGCTGCGACGAGGTACGTGTCGGCGACGACCTGCGCGAAGTCGACGACCATCGCGCCGACCCCGGCCTCCGTCTTCTCGGCCGCCTGCTTGGCGACCTGCGGCCGGGTGACGATGTGCGGGAACTGGATCTTCCCGGCGCTCAACGCGACGTTGTTGGCCGCCTGGACCAAGGGCCGCGACCGGTTAATCACTTGCATGATCTGGTTGATGTACTGGACGCTCGTGAGCCCGGTCACGTTGCTGGTCAGCACCTGGCTGACGGCCCGCTCGAGCCGCTGCTGCGCCTGGTGGCGCAGATGCGGGCTGACCGTCGACCCGACCCGGTCAAACCGGGTGATGATGACGTCGCGGGCGTACTGTGCGAACGTGCGGTAGCTCGCCGGGGCGCCTTCACCCTCGCCCTCGTCGCCGTCACCTTCGCCGTTGCTCTCGCCGTTGCCCTCACCTTCGGGCGTCTCGCGGCGCCGCTTGAGCGCCGAGCGGGCGTCGGCCGCCTTCCCCCGCGTCTCCTCGACCTCGAGCAACTCGCCGATCATCGGCTCGAGCGCCTGCAGCCGCGAGCGCTCGGCGCCGATCAGCTCGCGCTCGGACTCGGTGGGGTCGCGCTCCTCGTCGTTGGCGCGGTCGAGGATGCGGTCAATGTTCTCCTGTCGCTGCGTCCGCTCGTCGACCAGACGCTGCAGCACGGCATTCGGCATTGCGGTCCCTCCGTCAACTCGGATTCGACGGGGTGCCGCTGTACGGAACTGCCTTCCGGTGCGCGGGGTGCAGCCGATCGCTGGGTGCCGCCGTCCGGGCCGCCTATCGCGGGGTGCCGTTCTGGCCGGGCAGTCTAAGCGGTGATGCCGACCGCACGCAACCGGTCGAGCTGCGCCGCATCAATCGGCGGCAGGTCGAACTCAGCCTCGATCTCGGCCCGCGACCGGGTGGCGGTCACCAGCGCCCCGGTGTAGGCGGGCGCCCGGACGAGCGACACCTCGCGCAACTCGCAGTTCTGCCGCACCACCGTCCCGTCGCTCGTGCGGCGCCAGTGCGTGAACCGATCACGGAAGCTGACCGAGAACCCGGGCAGGATGCCGCTGCGGACCAGCTCGAGCGCCTGATCGCCGAACGCCCCGGCGTGGATCGCGAACGTCCCGAACAGGCCGCCCGCTTCCTCGTGCAATGAGCGGCACACGCCGACCGAGTGCGCGAGGTCGTCGCGGTGCTCGTACCGCAGCTCGATCCGCTCGGCCGCCTGCAGCTGCTTGCGGAAGCATCCCGGCTCGAACACCTCCCAGTAGCT
>DATFRN010000399.1:0-3349 GCA_035263165.1 Acidimicrobiales bacterium | reverse complement strand
ATGGCGTTGCCGCCGTACTTCACGACCACGACCGCACCCCGGAACCGGTGGATGTAGGGCAGCGCCTCCACCAGCACCGACGCCCGCTGGGCCGCGGTGTCGAGCACGGCGGTCATGACGTCCCCTTGTTCTCGTCGATGTAGCCGTGGGTGAGGTCGTTGGTCAGCATCCGGGCGGCGCCGTCGGCCACGCCCAGGTCGCAGTGCAGCTCCAGCCGGTCGCCCGCCATGTGGGCGGCGACGGCGGCATCGTCGTGGGCGGCGGCCACGCAGCCCCGGCTGACCACCGTGCCCCCGTAGGCGATGGTGAGGGCGGCGGTGTCGAGCTTGACCCCGGCCGTGCCGAGGTCGCTGGCCACCCGGCCCCAGTAGGGGTCCTCGCCGTACCACGAGCACTTGGTGAGCTGGCTCTCGGCCACCTTGCGGGCTGCCTGACGGGCCTCGGCGTCGGAGGCCGCCCCCGTGACCCGCACCGTGACCACCTTGGTGTGGCCCTCGGCGTCGCCCACCATCTGCAGCGCCAGGTCCTCGCAGGCGGCGGCCACCGCGTCCGCCAGGGCGGCGGGGTCGGCCGCTCCGGCCCGGCCGTTGGCCAGCAGCAGCACGGTGTCGTTGGTGGACGTGCAGCCGTCGACGCTCATGGCGTTGAAGCTGTCGGCCACACCGGCCCGCAGCACGGCGGTGAGCGTGTCGGGGTCGGCGGCCGCGTCGGTGACCAGCACGGCCAGCATGGTCGCCATGTTGGGGGCCAGCATGGCCGCGCCCTTGGCCATGCCCCCGACGGCGAAGCCGTCGCCCGCCACCAGGGTCTCCTTGCGCCGGGTGTCGGTGGTCATGATCGCCTCGGCGGCGGCGGCGCCGTGGGTCGCGTCGCCGCCCCGGGCGGCCGCGGCCGCGGGGATGCCGGCGGCCAGCGCGTCCATCGGCAGCGGGTAGCCGATGAGGCCGGTCGAGCAGACCAGCACCTCGCCGGGCGCGCAGCCGACGCCGGCCGCGGCGAGGGCGCACATGGTCTCGGCGTCGGCCTCGCCCTGCTCGCCGGTGGCGGCGTTGGCGTTGCCGCTCGACAGCACGACCGCCGCGGCCCGCCCGCCGGTGGCGGCCAGGTGGCGGCGGCTGACGACGACCGGCGCGGCCACCACCAGGTTCCGGGTGAACACCCCGGCGGCCGGGACCGGCGCGCCGTCGGCGGTGGCCACGAGGGCCAGGTCGGGGTCGCCCGAGTCCTTGATGCCGCAGGCCACGCCGGCGGCCACGAAGCCGGGGACGGAGGTGACACTCACGGGTACAGCCCCGCCGTCGCCAGGCCGGTGCCCTCGGGCAGCCCCAGGAGGATGTTGGCGCACTGGACGCCCTGGCCCGAGCCGCCCTTGACCAGGTTGTCGAGGGCGGCGATGGCCACCACCCAGCCGGTCCGGGCGTCGGCCCGGGCCGTCACGTGGACGGCGTTGGAGCCGAGGGTGGCCTTGGTCTCGGGCGAGCCGTCGAGGGCGACGACGAACGGCTCGCCGGCCCAGGCCGCGCGCACGGCGCCGAGCACGTCCTCGGTCGTGAGGCCGGCCGTCGCCGGGCGGGCGTAGCAGGTGGCGAGGATGCCCCGGTTCATGGGGGCCAGATGCGGCGTGAACAGCACCTGCACCTCGGCGCCGGACGCCGCGGACAGCGCCTGCTCGATCTCCGGCGTGTGCCGGTGGGTGAGCAGGCCGTAGGCGGTGAAGTTCTCGTCGACCGTGCCGAACGAGGTCGTGGGCTTCGGCCCCCGCCCGGCGCCCGACACCCCGCTGGCCGCGTCGACCACGATCCCGGACGGCTCGATCAGCCCGGCCCGGAGCAGCGGGGCCAGGGCCAGGGTGGCGGCGGTCACGTAGCACCCGGGGGCGGCCACCCGGGTGGCGGCGGCGATGTCGGGCCGGAACAGCTCGGGCAGCCCGTAGGCGAACCCGGCGAGCAGCTCGGGGTGGCGGTGCTCGTCGCCGTACCAGGCCGGGTAGAGGCCCGGGTCCCGCAGCCGGAAGTCGGCGGCCAGGTCGACCACCGCGCCGACCCGGCCGTCGAGGTCCGGCACGACGTCCTGGGAGGCGCCGTGGGGCAGGGCCAGGAACACCAGGTCGAGTCCGTCGCAGGCGTCGGCCTCGTACTTGGCGAACGCGAGGTCGCCGTAGGCGGCCGCCAGGTGGGGGTAGAGCTCGGCCACCCGGGTGCCGGCCTGGCTGTCGCCCGTGGCCAGGCGCACGTCGAGGCGGGGGTGGGACGCGCACAGGCGCAGGAGCTCCGCCCCCATGTAGCCGGAGGCGCCGAGGATGCCGACCGAGGTCACCGCCTGACTATACGTACACCTGCATAGTCATGCAAAGCCGGTAGCGGTGGCTCAGCGGTAGGTGTCGGCCACCGTGGGGAGGGGGGCGCCGTCGCGCAGGGCGAGGGCGGTGGGCACCAGCCAGCGGGACACGTAGCCGGCGCCGAAGTCGGACAGATGCGCGAAGTCGCGGAAGGCGTTCTTGCCCTTGACCCGGGTGGCGGCGGCCACCGCGCCGTTCAGGTCGATGAGCCGGCTGCCCGGGTTGTCGTCGACCACCCGCTGGTAGAGGGCGTTGCGGCAGTCGAGCATCGCCGCGCCCTCGGGGATGACCCTGGCCTCGGGCGCCAGCGGGGTCGTCCCCATCGCCACCTTGGCGCCGCCGGACCGGAGCACCTGGAGGTCCTTGTCCAGCTCGGCCTGGAGGTAGGCGTCGTAGCTCGGGTCGCAGTCGGCCACCCACTTGCCGTTGAGCAGCATCCCCCGAGGGACGTTGGACCCGGCGATGTAGTAGATGACGACGTCGGGGTGGAACTGGTCGATCATCCGGCTCCAGGTGTCGCGCCGGTGGCCGTGGCAGGGCGTGTACCGCAGCACCTCGGTGCCCCACTTGGTCACGCCCTCGGGGTCGAGCGGGGTGCAGGTGTACTGCGAGTCGCTGGCGACCGACGCGCCCCGCTCGGCCGCCGCCGTGCGGAGGGCCGAAACGAGGAAGATGGGCCCGCTGTCGCCGACCAGCATGATCTTGGGCCCCTTGTCGGGGATGGGGAACGGCATCGAGTGCAGCGGGTACTTCTTCGTGCCGGCCCCGTCGATCAACACCAGGGGGCCCTGGTGGGGCCCAGCGCCGGCGGTGACGACGAGGGTCAGGACCGCGCAGGCGGTGATGGCGCCGACCAGGGCGACGGGTACGCGCTTGCCCTTCAGTGCGCCGCGGCGGATGGGCTTTTCGACCAGCACATAGGACAGCCCGGCCAGTGCCAGGGTGACGGCGATGCAGATGAGCATGCGGCGCCAGCCGTCGGCCACGTGCAGGCGTTGGGGGGTCAGGTAG
>DATFRN010000398.1:0-7210 GCA_035263165.1 Acidimicrobiales bacterium | reverse complement strand
CGGGGTGCGCTACTCGGGTGTCGATCTGCGTTGACCGGTCCCGGGGCCGTGCCACTCCCAGCCGCGCCGGGTGCGGGTGAGCTCGGCGAAGCCGCGGGCGGTGAGGAAGCCGAGGCGGTCGGTCTCGTGGGGCCAGGCCTGGTCGATCAGGCGCTGCGCGCCGGCCAGCCGCAGCCAGCCCGCGACCTCGGCCAGCAGCCAGGTGGCGACGCCCCGGCGGCGCCACGGCTCCTGCACGGTCAGCTCCCACAGGTCGGCCCAACCGGCCAGGCGGCCGAGCGCCCCGCCGGCGGTCATGTCGGCCCGCACGTGGACGTAGCCGACGACCTCGCCGTCGAGCCGGGCGGCGAACCGGGTGGCCTGGAAGCCGACCTCCCGCCCCACGGTCAGGCCCTCGATCGGCGGCTCGTGGGGCGCCGGCAGGTCCTCGACCCGGGCCACGAGCATCACCTCGGCCGGGCCGGCGGGCGCGAAGCCGGCCCTGCGGTAGAGGTCCGCGACGTGGGGCCAGCAGTCGGGCACGCCGTAGGTGGCCGGGGTCGGCAGGGTGCCGTCGGCGTAACGGGTGGCGACGTCCCACCGGTCGAGCTGGGCCTGGCATTCGGCCATGAGCGCGTCAGCCGCCTTGCCGTGCCGGGGCCAGAACACGAGCCAGTCGATCGACCCGGCGTTGGCCATCGGCGCGGCCACGTCGTCGTCGGCGCGGTAGCGCTTGAGGTAGGCGGCCGCCACCACCGCCTCCCGCTCGACCGCGACGAGGGCGGTGCGCTCGGCCACCCACGGGTCGACGATGACCTCCTCGGGCTGGCGCTCGAGCTGGGACAGCACGGCATTGGGCGAGACGGCCCAGCCGGGGACGACGGCGCCCACGTGGGCGTTGACCAGCTCGGTCAGCTGGACCCGGTCGGCGCGGCGGAACGGGCGGACGGTGATCGCGGACACGCGCGGCCTCCTGCGACTGGCGGACAGGGGCCGCTACCCGTGCGGCACGGGCGCGATCGTCGCCCCGCGTGGGTACGGTCGGGTCCGTGACCAGCGCCGACGACTTCCGCATCGAGCACGACACCATGGGCGAGGTCCGGGTCCCGGCGGCCGCCCTGTGGGGGGCGCAGACCCAGCGGGCGGTCGAGAACTTCCCGATCTCCGGCCTGCGGCTGGAGCGGTCGCTGATCGCCGCCCTGGCCCGGATCAAGGAGGCGGCGGCCCGGGCCAACGCCGAGCTCGGGGTGGTCGACGGCGAGGTGGCCGACGCCATCGCCGGGGCGGCGGCCGAGGTGGCGGCGGGCGACCACGACGACCAGTTCCCGCTGGACGTGTACCAGACCGGGTCGGGCACCAGCTCGAACATGAACGCCAACGAGGTGATCGCCCGGCTGGCGTCCCGGCGGCTGGGGCGGCCGGTGCACCCGAACGACGACGTCAACGCCTCGCAGTCGTCCAACGACGTGTTCCCGTCGGCCATCCACGTGGCGGCGGTGGCGGAGGTGACGGGCACGCTGCTGCCGGCGCTGGAGTACCTGGTGCTGGCCCTGCGGGCCAAGGCCCAGGAGTTCGCCCGGGTGGTCAAGTCGGGCCGCACCCACCTCATGGACGCCACCCCGGTCACGCTCGGGCAGGAGTTCGGCGGCTACGCGGCCCAGGTCGGCGGGGCGGCCGACGCGCTGCGGGAGGCGATCCCGGCGGTGGGCTCGCTGCCGCTGGGCGGCACCGCGGTGGGGACCGGGCTCAACGCCCCGCCCCGCTTCGCCGGGCTGGTCGTCGACCGGCTGGCCCGGGAGCAGGCGCTGCCGCTGACCGAGGCGGCCGACCACTTCGCCGCCCATGGGGCCCGGGACGCCCTGGTCGGGCTGTCCGGCGGGCTGCGGACGCTGGCGGTGGCGCTGGTCAAGATCGGCAACGACATCCGCTGGATGGCGAGCGGCCCCCGCACCGGGCTGGCCGAGATCCGCCTGCCCGACCTCCAGCCGGGGTCGTCGATCATGCCGGGCAAGGTCAACCCGGTGATGGTCGAGGCGATGACCCAGGTGGCGGCCCAGGTCATCGGCAACGACGCCGCGGTGGCGTTCGCCGGGTCGCAGGGCAACTTCGAGCTCAACGTCTACCTGCCGGTGATCGCCCGCAACGTGCTGGAGTCGATCCGCCTGCTGGCCGCGGTGACCCGCCTGTTCGCCGACCGGGCGGTGGCCGGCATCGAGGCCGACGAGGAGCGGTGCCGGGCCTACGCCGAGTCGAGCCCGTCGCTCGGCACGTCCCTCAACCCGTACATCGGCTACGAGAAGGCGGCCGAGATCGTCAAGGAGAGCATCCGCACCGGCCGCAGCGTCCGCGAGATCGTGGTCGAGCGGGGCCTGCTGTCGGACGACGAGGTCGACCGCGCCCTGGACGTCCTCGGCATGACCGAGGGCGGGGTCAGGAAGTAGCCGGGCTCGGATCGTACGCGGAGAGGCACGTCGTCACGGCCACCGCGGTCTGTGGTTCCCGCTCTTGCTGCTTCGCAGCGGGCCGCTCGGGCCACGGCTGCGCCTGGTGGCGCAGCCTCTAGGCCCCGAGCGCCGGCGAGCCGGCGTAGGGCTGGGGGTCGCCCTGGCGGGGGATGGTGGGGCGGGTCCAGCTCATGGCCTTGGCCAGCTCGCTGGTGGCCTGGCGCCACTCGGGCGGGTCCCAGCCCTCGGCGACCGCCGCCACCGAGCGGTCCTGGCGGAGGTGGACGAACGCCGGCAGCTCGTTGAGGCCGAGCGCCTTGACGAGGTCGCGGTCGGGGTCGGCGAAGGTGAGGATCTGCGTGGCCCAGGGGCCGAGGAACTCGCGGGCGTCGTCGGCGTCGGCGGTCACGACCAGGGCGATGCGGCAGTCGGCGCCCCGGAAGTCGGTCAGGATCCGCCCCGCCGTCTCCAGCAGCCACGCGCTCTCGTAGGTGTACGGGTCGAGGATGACGGCCGCCAGGTGGAAGGTGGTCAGCCAGCCGTCGAGGCTGCGCGGCTCGCCATCGAGGGGCGCGAGCTGCAGGTCACCAGGGGGGTCGGTAGCCACGGCGGTGAAACGTAGTGGGACACCGAGGGGGGAGGGAAACCCTCCCCCCTCGGGCTCCCCCCACTGCTTTGGCCGCCGCCTTTCGGCGGCGTCGGTCTCCTGTCGCTCGACCGGCGGAGCCGGATCGAGCGACGGTGGGGGGCTCCGGCGGAGCCTCTGCCCCCCCGCCCCCCCGCCCGCTGGCGACGTGTTCGCCCGCCGCGGGCTCAACTTGGCAGCCTTGCCACCCTCGGCAGCCGGGCGACCGTGGCTCCTGGCGGGATGCGTCGGCGGGCCGGCAGATCGCACTAGCTTCGCCAGCACCGGGCCCATCGGCGGGCCCGTGCCCTCTGGGAGGCACCGTTGAGCACCTGGTTCAAGATCTTCCTCTTCCTCCACATCCTGACCGTGGTGGTCGCCTTCGCCCCCGCTGTCCTCGCCGTGCTGCCCGGCGGGCGGGACGGGGCCCTCGGCCTGCTCGAGCAGGCCGGCCGCGTCGTCTACGCCCCGGCGCTGATCCTGGCGGGCCTGTTCGGCATCCTCTGCATCGTCACCAGCAGCGTGGGCGGCGTGCGGGTCTTCGAGTTCAGCGACACCTGGGTCTCGCTCGCCTTCCTGGTGTGGATCGCCATGAACGGCGTCTTCCACGCCCTGGTGCTCACCGGCCAACGCAACAACGACGAGTCCCGGGTGATCAACGGCCAGGCCATCATGACCGTGCTGCTGATCGTCATGGTGTACCTGATGATCTGGAAGCCGGGCGGCTGACCAGGGCGCCGGCAACAGCATGACCCCGCGCCCGCCCCGGTAGCGTCGGGCGGGTGCACCCGATCGAACGGCTGCGGGCGGTCGCCCGGGCCCGCGAGGTCGACCAGGCGGTGCTCGCCCGCGAGGCGGCGTCGGTCCTCGGCGCCTTCGCGGGCGACCCGCTCGGCCTGGTGACCGCCTGCCGCCGGCTGCTCGACCGCCATCCGACGGCCGCCACCCTGTGGTGGACGTTCGCCCGGCTGCTCGACACCGCCGACGTGCGGGCCGAGGCCCAGGCCGTCCGGCGCGACCTCGACGACGCCCCCGCGGTCTCCGCCCTCGCCCTCGACCTGCCCGACCGGGTGGTGGTGGCGCTCGTGCCCGACGTGGCCGGCGGCTCCGAGCTGGCCATGGACCTGCTGGCCGAGCGCGACGACATGGTCATCGCCCACGACCCCGGCGCCCTCCACGTCGAGCGGGACGAGCCCCGCATCCTGCTGGTCGAGGCGGGGGCGGCCGGGCCCGATCGCTTCCTCGCCCCGGCCGGCGCCGAGGACGAGATCGAGGCCGCCCGCGACGCCGGGGTGGCCGTGTGGCTGGTGGTCGACGTCGGCCGGCGCCTGCCCAAGCCGCTGTTCGAGGCCCTCGTCCGCCGCGCCCCCGCCGGCTGCGAGCAGCTGGCGCCCGCGCTGGCCGAGCGGGTGGTCGAGCCCCGCCGGGTGGCCTGCCCGGTGCCGCCCGAGCTGTTGCGCCCCCCGGCTCCCGGTGACCCCGGGGCGCGTTAGCGTCCAGCCCATGGGTGACATCGTCGAGTTCGCGAGCAACGGGGGGACCGCCACGGGTTACCTGGCGGCGCCGGAGAGCGGGACGGGCATCCCCGTCGTGGTGATCCAGGAGTGGTGGGGCCTCGTGCCCCACATCAAGGAGGTGTGCGACCGGTTCGCCGCCGAGGGCTTCGTGGCCCTGGCCCCCGACCTGTTCCACGGGGCCACCACCACCGAGCCCGACGAGGCCGGCAAGCTCATGATGAGCATGAACATCGAGCAGGCCGCCAAGGACATGTCGGGCGCCGTCGACAAGGTGGCCGAGGCGGCCGGGTCCGACCGGGTGGGCGTCACCGGGTTCTGCATGGGCGGCGGCCTCGCCCTGGTGCTGGCCGCCCACCGGCCCGACAAGGTCAAGGCCGTCTCGCCCTGGTACGGGCTCATCCCGTGGCCGGGGGCCGAGCCCGACTGGTCGGCGCTCGACGCCAAGGTGCTCGGCCACTACGCCGAGAACGACGGCTACTTCACGCCGGCCTCGGTGGCCGACCTCCAGCAGAAGCTCGACGCCGCCGGCAAGCAGGCCGACCTCCACGTCGTGCCCAACGCCGACCACGCCTTCTTCAACGACACCCGGCCCGAGGTCCACGACGCCGAGGCGTCCCGGTCCTGCTGGTCCGAGACGGTGACGTTCTTCCGCAACGAGCTGGGGTGACGTGAGCGACGTCGTCGCCCGCTACGTCGAGCTGGGCCTGCGCCTCGGCCGCCACGTCGACGGCTTCGTCGACGCCTACTACGGCCCGCCCGAGACGCAGGCCCGGGTGGCGGGCGAGGCGCTGCGGTCGCCGGCCGAGCTGCGGGCCGACGCCGGGCGCCTGCTCGCCGACCTCGACGCGGGCGACGGCGCCACCGCCCTCGACCCCGGCCGGCGGCGCTGGATCCGGGCCCAGGTGCTGGGCCTCTACACGAGCGCCACCAAGCTGGCCGGCCTGCCGCTCGGCTACCTGGACGAGGTCGAGTCCTGCTACGGCGCCCGCCCGGCGCTGGTGCCCGAGGACGAGTTCGCCGCCGCCCACCGCCGGCTCGACGCCGTGCTGCCCGGGTCGGGCCCGCGGCGCGACCGCTACATCGCCTGGCGGGAGGCCCACGCCGTCCCGGCCGACAAGCTGGAGCCGGCCATCCGCTCCCTGGCCGACGACCTGCGGGAGCGCACGCTCGACGCCTTCGGGCTGCCCGAGGGCGAGCACGTCGAGTGGATCTTCGAGACGGACAAGCCGTGGTCGGGCTTCAACTACTACGAGGGCGGGCTGCGCAGCCGCGTCGCCATCAACGTCGACCTGCCCGTGCTGTCGCTCACGCTCGGGCACCTGGTGGCCCACGAGGCCTACCCGGGCCACCACACCGAGCACTCCCGCAAGGAGGTGGGCCTCGTCCGCCAGCGCCACTGGCAGGAGGAGACGATCTTCCTGGTGGGCACGCCCCAGTGCACGCTGGCCGAGGGCCTGGCCGACCTGGGCGCCGAGGTGGCGCTGGGCCGGCGGCCGGAGGGGGCGGTGGCCGAGCACCTGGTGCCCCTCGGCATCCGCTACGACGCCGACGTGGCCGGCGAGGTGGCCGAGGCGGGCGAGGCGCTGTCGTGGGTGCGGTCCAACGCCGCCATCCACCTCCACGACAGCGGCTGGCCGGTCGACGACGTCGTCGCCTACCTGGAGCGGTGGGCGCTGCTGCCCCACAACCGGGCGTCCAAGGCCGTCGAGTTCCTGACCGACGAGACCTGGCGGGCCTACAGCCACACCTACACGGAGGGCCTGCGCCTGTGCCGGGCCTACGTGGACGGCGACCCGGCCCGCTTCGAGAGGCTCATCACCGAGCAGGTGCTGCCCGCGGACCTGGCTTCCTGACCCCGCCCGGCCACACCTAGGGTTGGGCCCCATGCGCTCTCCCAAGGACTTCTTCCGCCCCCTCGCGGTCGGGGCCCCCGACCCGGTCCGGGAGATCCCCTTCCCGCCGTCGCGGATGATCCACTTCTTCCCGGCGTCCAACCCGAAGATGGTGGGCAAGGCGGCGGAGATGGCGACCAAGGTCGACATCCTCCTGGCCAACCTGGAGGACGGCGTGCCGGCCGGCGACAAGGAGGCCGCCCGGTCCGGCCTGCTCGACGTGGGCCGGGCCTGGGACCCGGGGTGCGGCGCCCAGCTGTGGACGCGGGTCAACAGCCTCGACTCGCCGTGGGTGCTCGACGACCTCACCGCGGCGGTGACCGAGATCGGCGACCGCCTCGACGTGATCATGATCCCCAAGGTCGAGGGGCCCGAGGACATCCACTACGTCGACCGGCTCGTCGCCCAGCTGGAGGCCCGCGCCGGGCTGTCCCGCCCGCTGCTGCTCCACGCCATCCTGGAGACCGCCCGGGGCGTGGCCAGCGTCGAGGAGATCTGCACCGCGAGCCCCCGCATGCAGGGCCTGTCGCTGGGCCCGGCCGACCTGGCCGCCAGCCGCCGCATGAAGACGACCCGGGTGGGCGGCGGTCACCCCGGCTACCTGGTGCGCCAGGACCCGCCCGACGGCGACATCGAGGCCGACCGGCCCATCTACCAGCAGGACCTGTGGCACTACACGATCGCCCGCATGGTCGACGCCTGCTCGGCCGCCGGGATCCTGCCGTTCTACGGCCCCTTCGGCGACATCAAGGA
>DATFRN010000397.1:0-17639 GCA_035263165.1 Acidimicrobiales bacterium | reverse complement strand
CCGGCGCAGCTCGCGACCCGGCCGAACGGGCTTACGTCGAACGGCTCGAGCAGTCCGCCCGAGCCAAGGTGGGCGACAAGGTGTACGACGCCGCGATCGTGGCCACCTCGAACCTCGCGCCATCCACCGTCGCCAGCCGTGCCCTCAGCGCGTCGGCCGAAGCCGATCCTCGCTCCGGCCCCGCTTCTCGGGCCTGAGACGCAAGCGATGACGGACGATCAGGCCGTGAACGCATCCGACGGCGGCCAGGAGCCTTCGACGCCACCGGCAAGGACCGTCCGCGAGATCCTGGACGAGGCGCGACGGGTCGCCGGGAGCGGGTCGCGCCTGGCGGCGCGGCTGGAGGAGCTCGGTATCGGGCCGCCGGACACGAACCGCTACTCCGAGTCCGCCATCAGCAACTGGATTCGGGGCCGGACGATGCCGCCGGCCGATGTCCTGGTCGCTGCATCGATCATCGCCGGGCATCCCTTCTCTCCATCAGGCCGCCCGGCCGATCCGCCGGCGGTCCTCCACCAGCTGGCCGACCTCGACGGCCTTCAGCAGCAAGTCGACGCCCTACGAGCCGCCGTGATCGACATCTACGGGCACCTCGGCTTTGCGATGGCAGACCTCGACCTCCGCAAGCCCGCCGAGGGGCCCGGCCGTGCGAAGGCGGGCGGCTGACGTCGACGGCCCGCGGCGACGACGACACCGTTGGCGCCGACGTTCGGCGCCCGGCGGTGAGGCCCGGGCAGGACTCGAACCTGCGGCCAACCCGCTCAGTGCTCCGCTCGACGTCGGGCGATCTCTCCCAGCCACCGCGCTGACGGCTTGGGCGTGCGGTCGAACGTCTCGGGGTCCCAGGCGACGAGGCCGAACGTCGGCCGGTACGAGCCCCACTCGTAGTTGTCGAGCAGGCTCCAGTGGAGGTAGCCCCGGACGTCGGCGCCATCGGCGATGGCCGCCTGCAGTCCGTCCAGCGCGGCGGCCGTGTAGGCGATGCGGCGGTCGTCGGCGGCGGTCGCGATGCCGTTCTCGGTCACGAGGATCGGAACCTCGCCCACGATCGCCCGGGTGTGACGCACGGCCTCGGCGAGGGCCTCGGGGTAGTACTCCCAGCCCATCAGCGTGCGCCCGTCCTCCGGGTCGTCGCGCACCGGTCCGTCGGGCCCCAACACCGTCCGGGTGTAGGCCTGCACACCCACGAAGTCGTCGTCGCGGCTCACCCGCAGGTAGACGTCCTCGCGGCTGTCGCGGTAGGCGTCCGCCGCCGCTTCGCCGCCGGGCACCGACTGGATGACCTGGTTCGCAACCGACCAGCCCACGCGCATCCCCGGATGGTTGTCGTGCAGCACGTCGCGCGCGGCTCGGTGGGCGGCGGTGAGGGCGTCCCGAGTGGCGGGCTCCGGGATGGGCAGGGGCCGGCCCGGGTCATGGGGGGAAGCATCGGAGTCGCTCGCCCCGTCGCGCCGCGTGGGCGTGGCGAAGAGGCGCACGATGCGGGCCATGATCGCCACCATGTTCGGCTCGTTGATGGTGACGGCCCACCGTACGGGCTCGAGGATCGGTCGCAGGGCGGCCACGTAGGCCGCAAACCGGGTGGCGGCGCCCGCGGCCACCCACCCGCCCGCGTTGCCGAACCAGCGGGGCTCGGTGAAGTGGTGCAGTGTCACGACCGGTTCGATGCCGCGGTGGCGGCAGCCGTCGATCATCCGCCCGTAGTGCTGCAGCGCCGCCCGGGAGATGAGTCCCGGCTCGGGCTCGACACGGGCCCACTCGATGCTGAAACGGTACGCGTCGAGGCCCAGGTCGGCGACGAGGTCGAGGTCCTCCTCCCAGCGGTGGTAGCTATCGGCGGCATCGCCACTGGGCTCCTTGAGCGGCGTTCCCGGCGCGTGCTCGTAGGCCCACCACGTGCTGTTCACGTTGCCGCCCTCGACCTGGTGGGCGGCGGTGGATGCGCCGACCAGGAAGTCGGGCGGGAAGACGGGCGGGATGGGCGTGTCGGGCATCAGGTCTCCGGGTAGCGGGCGAGCGTGCGTTCGAGGTGGGCCAGCGCGCCGGGACGGGGCGCGGGCGAGCCGGCATCCACGGCGGCGATCGATCATGCGGCGTCGACGTCGGTCGTCCCGTCGGGCGACGGCGCACCGGTCGCCGAGGGGGCGCGGTCACGGCACGGTCTCCTCCGTAATGGCGGCCGGGACCGCCGGGATGGCCGCCTCGCTGCGGTTGATGGCCCGGTCGTCGCTGCCGAGGTAGCTGGCGATGACCGCCGGGTCGGACCGCACCTGCGCGGGCGGCCCGGCCGCGATCACCCGCCCCGCTTCGAGGCAGTACACCCGGTCGCTCAGCGACATGATGAGCGGCATGTCGTGCTCGATGACGAGCACCGATGCGTGCAGCTCGCGACGGATGGCCAGGATCAGCGGCCCGAACGCCTCGGTCTCTCGCTGGGCCATGCCGGCGGTGGGTTCGTCGAGGCACAGCACACGGGCGTCGAGGGCGAGCAGGCCCGCGAGCTCGACGATGCGTCGGGTGCCTGTCGACAGATCGGAGACGTAGGTGTCCGCGTAGCGGCCGAGGCCGACGAAGTCGATGATGTCGGCGGCGTCGGCCGCCTTCGCCCGTTCCCTCCGCCCGGCGGGGGGCAGGGCCAGCAGGTTGGCCACGAGGCTGCTGCGGCCCCGGCCCTCGAGCGCCACCATGACCGCGTCGCGCACGGTCAGGTCGGGGAACAGCGCCGCGGCCTGGAACGTGCGACCCAGGCCGTGCCGCGCTCGCCTGTGCGGCGGCATGCCGCTCACATCGACGTCGCCGACGCGGACGGTGCCGGTGGCTGGGACGTAGCCTCCGATGGCGTTGAGCAGGGTGGACTTGCCGGCGCCGTTGGTGCCGATGAGGCCGACGACCTCGCCGTCCCCGACGGTGAGCGACACCCGGTCGACGGCCCGGACGCCGCCGAAGGTGACCACGACGTCGGACACCACCACGGCAGGGACGGCGCGCGCCCGGGCGTCGGGCGCTGCGGCCCCGTCCCGCGTGCCGGCGCGGTCAGCGCCCCGACGGGTGGGCAGCGCCGGGGGCGGCGACAGCGGGCGGGAGGGAGCGCGCGCTGCGGCCCAGGCGAACAGGGCGTCACGGGTCGAGTAGCCGATCTGCACCAACCCGCCTGGGAGATAGAGCAGCAGCACGAGCAGGCCGATGCTCGACGCGAACAGCGGCACCATCGCGTTGTCGGGAAAGAACGCGGGCAGGCCGATCACCCAGACCGCCCCGATGATCGGTCCGGCGATCGACCCCAGGCCCCCGATCACCGCGATGGCGACCACCTGCAGCGAGTCATGCACGACGAACAGCTCGTTCGTGTCGATGTTCTGGGTGAGGGCGCCGAGCAGCGCGCCACCCAGGCCGGCGACCGCGCCCGACAGGGCGAACGCCGCCAGCTTCGTGCGGGCCGCACCGATCGTGTAGGCCGCGGCGGCGTCGCGGTTGTCGCGCACGGCCATCATCGTGCGGCCGGGCGCCCGCCTGCGCAGGCGGGCGACGACCGACACCACGACCACGAACATGGCCAGCACCACCCAGTAGTACGTGCGCTGCACGCTGAGGTCGATGCCGCCGAGCGTCCCCCGCGGCAGGCGCACCGGCGGGCGACCGCCGCCCGTGAAGATCGGGAGCTCCAATAGGTGCGCCTCGGCGGCGGCGGCGAACACGAACGTCGTCACCGCGAGGAGCAAGCCGGGAACCCGGAGTGCCCCGGCGCCCAGCACGACCGCGAGCACCGCCGTGACGGCGCTGGCGGCGAGCGCGGCAGGGAGCAGGCCCATCGCCTCGATCTGCAGGTGGAGGCTCGAGCCGGTCGGCATGGCGACGGTGAGCGTGACCCCGCGTACCAGCGTGGCGGTGGTCATCGCGCCGATGCCTGCGAACGCCATCTGGCCCAGCGAGAGCTGACCCGACCACCCGGTGACGATCGACACGGACAGGGCGACCAGCGCGAAGCACAGTATCGACGCGTAGAGGTACGACCGCGATGGCGCGGTGATCAGGAGCGGCAGGGCAGCGGCCACGGCGACGGCGACGGCGCCCAGCACGCGCCCGTGGTGCCGCACCCACCAGCGGTCGCGGATGGCCGCGGGGATCGGCCGCACCCGCGGCGCGAACGAGAAGCTCGCCGCGCCCGACGGTTGCCGCCGGCGCGACTGCAGGAACACCGCGACCAGCACGGCCACCAGCAGCAGCGTGTCGGCCAGGCCCGGCTGATCGAGCACGTTGAAGCTCACCGCGGCCTCGACCACGCCGAGCACCACGCCGGCGACGACGGCCCGGGGGAACGACATCATGCCCGCGACGACGGCGACGATGAGGCCGCGCACCATGGTCGCCGGGCCCAGGGTGGCGACCTGGGTGACGTTGCCGACCTCGGTCGAGATGAGGATCACCCCGACGGTGCCGAGCAGGCCCGCGAGCGTCCAGACGATCGTCGACACCCGCTTGGGACTGATGCCCGACACGCGGGCGAGGTCGGCGTTGTCGGCCGATGCGGTGAGCGTCCGCCCGAACGTCGTGCGGGTGAGCAGCAGCCCCAGCCCGAGCGCGAGCAACGGCACCACCACCAGCGTGAGCTGGTCGGCCCCCGACACCGTGACGTCCCCGATCGTGCGAGCAGCCCGGATGGGTGAGGGGTAGGGCTGGGAGAGATCGTCGATGTCGGGCAGCGACATCGTGACCGCCAGGGCGAGCTGAGCGAGGCCGATGGTCGCGACGAGCACCACCACCCGAGGCGAGGTGAACAGTCGCCGCACGACGACCAGCTCGCTGGCCGCGCCGAACGCGGTGCCTGCCAGCAGCCCGCACGCCAGTGCGACCGGGTAGGGCGTGCCGAGGTCGATCGCCATCCACGCCACGAGCGCCGCGCCGGGCAGCCCCATGGCGGCCACGGCGAAGTTGATCACCTGCGTCGACCGGTAGACGAGGATGACGCCCATGCCGATCAGTGCGTAGGCGAGGCCGTTGACGATCCCGTCGAACGCGACTTGGGACGTGAGGACGTCACCCATCGCGGTCACCGCCCAGGAACACGGCTCGGGCCAGGTCGTGGCGCACCAGCAGCTCACGGGCCGGGCCGCTGAACCTCACCGTGCCCTTCTCGAGGAATACCGCCCGGTCGGCGACGGTCAGCGCCACGTTGAGCGACTGCTCCACGACGATCATCGTCTGACCCTCGGCCTTGAGGTGGTCGAGGGTCGTGAGCAGGTCGGCCACGACGGCGGGCGCCAGTCCGAGCGACAGCTCGTCGATGACGAGCAGCTCGGGGTCGTGCAACAGAACACGGGCCAGCGCGAGCTGTTGCTGCTGCCCGCCCGACAGGCTGCCCGCAGTCTGGCGACGCATGTCGTGCAGGCCCGGGAAGAGCTGCCACACCCGCTCGATCCGCTGGGCTCGCACGCGGTGGGGCAGGATGTACGCACCCATCTCCAGGTTCCCCTCGACGCTGAGGGACGGGAAGACGCCCTTGCCGCCCGGCAGCAGCTGGATGCCCATCCGGCTGCGCTGCTGCGGCGAGGCGAACGTGATCGTGCGGCCGTCGAGGCGGACGGCGCCACGCGACGGTGTGCCCAGTCCGGCGATCACCCGCAGGATCGTGGACTTGCCGGCGCCGTTGGTGCCGAGCAGAGCGAGAACCTCGCCCGGCGCGACCTCGAGGTCGATCCCGAACAGCGTCTGCACGCGGCCGTAGCTGAAGTCGACGTCGACGAGCTGCAGCCGGGGGATGGTGTGCGCGCGGGCCGACTGGCGCTCCCGTTCCGACTCCTCGTCGCGGATCTCGGCGACGATCGCTGCCAGGTCCTCGTTCACCGCGGCGGCGCCCCGCAGCAGCATCGCCGCGCCGGCGACGGCCGACGGGATGGCGAGCACGATGATCGCGGTCTTCTCGCCCCATGAGCCGGCCAGCACAGCGCCGAACAGCGAGCCGGCCACGGCGCCGAACAGGAACACGTACACCGCGGCGAAGGCGATGCCCAACGACCGCAGCCGGTAGGGCACGACGGCTTGGAACAGCGGCCCGATCATCGCCCATGCCGCGGCCACCAGGCAGGTACCGGGGATGGCGAACAGGGTGAACAGCCAGGCGTTGGGCATGTTGAACTGCACTGGCGTCAGCAACGCCCCCGGCAGGATGAGCAGCGCCACGATGCGCATCGCCCGCGGCGGCGACACCCGGTAGAGCGCGTCGAACCGCGCGCCCACCCAGGGCACGACGACCACGGTGAAGACCCCCGCCGCCGACGTGACCATGCCGCGGTGGATGGCGTCGAGGCCGTACTCGTCCCGGAGGAAGAAGCTGGTCATCGACACCATCGGGAAGAGTTGGAAGCCGATCGCCGACAGCGCCAACACCATCGCCCGCAGCGTCCGGATCTGACCGAGCCGGGCGAACGCGGTCTCGACCGAGATCGGAGCGTCGTCGTCGAGCGCCGTCGCCGACCCGGTGACAGCGGTCTTCTCCCACTGCCCGCGGGGCGGCTCCGGGATGCGGAACGCGGCGACGGCCACGAGCGCGACCGGGAGGCCCAGCAGCGCGAACGCCCACCGCCACCCCTCGCCCTCGACCCCGCCGAACCAGGCGGCGACGGCGCCCACCAGCACGGGGCTCAGGGCACCGACCAGCCGCCCGGCCGCGCCAACCGTCGCGCCGATGCGCCCGCGCACCCCGATCGGGTAGGTGTCGGCCAGCAGCGAGAGGTGGACCGGGATCGTGTTGGCCTTGGCCACGCCGGCGCCGAACCGGGCCCAGAAGAGCAGGAACGCGTTGGCGGCCAGGCCCGACAGCACCGCCATCGCCCCGAACACCAGGCTCGACACGCCGACGATCGGCGCCCGCCTGGTGCGGTCGGCCAGCCAGCCCATCGGCACGACGCCGAGCACCACGAACGCGGCCGCGGCCGAGGTCAGGAAGACGATCGTCCCGTCGCTCACCCCCAGCGCGGTTCCGATGTCGGGCCCGAGCACCGACATCGCCGCCGACTCGAGCTCGTCGAGGCTCGTGAGCAGGAGCAGCACGACGAACGTGAACGCGCCCCCGCCGAGGATCAGTCCGCGCCGGAGGCCGAGCCTCTCGTCGCCGACGCCGGGCAGCCCGCGTTCGTCGAGCGCGGGCTCCGTCCCGGCCCCGGGCGCGTGACCGTCGGGCGCGGGCGTCCCGGCCCCGGGCGCATGGCCGTCGACGCGGGCGGCGTCGTCGAGGACCCCGGCAGCCAACGTGGCGACGCTGCGCTCCGCGCCCCTCGTCGGGGCGTCGGTCACTCCCGCTCGCCCGGCACGATCGGGCCGTCCGGGACGAAGCGGTCGGCCGCGACGTCGAAGTGCCACAGCCGGGTGCCCTCGACGGCGCCCCACTGCTCGGGAGACAGGGATGCGTGGGCGTAGCCGGTGAGCGGGAAGTCGTGCAGGTCGGCCAGGCCGTCGATGATCGACTGCGGCGACGGGTCGTCGCCGGCGGCCGTGAGCACCTGCTCGGCGAGCTGCCAGAGCTGGCAGACCCCTGCCACCTGGCCCAGGTTGCGCGAGCCCGGTCGCTCGGACTCGGAGTAGATGTCCTCGGGCACCAGGTGCAGGTCGGAGTGCGCGTTGATCTTGTCGAAGCACTCGGCCAGCAGCGGATCGTCGACCAAGTCGTCCGACGTGGTGCCGGCGATCGCCGCGATGGCGCCCTTCATCTCGGCGGGGTCGGTCAGACCGAGCCCGTCCAGGGGGCCGCCGGTGAACTGGCCGTTCATGGCGACGATCTGCGGCGACCACGACGTGCGCGCCAGCGCGGGCAGGAAGACGGCTGCTCCCGAGGCGGCGATCACCGTGTCGGCACCATCGGACTGGAAGCGTTGGAAGATCCGGTCGATGTCGCTGGCCGCCTGCACGGCGTCGCCCGATGCCGGCAGCTGTGCGGTCGACACGACGTCGATGCCGGCGGCCTCGAGTGGCTCGACGATCTGCGCCTCGATCGAGTCCGAGGGCACGTCCGACTCGTGGTACACCGCGACCTTGGCGCCGTCGAGCGTCCCCTCCGCCACGAGGTGGTCGATGCCCGATCGCAGACGGGCGCCCGTCTCCCCCTCCAGGGAGATGAACGGGGCGATCGACCGCTCCTGGCGCGCCGCGCTGAGACCCCACAGGGCGATGTAGGGCGTTTCGTGGGTCTCCGTCACGCACAGCGGTGCGTCGCCGATCATCGTGCCGAGCACGGCGAAGACGTGCTCGTCCTCGATCAGCTCGCGGCAGGCACGCTCGCTGTCCTCCGCCCCGATCGGCATGATCGGATTGATCACCAGCTCGACCCGGCGCCCGTTGATCCCGCCGGCCTCGTTGGTGGCGGCGGCGAGCGCGGGCAGCACCTCGTCGGGGAGCCGCCCGAGATCGACACCGAACTTCTCGCGCACACGCTCGACGTCGAGGGGGGCGACCCCGAGGCGGATCGTGTCGTCGGTGAGGCCGCGGACGGGGGCGCCAGCCGCCCGGCTCCGGGGGGCGGTGCCGGGCCGGGCGCCCGCGCCGGACCCGGTGTCCGAGTCGGAGCTCGATACCGAGCATGCCGCGACCAGCGCGGCCAGCGCGACCGCGGCGAGCGAGCGACGGACATTCGACATCGGCGTGATCCCCTCCGGTGGGCAGCTCTCTACCTAGTCATCACTAGGTTAGTGAGCACTAGGTTAGAGTGCCAACCGACACAGCGACGGCCCTGGAGAGCCCCATGCCGACCCCCACCCCCACCCGCCGCACCCGACGGACCCGACGCCCGCCCGAGGCCCGGGCCGACGAGATCGTCCAGACCGCGCGACGCCTGTTCGCCACCCGCGGCTTTCGGGGCACCACCGTGGCCGCCGTCGCCGCCGACGTCGGCATCACCGACGCGGGCCTGCTCCACCACTTCCCCACCAAGAACGCCCTGCTGAAAGCCGTCCTCGACCACCACACACAGGTCGGGGCCGACCAGATCCGAGCGATCCTGGCGCCCCAGGGACTCGACGGCATCCGCGGCCTGGCGGCCTGGGGGGAAGTGATGGAGAGCCAGCCGCACCTGCTCGGCTTCGAGATCGCCCTCAGCTCCGAGGCCATCGAGCCGGCGTCCGACCTCCACGAGTTCTTCACCGCTCGCTACACGGTGCTGCGCCGGTGGCTGATGCGCACGTTCCAGCAGGGGGTCGATGCCGGCGAGATCCGGCCCGACGTCGACCCCGCCCACGAGACGAGCTGCTTCGTCGCGCTGCTCGACGGGCTCCGGCTCCAGTGGTTCTTCGCCGACGGCGGCGTCCCGATCGCGGACCGCGTCCGCACCTACGTCGACCAGCTCGTGGCCCGCATCGAGGTGCCGTGACCACCACCGCCACCACCCCGGACCCGGCCGAGACAGGTCCTGTGGGCTGGCAGCTGAGGGTTCGGCAGCCTCCAGAGCCCACGATCATTCAACAGTGGCCGGCCGCTCAGGCCCTCGGGCGGTGCCTGAGCCAGCTCCGGGCGGCGCGGATGAAGGTGCACACGGTCTCGCGGGCGTCGGCACGTAGGGTGACCGGGACCGTCGCGTGATCCATGACCGTGACGACGGGCGCATTTGCGTCGTGAGTGCTGGCCAGCGCCGCCGCGGTCACGACCCCGACCGGGCGGTCCGATCGGTAGACAACCCCGGCTCGTTCACCGGTGGCGCGCAGGTGCGCCCGCGCTTCGTGAACGCTGGTGGCCGGTGTCAGTGGCCAGACCTCAGCCGGTCGATCAGTGGCTGAAGCTGATGGCGCTGCGTGCAGGGATCCGCGAGGGTGCCTGTCGGCTTGCATCCCTAGCTCGCGGCTGCATCGAGGCGACGACCGGCGATCGCCTGGATCAGTCGCTGTAGCCAACTGCGGCGCGGTCGGGTGGCAGCGACCGTCCGGTCGAACTGCTGCCACGCGGTGACGTGCTGCCGAATGCGGCGAAGCTCTTCGCGTAGCGTCGCCGGATCGTCGGCCAAGTCGTCTTGCCAGCCGATCTCCTTGAAGAAGTTCCGCAGGACCGTGTGGGGGCGGACGGCGAGGTTGCCGGGCAGTCCTCGCAGCCGGCGCAACGCCTGCACGAGGTGGCGTTGGGCGATCTCCGCGCGGGCGATGTCCTCCAGCAGGATCGCGGTCCACTCTGGCGCAAGCAGTCGACCGCATCGCGGGCACGCTCCGGTGCCCTGGTCGCGCACCTCGAAGAGGTAGAACCCCTGGTCGCAACGGCGGCAGCGAGCTCCGATCGGGGTCATGGCCATGTGATTGCTCCTAGCTTCCGTGTGGAGGTGTTTGCTCCGGTCCCGCCCACCAGCTCGGGGGGTCACTGGCAGGGAATGAGTCGTAGCCAGCGGCCTCCACCAGCCGGTCATGTCGGGCGCGGTGGTCTCCCCGGTCGGTTGCGCATGAGGCTCAGGTCGCCTGCGCGTGGATCATCCAGCGGTACTTCTCGAGCCCCTCGAGCGTCGAGACGACGAGGTCGTGACCGACGGCGTCGGCGCGGGCGAGCACGTCGAGCGCGTCGCGTGCGGCGGCGGCGACGTCATCGAGCAACCTGCCGAGTTCGTCGATCGCCTCGCCGTCCCCGAGCCGTCCGGCCAGAAATGGGCGTGCGATGGCGGCGACGGTGCCTGGTCGGCCGTCGACAGCGAAGCCCAGGGCCACCGTCCGCTCCGCGACTCGGTCGGCCCAGCTGAGGGCGTCGGCGGCGAGCCGGTCCGTGATGTCGTGTAGAGGGAGGAATGCCGGCCCGGTGACGTTCCAGTGGGCCTGCTTGGCATTGAGCGCCAGCGCCACGAGGTCCGGGAGTAGCTTCTGAAGCGAGGTGGCGGCGAGTGGGGCCATGTCCGGGGCGGGCGGATATTGGACTGTCGTCAAGGTCATGGAGGCTCCTGATCGAGCTCGTTCCTGTCGATCATGAGTGTCGCGACTTACCTGTGGCCGGCAACTGGCGACAATTGACCCGTTTCTGCCTCGCGGGTGTCCGCATCTCACACCGTGCGTCAGTGAGGGCGAGCCGGGACTACGCCGTGGTGGCGGTCGTCGATTCACGCCCTCGTTGCCAAGTGTCGACGGGCATCTGGGAGGTCATCCCCATGGAACGTCGTAGTGGCGCTCGACGTGGATGGCGACCTCGCACTCCAACGCTCGAGCGGCGTCGGTGACAACTGGGCCGATGATCGCCTCGATGCGTTCGAGCCGGTTCTTGAGGGTGTTGTAGTGGACGTGCACGCGTCGGGCTGCCTCGGCCATGTTCCGGGTCTCGAGCCACACGGCGAGCGTGTCGACAAGGTCAGTGCGATTGGTGCGGTCATGCTCGACCAGTGGGCCGATCGCTCGTTGCACGAACTCGGCCAGGTCGTCGGTCGGGGTAGCGGCGAGGAGACGTTCGAGCCCCAGCTCGTCGAACAACTCGGTGACGTGTCGGCCTTTGGCCCAGCGGCCGACGTCCACGGCGCGGCTCGCCTCGACAAAGCTGCGCGCCAACTCGCCGGGAGTGTCGACCCGGCGTCCCACGCCGATGCTCACCGTCGCGGAACGGAGCCGCTGGTCGAGCTCTGCACGCAGGCCTTCGGCGATGCGACGCCGTTCGCCAGGCTCGTCCGTGTCGGGTGCGAGCAGCGCGGCGATCGTCGCGCTTCGGGTCCAGACGATGGCATCGCGCCCGAGCGTGGCACGAGCCGCCGCGGCGATGGTGTCCAGTGCCGCGGGTCGGATGGTTCCCTCATCGGGCGGGTCGATTGACGCCAGCAGCACCGCTCGCGGCCGCACCAGGTCCCATCCGAAGCTGATCGCCCGTTCGGCGACTTCAGCGGGGTCGCCTGCGTGGCCGGCGACGAGCTCCTCGAGCGAGATGGCCGCGAACCGCTCCTGGGCCTCGGCGACGGCGCTCGCCTGGGCCAAACGGACGGCGACGGTGTCAGCCGCTCGCTCGAGTGCCACCAGGCCGTCCTGGTCGAGCGCTGCACCATCGGTGAAGGCAGCGATCTCGCCGTAGTTGTGGCCGCCGGCGCGGATCGGCCGGCGCATCCCGCCTGAGGTGGAGAGGTCGATATCTCCCGCCACGTCTGATGGGACCACGACCGAGGGGTGGCCGTCCGTGTTGAGCACCGCCACAGGGAAGCCCAAAAGGTCGTGAAGGGTCGTCGCGATCTCGACGGCCCCGCCACCTGCGAGCACGATGCTGGTGAAGCGCTGGTGGATGTCGAGGACGCGTTCGAGGCGCTGGCGCTGTGCTTCGAGGAGCGCGTCGAGGACCGCGGCCGTGACGTCGGCGAGCGCCGCGTCTTCGGGGAACGTGATGACCGGCAGGGAACGTCGGTCGGCCGCCGCCACCAACTCCCCGGGAAGCCGGCCCCGGGCGTCGAGGCGGACCGCAACCCCGGCGACCTGGGCGGCGTCGAGGCGGGCGACGAGCCGCTCTTCGTCCTCACCGGTGCCCAACAGCGTGGCGGCCGTCGTGACGATCAGCTCGTTGGCACCGACCCGACGCAGATGCTCGGAACTGGCGGCGAGACTGGCCCGGCTCACCGGTCGTGCCATCCCGTCGGCGCCCGCCTCGACAGAGGCGTTGCTGAACGGCAGCGACTCGATCACGGCGCCGACGTCGAACGTTCGCCACATGCCACCACTCTTGCCCGAAGTAGGAGTGCCGTGCCTGCGGGCACCGCCTGAACGCGGATCAGATCAGGCCCCGCAGCGGTCGCCGCAACGCGACTCCGATCAGAAGCCGCACACGCTCAACGGATCCCCCTTCGCCGCCGCCTCCACCGCCAACGCCGCTGCCGCGCCCGGCGTTGCTCTGTTGCCGGATCCTCGGGACGGGGCATGAGCGTCAGGGCGGTCTCGACGACCCGTAGCCCTTCGGTAGCACCAAAGTCGTCGCTAGCACGGTGCAGTCGCCGCAGGTAGTGGAGGCGCAGCTCCTCAACCGGTTCTCGACGACCCCCGGCGAGGTGAGCGATCACCTCGGCGCTGCGGCGTCGAGCCGCGGCCGGATCGCCGTCTCGTGGCGTCACCTCGACTGACGAAGCGACGTGGCGGTCGATAATCCTCGCGATCTCGCGAGCCGGCGAATCGATACGGTCGGATCGCTCCTTCGCCATAGCTAGCACCGCAACCTCCTGTGCACATCGGACGCCATCAAGCGTGCCGACGGCGACCCTCCGAAGCGCATGTCAGGACTCGACACACGTGGATCAGGAACCTGTCGGATTCCCCCAGAACCCCAGACCGGCCAGACCAGGCACACGATGGAGCACGTCACGCTGAGACGAAGGACCGGATTGACGTGGCCGCGGCGAGCAGTGCCGGTCCTGACGGGGGTCATCGCCGACGTTCGCGCGCACGGTCGAAGCGACCGTTCGGCGAGCTGACCTGATCCCCGCTCCCCCGCGGTTCGCGGCGAGCGGGTTGGAGGTTTCCGCCGCCACCCGCCTGCTCGCCGCTCAGATCGTTCGTCTCGTTGACGGGCGCAGGACTGCACGCAAAGCGAAGCCGCCTTCCACGACCGGTTCGGCTGTTGCTGATCGCTGTGGGGGCCCTTTGACGCCGATCGATCGGATCACCGTGCCGGGCCGGGCCGAGCGGTCGATGGGCATTTTGGGCCTTGGCTGGGGGCTCGCACTCGGCGAGCCCCCAGGGTGTGCATAGGTCAGCTACCGGTGGCGGACGTCTGGAGGCGGTCGCGCTTGCGCTGGGCGGATGCCTGCGCGGCCCGCTTCTCTCGCTTGATGCGACGCTTCTCCAACAGCGTTCGCCCGACCTTCTTCGCGATCCTCGGCTGGGCCATCTTGGTCACCTCCTTGCCTGGTTCGCCGGCACAATGTGTGCCGATGACGAACGTTGATCAGGAGGGATGCGGCGCGGGGCGCCGACTTGCAAGGCACGCCACGACGCCGGTCGATCGTGCCGGTGTGCACGGTTGGCTGCCGAGTCGGAGTCGTGGGAGGCGAGGAATGAGGGATCCCCTCTGTGCACCCCCAGGCTGACCTCCTTCCGCTCGCCGACGGTCAAACGACCCTCAGCGGTTCCGCCACGCTCGATACTCAGCCCGGCCACCGTTGGCGGCACTGCTCGGTTCGTGCTGTTGACGGGGCCCACGGGTGTCAGGTGTCCGGTGGAGGGGACCAGCCCGCTGGAACGATGACGACAGGCTGGCTGGCGTGATGGGCGAGCTGGTAGCTGACGCCCCCGAGGACGCGACCGGCCAGGTTGCCGTGGCCCTTGGCGCCGACCACGAGGAGGTCTGCGCCCTCGCGTTCGGCGATCTCGACCAGGCCTCCCGCGGGCGAGGCGGCTTCGGTCAGGACCGTTCGGTGTCCGACGGCTGCGTCTCGGAGTGGTTCGGTCCAGGTGCCCGCGAGATCCCGCCCGAGCTCGCGCCGCCAGGTCCGCAGCGTGTCCAGCGTCAGATCGCGGGCGAACTCGCGGTTGTAGTTGAGGACGTGGGCAGCGATGACTTCTGCGTCGGTGGCCTGCGCCAACCGGGCCACCCAACCCGTTGCCCGGTATGCGCCGTCGGATCCATCCACGCCAACCAGCACGAGCCTGAACAGCGAGCCTCCGGCCACGTTCACTGCGGCCCCCCGCACGTGGCTGCGAGTAGGCAGGTCGGTCGCCGACACGATTCCGTGCGCCGCAGTGCGAGGGCCGCCTGGACGAGTGCGGCGTGGGTGAGGGCCTGGGGGTAGTTGCCCAGGTGGGCACCGGTCGTCGCGTCGATCTCTTCCGCGTAGAGCCCGAGTGGGCCGGCGTGGTCGAGGAGCGCCTCGAATCGCCTGGTTGCTTCGGTGGCGCGGCCGGTGCGGGCGAGTGCTTCGACGAGCCAGAACGAGCAGGGCAGGAAGGCGCCCTCGGTGCCCGGTAGCCCGTCGCGTCCCGGGGGGTAGCGGTAGAGCAGGGGGCCGCCAGCACCCAGCTCGGCTGCGATGGCGTCGATCGTGCCGCGGACGCGGGGCGAGTGCGGGTCCTCGATGCCGAGGAGGGGCAGGACGAGCAGTGCCGCGTCGAGATCGGTCGAGTCGTAGCTGCGGGTGTAGCTCCCTCTGGCCGCGTCGAATCCTCGTTCTTTGACGTCGGCGGCGAGGGCATCTCGTGCGGTTTCCCAGCGCCTGCGTTGCCGGGCCGGGAGCCGGTGGGTGTCCGCGATGCGCAAGGCTCGGTCCAGGGCGAGCCAGCCCATGACCTTGGAGTGGACGTGGTGGGCGGCGTCGTCGCGGATCTCCCAGATGCCGGCGTCGGGCTCGTGCCAGCGGCGGGCGACGTGGTCGGCGAACCCTCGCATCGTCCGCCATGTCTCCGAGTAGAGGCGGTGGCCGGCTTGCTCCAGCGTCCAGGCGCCATCGAGGACCCAGCCGTAGCCGTCGAGCTGGTGTTGGTCGGCGGCGCCGTTACCGACCCGGACCGGGGTGCTGTGGGCGTAGCCGGGCCAGTCGGGGAGCCCGCGTTCGGGGGGTGAATGACGTCCGTCGAGAGTGAGGAGCACCGGGAGACGGGGTCGGTAGAGCCGGCTGGCGTGGAGGAGCCAGGCGAGGAACCCCCGAGCCTCGGCGAGCTTGCCCACGCCGAGGAAGGCACCGATGCCGATGCTGGCGTCACGGGGCCAGGCGTAGCGGTAGTCCCAGTTGCGGACGCCGCCGGGATGCTCCGGCAAGGACGTCGTGGGCGCGGCCACGGGGGCGCCGGAGGGCGAGTAGGTCAACAGCCGCAGCGTCACCAGGCTGCGCACCACGGCCTCGCGGTACGGGAGATCCTCGTCGATCCCCGCGCTCCAGGCATTCCAGCGCACCTCGTCCTCGCTGACCAGGTCCCCGGCTGCCGCGGGGTCGACGTGCACGAGGGGCTCGCGATGAGCAACGGCCAGCACGAACGTGAGCGGGCGGCCGGGTGCGACGGTGACGACAGTGGGCCGGCCGACATCGAGGTCGATGTCGGGCGCGCAGGCGAGCGACACCGCGAGCGACCCCCACGTGCACACGAGGTCGCGGCCGCGCCCTCGGGTCCGGGGCGGGTGGTGGTGTTCGCCGAGGCGCGGATCGAAGTCGACGTCGACGTGCACCGGTCCGCCGTCGGCGACCAGACGGCGCACCAGGAGGGTGGCGGGGAGCAGGCGGCCGGCGACCTCGGCCACCATGGCGTCGGTGAGGCTGAGGCGGCGCTCGCCCACCCTCCAGGTCGTCTCCACAGTGGCGGTGTGCTGACGGTAGCGGCGCGTCAGCATCGTGGCCGGTCGAGCCGGCGCGATCCGGAATGTGCCCGCCGCGGGCCCACCCACGACCCGTCCGAAGATGGGGTCGGCGTCGAAGCGGGGTGCGCAGAGCCAGTCGATGGCCCCGTCGCTGGAGACCAGCGCGGCCGTGCGGGTGTCGCCGAGGAGGCCGTAGTCCTCGATCGGCGGCGCGGCGGTCACCTCAACCAGCCGTGAGGAGCAGGCCGAGGAGCATCCCGTAGACCACGTGTGCGGCGACCGCCACGAGTGGGGTCTGCACCCCGTAGCTGAGGGCGAACAGACCGGGTGGTTCCAGCGCGGCGGTGCTGGCGGGACCGGCGCGGTGCGATGCCATGCGGGGATGAACCCCGGCCAGGAGGGGAACGAGCACGGCGAGGGCGACCGAGGCGTGGAGGAACCCGAACAGCGCGCCGATCCACCAGGTGGCCCGGTCGAGCAGCGCGAAGGCTGCGGCATAGCCGAGGGCGAAACCCTGCCCGACGGCGAGGTGGATGAAGAACCCGGCCACGCGGGCCTTGTCGGGATCTTCGGTGGCGACGGTGCCGAGCAGCAGGGGAAGGTCGAGACGGGTGAGCCCGGCGAGCTGCGCGGCGATCATGACCGCCGTCAGCGCGGTGGTGGCCATCAACCCGAACAGCGCCCAGCCGGCCCAGTCCATCAGCGCCCCGGGCGATAGGACTTGGCCTCGAGGGCGGCGAGCACCCTCTGGAAGGACGCGTGGAAGCCGGCGACTCCTCGAGTCTCGAGAGCCAGGCCGAGGGCCTCGAGGCCGGCCAGGTAGGCCTCGATGACCTGGGCGTAGCGAGCCAGGGAGAAGATCAGAGTGATGTTGGTGCTGCGACCCTCGGCGATCATCGCCTCGATGGCAGACGCGCCCTCGGCGGTTGCGGGGATCTTCACGAACAGGTTGGGCTCGTTGATCCGCTTGTGCAGCTCCCGGGCGGCGGTGATCGTGGCCGCCGTGTCGCTGGCCAGCTCGGGGGCGACCTCGACGGACACGAAGCCGTCGGTGCCGCCGCTCGAGTCGAACACGGCCCGCAGCGTGGCGAGTGCGTCGCTGACGTCGGTGACGACCAGCTCCCAGTAGGCGTCCTCGACCGAACATCGCAGGTAGCGGCGGGTGATGTTGTCCAGCCACGGGCTCTGGTCGTACTCAGTGTGCAGGCGCTGCAGCTTGGTCATCGGGATACCAGCTCGGCCAGGTCGACGGCGGGATCGGCGAGGCGGCCGACGTCGAGCACGCGGCCGCTGGCCACGATGGCCTTGAGGTCTTCGACGACATCCCAGACGTTGACGTTCATCGCGGCGGTGACGATGCCGTCGCGCTGCCAGAAGGCGATGAACTCCCGCTCGTCCCGGTTCCCGCGGACCACGACCGTGTCGCCGGGTTCGCTGTAGCCGACGTACTC
>DATFRN010000396.1:0-7258 GCA_035263165.1 Acidimicrobiales bacterium | reverse complement strand
CGTCATCACGAACAGCGCATCGTCGGTGAAGACGCCGGCCAGGGCGTCCCAGTCGCGGTCGTCGACGACGTTGCCGTAACGGGCTGCCAGCTCGTGGAGGGCCAGCCGGTCGCCGACGTCGAGCGTCACGCGCTCGCGGCCCGCCGGACGGCGCGGACGATGCCCTGGTACCCGGTGCAGCGGCACAGGTTCCCGGAGAGGGCGTCGCGGATCTCCTCGTCGCTCGGATCCGGGCGGTCGCGGAGGAAGGCCGTCACTGACATCACGAACCCGGGCGTGCAGAACCCGCACTGCAGGCCGTGTTCCTGCTGGAACGCCTGCTGGACCGGCGTGAGCTCCCCGTCGGCGGCGAGCCCTTCGACGGTTGTCACCTCGCTGCCGTCGACCTGCACCGCGAACACGAGGCAGGACCGCACGGCCCGTCCGTCGACCAGTACCGTGCAGGCCCCGCACACGCCGTGCTCACAGCCGATATGGGTCCCGGTCAGGCGGCAGTCCTCGCGGAGCAGGTCCGCCAGGATCTTGCGCGGCTCGACGACAGCCTCGTGGGCCACGCCGTTGACGGTCAGGGACACGGGGATGTCAGCCACGCGTGGCCTCCTCGATCGCGGTGCGGAGCGCCGCTGCCGCCAGCCGGGCGGCCGTCGCCTTGCGGTAGGACGCCGAGGCGTGGACGTCGTCGGGCGGGCCGGTGTCGGCGACCACGAGCCTGCCCAGCTCGTCGAGGTCGAGATCGGCGGGTGCGACGCCGACCATGGCGTCCTCCGCCGCGTGGCCCCGAAGCGGAGTCGATCCCATGCCGAACAGACCGATGGCGGCTTTGTCGACCCGGCCATCGGTGACTCGGACGCCGCAAGCGACACCGGCCAGCGCGAAGTCGCCATGCCGGCGGGCCGCCTCGCGGAGCGCGAACCCCGAGCCCGGGCCCCATACCGGGAGGTGCACCGCGGTGAGGACCTCGGCGTCGTCGAGGGCCGTCATGAACATCGAGACGAAGAAGTCGCGCGCCGCCACGGTCCGGGTGCCGTCGGGGCCCGCCACCTCCAGGTCAGCGTCCAGCGCCAGCGCGACGGCGGGCAGCTCCGCCGCCGGGTCGGCATGGGCGATCGACCCGCCCACCGTGCCGCGGTTGCGGATCTGGAAGTGCCCGATGAACGGCACGGCTCGAGCCAGCAGCGGCGCCGCCTCGGCGACGGCCGGGTCGTGCTCGACGTCGGCCTGCCGGGTCATGGCGCCGACGGTGAGGGTCCCGTTGCGGCGGCTCACGCCCCTGAGCGAGGCCACACGGCCGAGATCGACCAGACGGTCGAACCGGGACAGGCGCAAGGCCAGGATCGGGACGAGGCTCTGGCCGCCGGCCAGCACCTTGGCATCGCCGCTGCCGTCGGCGAGCGCGGCGACGGACTCCTCCACGGTCGTCGGTGCGACGTAGTCGAACGGCGCAGGCTTCACCCTTCCCCCTCCCGAGTCGGGTTCAGGATACTAAACTATCGGCACGGCATCCGGGCAAGCCGCCGGGGAAGGGACTGTCATGGCCAAGATGGAGTTCAGCCTGGAGGACCAGGCGAAGGTCCATGGGTACAGCCAGGCGGCGTTCGCGGCGCCCGAGCTTCTCGCCGCGAGGACCAGCCCCGAGCCCCAGCCGATGTACGCCCATCTCATCGAGCGGTGCCCGGTACGGGCGATCGCGCCGGACGTCTTCTCGCTGGTGCGGATGGACGACATCCTCTACGTCAACAAGCATCCCCACGTCGAACAGGCCTCGAAGTACCTGGGGAGCAACCGTCCGGCGATCCCGCTCGGGCTCGACGGCGAGGAGCACCGCAAGTACCGCCGGCTGCTCGACCCGGTCTTCACGGCGCGTCGGGTCGAGCCCCTCGCGCCCCAGGTGCGCGGGCTGGCCGACCGGCTGATCGACGGCTTTGCCGAAGCGGGCGAGGTCGACGCCTACAGGACGTGGTGCGAGCCGCTACCGTCCACCATCTTCCTGTCGATCATGGGCCTGCCGATGGACGACCTCGCGGCGTTCCTCCACTTCAAGGACCTCACGCTCGGGAACCAGATCGTGGAGGGAGTGTCCAGCGAGGAGCAGGCGCGGCGGCGCGTGGAGGGCGTGACCTGGATCCAGGAGTACTTCACCCGGGACCTCGACGCACGCGAGCGGGAACCCTCGACCCGCGACGACATGATCGGCTGGCTCATGTCCGCCGAGGTCGACGGGCACCAGCTGAGCCGGGAGGACGTCCTCGACATCCTCGGCCTCCTGATGATCGCCGGGCTGGACACGGTCGCCGCATCGCTCGCCTGCTTCCTGTCCTACTTCGCCCGCCACCCCGAGCACCGGGCGCGGATCGCCGCCGATCACGGGCTCATTCCGACTGCCGTCGAGGAGCTCATGCGGTTCGAGTCCCCGGTCGTCGACGGCTACCGCCTGGTGACCGAGGACCTCACGCTCCCGAGCGGCGTCGACGTGCCGGCCGGCTCGTACCTCCTCATCTCGTGGTCGGGCGCCAACCTGGATCCTGGCCACTTCGCCGATCCCCTGACGGTCGACCTGGAGCGCAGGCCGAACCCGCACATCGGCTTCGCCAGCGGCTTCCACCGATGCCTCGGCTCGCACCTGGCCCGCATGGAGATGCGGGTCGCATTGGAGGCATGGCACGACCGCATCCCCGACTACCGCATCCGGCCCGGCGCCGACCTCGTCTACAGCGGCAACCCTCGCGCCCCGCATCGCCTGCCCCTCGTCTGGCCGTAGGGACGCGGCGATCGGTCAGATCGTGGTCGAGCCCATGTCGACCGGCAGCTGCACGCCGGTGACGCACCGGGCGGCGGGGGAGGCGAGCCAGACGACCGCGGCGGCGATGTCGGCGGGTTCGGCCATCCGGGGCTCGGGCAGGATCGCCCGGAACGCGGTCTGGTAGGTCGGGTTCGCCCCCAGGAGCGGAGGGAGGGTCGGGTCCTCGGCCAGCCGCGTGCGAATGCCCCACGGGTGGATCGAGTTCACCCGGATGTTGAACGGCCCGAGCTCGATGGCGGCGGCCCGGACCAGGCCCACCACGCCGTGCTTGGCGGCCGAGTAGTGCGCCTGGCCTGGCAGCGCCCGCAGCCCGGCGACCGAGCTGATCGCGGTGAGCGACCCGCCCCGACCCGCCTCGATCATCCCGGGCGCGGCCGCCTTAAACGTGCGCCACACCCCGGAGAGGTTGACGTCGACCATCGTCTGCCACTGGTCCTCGGGCATCTCCCAGAAGCGCGACCAGGTGGAGATCCCGGCGTTGGCGACCACGGTGCGGAGCGGGCCGAGTGCCGCCACCCCGTCGCCAACGAGGCGGTCGAGTGAGTCCTGGTCCCGGACGTCGATGCCGCCGGCCACGATGCGGCGCCCCGTGGCTTCGACGTCGGCGACCGTTCCGGCCAGGTCCTCCGTGTCGAGGTCCCCGGCGACCACGTCGGCACCCGCCTGGGCCAACGCCAGGCAGATGCCGCGACCGAGTCCCTGCGCCGCCCCCGTGACGAGTGCGACCTCACCGGATAGCGGCCCGGCGGAGTTCTCCGTCATGACGCCCCCTTTCTCGAAAACAATCTACTGATCTCTTGTTTAGTATCCCGAATTTGATTAACCTACGCGCGCGTATGTTGTGGGGGGTGTAGATGTCCGGCTTGCTTCGGGGCGTGCGGGTGGTCGAGACCGGCGTGCTCATGACCGTCGACTATCTCGGCCGGCTGCTGGGGGACGAGGGCGCCGACGTGGTCAAGGTGGAGTCGCCGCAGCAGGGCGACTACCTGCGCAACATCATGACGAGGTTCGCCCGCGACTGGTCGGCGTTCCACCTGGTCCTGAACCGGAACAAGCGCAGCGTCGCGGTCGATGCCAGGACGCCCGGCGGCCGCGAGGTCATGGCCCGGCTGATCGCCGGGGCCGACGCCTTCATCACCGGCAACGTCGGCGCCACCAACGAGAAGCTCGGCCTCGACTACGAGGCGGTGCGCCGGATCAAGCCTGACATCGTCTACTGCCAGGCCACCGGGTACGGCGCATCCGGGCCGTACGCCGAGGTGCCGACCCACGGCCAGATGATGGACGACCTGGGAGGGGCGGCGCCCGCGCTGGAGGTGCGGGACGGCGTGACGCGCATCGCCCCAGGCGGCGACCGCGGTCTGCCTCTCGGCGTCGTCCTCGGGCCGATGTTCGCGGCGTTGGGCGTCGCGGCCGGCCTGGCCCGCGCCGCCCGGACGGGAGAGGGCTGCTACTTGGACGTGTCGTGTGCGGACGCCGTGCTGGCCAGCCAGTGGATCGGAGCCCTGCCCGCCCTCAACCCCGAGAAGGTCGACCCCGGTGGGCCCGTGGGCGGCGGCGAGTCGGCCAAGTACCAGCGCTACGAGACGAAGGACGGGAGGTTCCTGCTGTTCTGCGCCATCGAGCCGAAGTTCTGGGACCACTTCTGCCGGGCGGTGGAGCGCGACGACCTCCTGCGCGAGCACCGCCGGGACCTCGTGGTCGACTTCGCCGCCGGCGACGACGCCCTCCGCCGGGAGCTGCAGGCGATCTTCCGCAGCCGCACGCTCGCCGAGTGGATGGCTGTCGCGGTCGAGCACGACATCGCGATGGGGCCGTCCCTCCGCTTCGCCGACGTGCAGGACGATCCCCACCTCGCCGCCCGCGGGATGATCGTCGTCGAGGAGCATCCCGCCGTCGGGTCGTTCGCCACGCTGGGGAACCCGGTGCTGACGGCGGGGGAGCCATTCGAGATCCGATCGGCCCCGGCCCACGGCGAGCACACCGCCGACGTACTGGCCGGGCTCGGCTACGACGACGGCCAGCGCGAGCAGCTCCGCCGAGAGGGCGTCATCAGGTGAGCAGCACCGGCGAGACCGCTCCCGTCCGGCGCCGCGACGGCGAGCGCACCCGTGCCGCCCTCGTCGACGCGGCCAGCGAGGTGTTCGCCCGCCGGGGATTCGACTCGGCGTCGCTGGACGAGATCGCCGAGGCGGCCGGGTTCAGCCGGGGGGCGATCCACTTCCACTTCGCGTCGAAGGAGGACCTCTTCCTCGCCGTGATCGATCGCCGCAACGAGACGTTCCTTGCGGCCTACGAGGACCTCCCGGCCGACGCGCCGGTCGACGCTGCCGCCAGCACCGCCCGCTGGCGCGAGCTCCACCGCGGCGACGACGTAGACGTGGCGCTGCGCATCGAGCTCCACGCCCGGACGCTCCGGAACCCGGCGTTGCGGGAGAGGGTCATCGACGTCGACCGCCGAGCGGTGGCGGCGACCGCGGCCCGCTTCGCCGAGTCGGCCGAACGACATGGCGTTCGCTGGCGCTACCCGGTGGAACGGATGGCGGAGCTCGTCCACGTGGTATCCCGCGGGCTTCTCGAGCGGGCCGCGGTGCGGGGGACCGACGAGAGCGACCTGATGGAGATGTTCCTCTCGATCGTTGGGCGCGAAGGGATCGAATCATGACGAAGGGCCCGCTCGACGGGTTACGGGTGGTCGACTGCTCGTGGGGCACCGCCGGCCCGCGTGCGACCGGGCTGCTGGCCGATTACGGCGCCGACGTCCTGTGGGTCGAGCCGCCCGGCGGCGATCGCCTGCGCCGCCTCGACCCGGCGGCGGCGTCGGTGTTCAACCGGGGCAAGCGCAGCGTCGAGGTCGACCTGAAGGACCCGGACCAGCGCGACCGGGTAGCCGGGCTGGTGGCGCGGGCCGACGTCCTCGTCCACAGCTGGCGGCCGGGCGTGGCGGCACGCCTGGGCCTCGACTACGCCGACCTCCACGACGCGCACCCCGGCCTCGTCGTCTGCTCGATCTCGGGCTTCGGCCCCGATGGGCCGTGGCGTGAGCTCCCTGGGCACGAGGCCCTGATTCATGCGCTGGTGGGTACGATGGCCGAGCAGCCCGGGCATCGCGACGGTCCGATCTTCGAGGCGCTCCCGTTCGCCAGCATCGGGGCTGCCTACCTGGCGGTGATCGGCGTCTTGGCCGCCCTCTACCGCCGCCATGACGACGCGGTGGGGCGCCACGTCGAGACGTCGCTGCTCGACGGGGCGCTGGCGTACCTCTCCATGCTGTGGGGCGCGAGGGCCGGGGCGGCTGGCGGGATGCCGGCGCCCGGTGCGCACCGCATCGTGGCCCGGTCGTTCCGGTGCCAGGACGACGAGTACATCGGCGTCCACACTGGCGCGGTCGGTGCGTTCGGCCGCCTGATGGTCGCCCTCGGCCTCGACGACCGAATCCCACCGAGCGCGACGGGCCTCGACCTCGGGGTGCCCCTGACGGCCGAACAGCTCCGCATCCTCGAGACCGACATCCACGACATCTTCGCCTCCAGGCCGCGTGCCGACTGGGTCCGGCTCCTTCGAGACGCAGACGTGTGCGCCATCGAGCACCTGCGCCCGTGCTTGGTGTTCGACACCGAGCAGGCCAAGGTCAACGAGATGGTGGTTGTCGTGGACGACCCCGTGCTCGGCCGCGTCGAGCAGGTGGCGCCGCCCGCCAAGTTGGCGAACACGCCGGGCGAGGTGCGGTCGCCCGCGCCGCGGGTCGGCGCCGATGACGCCGCCGCCCTCGACCCCACGACGTGGCCCTCGGGCGCGAGCGGGGAGTGCGACGAGCGCCCGATCCTCGACGGCGTCAGAATCCTGGACCTCGGCGCGTTCTACGCCGGGCCCTACTCGTCGCGACTGCTGGCCGATCTCGGGGCCGACGTCATCAAGGTCGAGCCGGTCGTGGGCGATCCGCTGCGCGGCATGGAGCGCCCGTTCTTCTCGGCCCAGGCCGGCAAGCGCTCGCTCGCCGCCAACCTCAAGGACGAGGGCCTGGCGCCGGCGGTGCAGCGCCTCCTCGCGTGGGCCGACGTCGTCCACCACAACATGCGGCCGGGCGCCGCCGAGCGCCTCGGGCTCGGCTACGACCAGGTGCGGGCGGTCAACCCGTCGATCGTCTACCTCTACGCCCCGGGCTGGGGGTCGTCGGGGCCGGACAGGTTGCGCCAGAGCTTCGCGCCGATGCTGTCGAACTACGTCGGGATCGGGCTGGAGTGCGCCGGCCAGTTCAATCCGCCCCTGTTCCCGACCGGCAACGAGGACCCGGGCAACGGCCTGCTGGGCGCTGTGGGCGTGCTGCTCGCGCTGCTCCACCGCCAGCGGACCGGCGAGGGCCAGTACGTCGAGAACCCCCAGCTGAACGCCACGATGGCCCACATGGCGCATGCGGTCCGGCTGGCGGACGGCACTGTGCTGAACGCCGACCGGCTC
>DATFRN010000395.1:0-2633 GCA_035263165.1 Acidimicrobiales bacterium | reverse complement strand
TGGCGCCCGAGATCTTGGTGGCCCGGGGGAAGTCGAACAGGCCCAGCTCGTCGCCGATGTCCCAGTGGGGGACCCGCTGATGGTCGCCGTAGGCGGCGGGGTCGTAGCCCTCGGTGCGGAGGACGACGTTGTCGGCCTCGCCGGCGCCGTCGGGGGCGCCGTCGCTCGGGGTGTTGGGCAGGCGGAGAAGGACCTGGCGGATCTCGTCGCCGAGGCGGTCGGCCTCGGCGGCGAGGGCCTTCTCGCGCTCGCCCAGCTCGCGGCTCTCGGCCATGCGGGCCTCGGCCTCCTCGGCCCGGCCCTGGCCGCGCAGGCGGCCGACGTCCTTGGAGACGGCCTTGATGCGGCTGCGGACCTCGTCGCGCTCGCCGGTCAGGCGGCGCTGCTCGGCGTCGAGGGCGACGACGCGGTCGACCGGCTCGGACGTGCCCGGGCCCCGGCGGTCGAGCTCGGCCTTGACGGCCTCGGGCTCCCGGCGGATCCGGCGGATGTCGAGCATGGAGCGAGGCTACTCACGGTTTCGGACGGCCCGATCATGGGTTATAGCGTCGCTGGCGCATGGCCGCCGTCGAGGTCTCGTCGCTCACCATCCGCTACGGCGACGTGGTGGCGGTGTCGTCCCTGTCCTTCACGGCCGCGGCCGGCGAGGTGACGTGCGTGCTGGGGCCGAACGGTGCGGGGAAGACGTCGACGATCGAGGCGCTGGAGGGGCTGCGCCGGCCGGCGTCGGGGACGCTGTCGGTGCTGGGCCTCGAGCCCGGGCGGGACCAGCGGACGCTGACCGAGCGCATGGGGGTGATGCTCCAGGAGGGCGGCATCCACCCGGGGCTGCGGCCGCCGGAGGTCCTGCGCCACGCGGCCGCCTTGTACCCGTCGGCTCTGTCCGTCCCGTCGCTGCTGTCGCGGCTGGGCCTCTCGGGCCTGGAGCGCCGGACCTACCGGCAGCTGTCGGGCGGCGAGCAGCGCCGGCTGGCGCTGGCGGTCGCCCTGGTGGGACGGCCGTCGGTCGCCTTCCTCGACGAGCCGACGGCGGGGGTGGACCCGCAGGGGCGGCAGGTCATCCGCCAGGTGGTGGCCGACCTGCGGCGGGAGGGGGTGACGGTCGTGCTCACGACCCACGACCTCGACGAGGCCGAGCGGGTGGCGGACAAGGTCGTGATCGTGGACCGGGGCCGCCTGGTGGCCGAGGGACCGCTGGAGGCGCTGGTGCGGGAGGGGGCGTCCGAGGAGGTCCGCTTCGCGGCCCCGCCGGCGATCGACACGGACTCGCTGGCGGCGTACGTGGGCCTGCCGGCGAAGGCGGTCACCGAGGTCGCCCCGGGCGACTACGCGGTGGCGACCCCCCCGACCCCGACGACGATCGCGGCCATCACCGCCTGGCTGGCGGAGCGCGACCTGCCCCTGGCCGACCTCCGGGCGGGCCGCCAACGGCTGGAGGACGTGTACCTGCGCCTGACCTCGTCACCGGCGACCGAGCCGACGGGCGACCCCACATGAAGGCCCTGGTCGCCCAGCTGCGGATCGAGCTCACGCTCACGTTCCGCAACGGCGAGGCACTGCTGCTCACGCTGGGCATCCCGGTCGCGGTGCTGGTGTTCTTCTCGCTGGTCGACGTCCTCCCGATCACCGGCGACGCGGTGGACTTCCTGGCCCCCGGCACCCTGGCCCTGGCGGTCCTGGCCACGGCGTTCACCAACCTGGCGATCGCCACGGGCTTCGACCGCTCCTACGGGGTGCTCAAGCGCCTGGGCACGACGCCGCTGGGCCGGCCCCGCCTGGTCGCGGCCAAGTCGCTGTCGGTCCTGGTGGTGATCGCGGTCCAGGTCGTGGTGCTCACGGCGATCGCCCTGGCCCTGGGCTGGCGCCCCGACCTGGAGCCGCTGCCGCTGCTGGCCGCGGTGGTCCTGTCGGTCGTGGCCTTCACGGGCCTGGCCCTGGTGCTGGCCGGCCGCCTCCCGGCCCTGGTCGCGCTCGCGGCCGCCAACGCGATCTTCATCGTGCTGCTGCTGCTGTCGGGCATGGTGTTCCCGCTGACCAAGCTCCCCGCCGGCATGCGCGACGCAGCCCGGGCCCTGCCGTCGACCGCCCTGGCCGACGCAGCGCGGGGCGCGCTCTCCCCCGACACGGCGGTCCCGAGCCGAGTGTGGCCGGTCCTGGTGGTCTGGGCGGTCGTCGGCGTCGCCCTGGCGATCGCCCTGTTCCGCTGGGAGCCGAACGACTGACACTTTCAGTGCCTATAAGTATATGTTGACGAGTAGCGACACCCGCGCGTAGCGTGCGGGCCGTGTCTGGGGCCGACCAAGACGAGCGACGTCGCAACCGCGTGACCCTGGCCATGGCCGCGGGCTTGATGGTCGCCATCGTCGCCGGCGGCTTGGTGCTGGCCGGTCGTCTGCTCGGGACGGATGACGCCGACGACCCGAGCGGAACGAAGGCGCCCGCCTCGTCGACCACGACGGTCGACCCCAAGGTCGCGGCCGAGCGGGCGTACCGGGAGTTCAACGCCATGACCGTACGGCTGGGGGCGGCGCCCGACCCCGACGACCCGGAGATCGCTGAGCGTTCGACCGGCATTACGCGGACGACGTTTGTGAAGGCGCTAACCGGGCTGAAGGAGCGGGGCACCGTGCTCA
>DATFRN010000394.1:0-3409 GCA_035263165.1 Acidimicrobiales bacterium | reverse complement strand
ACACCAGTGTCCGGCACCGGCCGGATCGTTGGACGACAACCTGGTGCAGATCTGGTTCGGGTGGGGTTCGACGGCCACCGCCGCTGGATGCTGCGCGCCGCCTGCCCCCGGCCGGGCCGAGGAGAGCGAGCGGGAGGCCCGCTCGCTGGTCCGCACGGTCGGGTACCCGCTCACGTTCCGGTGGCTCGACCCGGCGTGACGGTTGACCGGGCTGGGAGGATCGGCCGGTGCCTCTCGGACGCCTGCACCACGTCATCCTCGACACGCCCGAGCCGGCGGCGCTGGCGGAGTTCTACAGCGGGCTGCTCGGGCTGCCGGTGACGTTCCGCAGCGACGACTTCGTCGTCGTCTCCCGGGACACGACGACGTCCGGGCTCGCCTTCCAGCTGGTGCCCGACCACCGGCCGCCCCACTGGCCCGACCCCGAGCATCCCCAGCAGATGCACGTCGACGTCATGGTCGACGACGTCGAGGCGGCGTCGGCGGCGGTGGCCGGGATGGGGGCGACGGTGCTCCAGGACGAGCCCGGGCGGTCCCGGGTGTTCGCTGACCCGAGCGGGCACCCGTTCTGCCTGATCCCCCGCCCGGGGTGGGCGCCGCCGGTGGGTGAGGAGTGACGATGCCCGGCGGGAGCTACGCCCGGGTCAACGGCCTCGACATGTACTACGAGCGCCACGGCCAGGGGCGCCCGACCGTGCTGCTGCACGGGGCCATGGGGACGATCGAGAGCTGCTTCGCCGGGCTGCTGCCCCGGCTGGCCGCCGGGCGGGAGGTGATCGCCGTCGAGTTCCAGGCCCACGGCCACACCCCCGACGCCGACCGGCCCCTGACCTATCCGGGCCTCGGCGCCGACGTCGCCGCCCTGGTCCGCCACCTCGACATCGCCCCGGCCGACATCGTGGGCTACAGCATGGGCGGGGCCGTGGGCGTCGAGGTCGCGGTCCGTCACCCCGCCCTGGTGCGGCGGCTCGTGGCCGCCGGCGGCACCTCCTACCGGCCCGACGGCATGCACCCGGAGATGATCGAGGCGTTCGCCGAGGGCCCGCCGCCCGACGATGCGTTCGACGGCACGCCGTGGCAGGAGGCCTACGCCCGGGTCGCCCCCGACGCCGGCGGCTGGCGGGGGCTGGTGGCCAAGGTCAACGACATGGACACCACCTTCACGGGCTGGACCGACGAGGAGATCGCCGCCATCGCGGCGCCGACGCTGATCGTCGTGGGCGACGCCGACATCGTCCGCCCCGAGCACGCGGTCGAGATGTTCCGCCTCCTCGGCGGCGGTGTGGTGGGCGACGCCCACCCCCTCCCCCCGGCCCGCCTGGCCATGCTCCCCGGCACCACCCACGTCGGCATGCTCGACGAGGTGGACTGGCTGGCGTCGATGATCACCCGCTTCCTCGACGAGCCGGACTGAGCCGCCGGTCAGCGGGTCGCGGCGGCCAGGTGGTCGAGGAGGCGGAGGCGCTCGTCCTGGGACGGGGTGAGGGGCGGGCCCGCCGCGGCCCGGGCGTGGGCCTCCGAGTTCGGGACGATGCCCGTGCCGGCGAACGTCGCGGCCGCGGGGGCGGCGGCGGTCGGGGCGCGGCCCGGGATGCCCGGCGGCGGCGGGGTGTCCGGCTGGCAGGCGCTGCCCGCCGCCGGGAGGCCCGGGGCCGCCAGCGGGGGTGGCTCGGGGAACGCCGGGGGCCGGTCGAGGGCCAGGCAGTCCAGCAGGTTCGAGGCGTTGGCGTCCCGGCGGGTGAGGGCGCCCAGGTTGTACTTGGTCTCGATGAGACGGAGGATCGACGTGTGGTCGTGGACCACGTGCGACACGTGGCGCGGCCGGGTCCACGGCGAGATCACGAACGCCGGCACCCGCAGCCCGTAGTGGTCCCAGGCCGCCGGGACGTCGGGGGTCGCCTCCACGGCCGGCGGGATGTCGTCCGGCGGCACCGCCCGGGGCGGCGGCACGTGGTCGTAGTACCCGCCGTGCTCGTCGTAGGTGAACACCAGCACCGTCTTCCGCCACAGCGGGCCGGTCAGCACGGCGTTGACGATCGCCGCGCTGTAGGCCTCGCCCAGCTGGATGTCCCGGGGGTTCTCCTCGGTGTACGCCGTGACTCCCGGGCTCACGATGCTCACCGCCGGCAGCGACCCGGTGCGACAGTCGTCGAGGAACTGGGGGAACGTCCGCACCTGGTCGAAGTGGCTGGTCCACACCTTGGGGAACAGGGCGATGTCGGGCAGATCCCAGCAGTAGTCCCGCCACGAGATGCCGAACTCGTCCAGCTTCTCCCAGATCGTCCCGCCGGCCGGGTGGGGCATGCTGAAGGCCTTGGCCGTGTCGGTGGCGATCAGGTCCTGGCAGGTGGCGGCCTGGAGGTACATGCGGTTGGGGTAGGTCTGCGCCGGCGCCGAGGCGAACCACCGGTCGCAGATGCCGAAGGTGTCGGCCAGCGACCAGTAGAACGGCACGTCCCGGCGGTCCCAGTAGCGCATGGCGTTGCTGTTGTCGTCGAACAGGAAGCCGTCCATGCGCCCGCCGTCGATCTGGCGGTGCGTGTTCACCCAGTTCTGCGACACGCCGCGCCCGCTCTGGCAGGTGTCGGGGGCGTGGAACACCCTGAGCGGCCGCCCGTCGGTCAGCGGGTTGGCGTTGGTCGGCACGCCGTGGTGCATGCGGTAGCCGTCGGCCCGCGGCCAGGCGCCGAAGTACGAGTCGTAGGAGTGGTTCTCCTGCATGTAGACGACGATGTGCTCGATCTGCGGCAGCAGGTCGGTGCCCTCGGGCTTGCGGGGGTCGGGGCGGTCGCCGGGCTGGCCGGGCGGCCGGTGGTGGCCGGGCGGCAGCGCCCACGGGTTGCAGCCGGCGAGCACGAGGCCCGACCCGGCGGCCAGGCCCTGGAGCACGCGGCGGCGGGGGATGCGGTCGTCCGGCGGCATGGTGCTGACCCTAGGCAAGCAATCGGACCGGCGCCGTTCAGGCCCGGGCGTCGTCGATCAGGCGGGCGAGCTCCTCGATCGCGGCCCGGGACCGCTCGGCCCCGCTCACCAGCTGGTCGAGGACGATCCCGACCACCGCCCCCGACACCAGGGCGCTGAACCCGGCCTCGCGCCGGGCCGCGGGCACGCCCAGCGCGGCCAGCGCCTCGTCGACCCCCTCCAGCGCGTGCTCGGTCACCAGCCGCGACGCCGACCGGGCGGGGCCCGGGGCACGCACGCCCATGGCGTCCAGCTCGAACAGCAGGGCGAAGGCGGGGCGGACGACGGGGTCGGCGAGCAGCGACCAGGCGGCGTCGAGCCAGGCGGCGGCCGATGCGGGCGGGTGGTCCGGGTCGACCGTGGGCAGCGCGTCGCCCAGGGCGTCGGCCGCCTGGGCCGCGATGGCCGCCACCAGCTCGTCCTTCGACCCGAAGTAGTAGACGAGCAT
>DATFRN010000393.1:0-18428 GCA_035263165.1 Acidimicrobiales bacterium | reverse complement strand
ATCTCGCCGGCCGAGTTCTTCGATCCGGAGGCCATCGGCCGCCTGCTCGGGGCGCCGGCGGCGACGTGAGACGTCAGGCAAGGCGGCGGATCACGATCCTCCCGATGTCGCTGACCGCCGGGTGGTCGCGGCACAGCTTCGCGGCCTCGGCGTAGTCCGCGGCCGTGATGACGCCGTAGCCGCCGACGACCTCCTTGGTCTCGGCCAGCGGCCCGTCGGTGACCACGACCTCGTCCCCGTCGCCGGCGAGCACCCGGTCCGGGTCGCTGAAGACGTCGCTCAGGCGGGCGCCCCGATGCGCCGACCCGTGCCCGGTGGCCGCCATCCGCTCGCCCCAGGCGACGTAGCGGGCGATCAGCGCCTCCAGCTCGCCGGGCGGGAGCGGCTCGGGCGGCGGGCGGGGGCCCACCACGAACATGAGCAGGAACTCGGCCATCGCGGACCTCCGATGCGTCGTGCCGTGCCCCCATGACGAACGGGCCACACTGGCGGCGACGTTCGCCTGCTGCCACCCCGTGCTGCCGGCCCCGGGCCGGGTGGCCCTCACCCTGCGGACGCTCGGCGGGCTCAGCACCGCCGAGATCGCCCGGGCGTTCCTGGTCGGCGAGCCGGCGATGAAACAGCGGATCACCCGGGCCAAGCAGCGGCTGCGTCAGGCGGCGGTCCCGCTGGACGTGCCGCCCCCGGGCGACCGGGACGAGCGGCTCTCCGGCGTGCTGGCCGTGCTCTACCTGATCTTCAACGAGGGCTACGCCGCCAGCGGCGGGCACAGGCTCACCCGCCACGACCTCAGCGAGGAGGCGATCCGGCTGGCCCGCCTGCTCGACGCCGCGGTCCCGGCACCCGAGGCCCGGGCGCTGGTGGCGCTGATGCTGTTCCACCAGGCGCGGGCCCCGGCGCGGGAGGCGGCCGACGGCGACGGCGTCGTCCTCGTCCCCCTCGCCGAGCAGGACCGCACCCGCTGGGACCGGTCGGTCATCGCCGAGGCCAACCGCCTGCTGGCCGGCGCAGCGGCCGCCGCCGGCGACGAGGCGCCCGGCCCGTACCAGCTCCAGGCCGCGATCGCCTCGGTCCACGCCAACGCCGCCCGGCCGGAGGACACCCGCTGGAACGACATCGCCCGGCTCTACGACGGCCTCGTCGCCGTGGCGCCCACGCCGGTGCTCCGGCTGAACCGGGCGGTGGCCTACGGCATGACGGCCGGGCCGGCCGAGGGCCTCGCCCAGGTCGACGCGCTCGACGGGCTCGACGGCTACCACCTGTTCCACGCCACCCGGGCCGACCTGCTCCGCCGCCTCGACCGCCGGGCCGAGGCCGAGGCCGCCTACCGCGCCGCCCTGTCCCTGACCGCCAACCCGGCGGAGCGCCGCCACCTCGAGCGGCGCGTCGCCGAGGTCAGTGGGAGGGCCGCACCAGCATGAGGAGGTCCCACTCCAGCTCCGGGACCCGCCGGCCGCTGGCGGCCATGACGATGCTGCGGAAGCTGCCGTCGAGGTGGGCGGCGGACTGGCCGGCCAGCCCGAGCGCCCAGCGCAGGGTGCCGAGGACCTTCCACCAGGCGAACCGCTCGGCGTCGAAGGCGCCGCCGGCCGCCTCGTAGCCGGCGACGAACGGCTCCCGGCCGGCGAAGCCGCCGATCTCCCGCCCGTCCTCCTTGAACCGCCACATCCGCAGCGCCGGCCAGGCCAGGTCCTGCATCGGGTCGCCGTGGCGCACCGTGCCCTCCCAGTCGAGCACCGCCTCCAGCCCCCGGGCGCTGACCAGCAGGTTGCCGTTGCGGGCGTCGGTGTGGACGATCGTGCGCCGCGGCGGCGCCGTGGGCAGGTGGCACTCGAGCCACCGCATCCCGAGCGCCAGGGCCGGGCGGGGCAGGGGCAGCTCGGCCAGCATGCGGTCGGCGCCCACCAGCGCCGTCTCCGCCGGGTTCCCGGACGGGTCGTCCATGAGGTCACCGGGCGCCCGGGCCGGGTCGATCGCGTGCAGCCGGGCCAGCGCCTCGCCCAGCTGCCCGGCCACCCGGTCGCCGATCCCCTCGGCCTGCACCAGCCGCAGCACCCGGCGGGGCACCGACTCGCCATCGACCCGGTCGGACACGAAGAACGGCCCGCCGACGAAGCCGGGATCGGTGCAGACGGCGTGGATGTGGGGCACGGGCACCCCGTGCTCCTCGGCCAGGTTGCGGACCGCGGCCTCGGCGGTGATCGGGTTGAGCTCGATGGCGGCCGTCGGCAGGATCGTCGCCGCCAGGCGCAGGGTGGGGCGGCCCGGGACCTCGGCGTCGAACAGCACGTTGCCCCGGCGGGCCCCGGCCGACGACGCGGCCAGCCCGGTGACGGTGACCGGCTCGCCGAGGTGCCCGGAGAGGAACTCGGCCAGGCCCTCCGCCAGGTCGGTCATTGGCGCGCCCTTCGGGCGGCGCGCACTGACCGATCGGCCCTGCGGGCCGAGCAACGAACTGCGTCGATGGTTCGCTCGCTCTGCTCGCTCACTGCCCCTCCCAGGCGTCGTGCCCGGGCTTGGCGATGGCCAGGTCGTCCCGGCAGATCGCCACCAGCGCCTCCCAGGCGTCCGCCTGGAACCCGGGGTCGTCGTCGGCCCGGACGCGGCGGGCCAGCTCCAGGGCCAGCCGGACGGCGTCGTCCCCGTCGGCGCCGCCGCCGCCCCCGACCAGGGCGGCCAGCCGCTCCCGCTCCCGGCGGGCGGCGTCGGGCCCGAGGGCCTCCTCCCGTTCGAGGATGCGGGCCAGGTTGGCCGCCACCCGGGTCCGGTGCTTCAGAGCGTCCGGGACCGCGGGCAGCAGGTCGTCCTCCAGCAGCTCCGCGATGGCCGCGAGCAGCTCCGCCGCGCTCGGCTGGTACTGCATCGCCCCTTCCTAGCGGCCCGTGAAGGCGGCCGGGCGGCGCTCCAGGAAGGCGGCCACGCCCTCGCGGTGGTCCTCCGAGTGGAAGCACTGCTCCAGCAGCCGGGCCGTCTCCCGCAGGTGCTCGTCGACCGGCCGGAACATGCCGCCGTAGACGAGCTCCTTGGTGCGGCGCAGGGCGAACGGCGAGGCGTCCAGGTAGCGGCGGGCCTCGGTCTCGGCCGCCGCCGGCAGGTCGTCGGGCTCGACCACCGCGGTCACGAACCCCAGCCGCTGCGCCTCCGCGGCGTCGATGATCTCGCCCGAGAACAGCAGCCGCATCGCCGCGGTCGGCCCGACCAGCCGGGGCAGCAGGTAGGTGCCGGCCCCGGTGTCCGACACCAGCCCCCGCAGGACGAAGATCCAGCCGAAGCGGGCCCGGGTGGACGCCACCCGAACGTCGCACTGGGTGGCGAACTCGGCACCCATGCCGACCGCGGCCCCGTCGACCGCGGCCACCACCGGCTTGGGGCAGGCGACGATCGGCCACGGCGCCCGCCCCTCGGCCCCCTCGCGACCCCGCCGGGACCGCTCGTCCTCGGGGGTGCCGGCGAGGTCGGTGAGGTCGGTGCCGGCGCAGAACGCGCCGCCGGCCCCGGTGACCACCACGGCGCCCACGCCGTCGTCGGACCCGGCCCGGCGGATCGCCTCGTCGAACTCGTGGAGGGTCGCCCAGGTCATGGCGTTGCGCTTCTCGGGCCGGTCGATCGTCACGGTCGCGACCCGGTCGCTCACCTCGTAGCGGATGTGGCCCATGGCCGGAGGGTAGCCAAGGAACCGACAGCCGTGTCGACTCGCTGGAGCCTGGCGCCGTAGCCGCCCGGCCGGCGAGCGGCTCCCGTCACTTGACAGTAGTGTCGGGTTTGATGACCGAGCTGGAGCAGACGCTGACCGGGCCCGGCGGTCCGTTCGAGATCGTCGAGGTCGACATCCGGGGCGTGCCCACCCGGGTCTGGAAGACGGCTCCCGGCTCGCTGCGCGACGTGTGGGAGGCGAGCCGGGTCCACGCCCCGCGCGACTTCCTCGTCTACGACGACGAGCGGTTCACCTACGCCGACGCCCACGCCCTGGTCGCCGGGCTCGCCACCCGCCTGACCGAGCGCTACGGGGTCGGCCGGGGCGACCGGGTCGCCATCGCCATGCGCAACTACCCCGAGTGGGCGCTGACCTTCTGGGCCACCGTGGCCATCGGCGCCGTCGCCGTGCCGCTCAACGCCTGGTGGAGCGGGCCCGAGCTGGCCTACGGGCTGTCCGACTCGGGGGCCAAGGTGCTCGTCGCCGACGGCGAGCGGCTGGAGCGGCTGGCCGGCGACCTCGACGGCCTCGGCCTGGCCGGCGTGGTCGGGGTCCGGGCGGAGGCGGACACGCTGCCCCCGGGCGCGGTCGAGTTCCACGACCTGGTCGGTCCGCCCGACCCGGCCGCCGCGCTGCCCGAGGCCGACATCGACCCCGACGACGACGTCACCATCCTCTACACGTCGGGCACCACCGGCCGGCCCAAGGGCGCGGTGGGCACGCACCGCAACATCACCAACTTCCTCATGGCCGGCTTCTACCTGGGCACCGTCCGGGCCGCGGCCGCGGCCGGCGTGCCGGCGGCCGGTGACGGCGGCGAGGCGCCGGCCCCGCCCCGGACGCTGCTGACCTTCCCGCTGTTCCACGTCGGCGGGCTCCAGTCGCACCTCATCCCCTACACGGCCTACGGCGGCACGCTGGTCCTGATGTACCGGTGGGACGCCGACCGGGCGGTCGACCTCATCGAGCGCGAGGCGATCACCAACTTCTCCGGGGTCCCCCACACGGCGTTCGACCTGCTGGAGCGGGCCGCCGCCCGGGGCGCCTCGCTGGACAGCCTCCAGGGGCTGGCCTCCGGCGCCACCCTGGTCCCGCCCGAGCTGGTGCGCCGGGTCGACAGCCAGTTCGCCTCCCGGGTCGCCCCCGGCAACGGCTACGGCCTGACCGAGACGACCGGGGCCATGATCGTGAACATGGGCAGCGACTACGTGGCCCGGTCCGACAGCGTCGGCAAGGCGCTCGCCCCGGTCGTCGGCCTGCGCTACGTCGGGCCCGACGGCGCGGACGTGGCCCCGGGCGAGGTCGGCGAGATCTGGATCAGCGGCCCCACCATCGTGCGGGGCTACCACAACCTGCCCGAGGCGACGGCGGCCGCCTTCACCGACGGCTGGTTCCACACCGGCGACCTCGGCTACGCCGACGACGACGGCTTCGTCCACGTCGTCGACCGCCTGAAGGACGTGGTGATCCGGGGCGGCGAGAACATCTACGCCGCCGAGGTCGAGGCCGCGCTGTACGAGCACCCCGACGTCGTCGACGCCGCCGTGGTCGGCGTCCCCCACGCCTCGCTCGGCGAGGAGGTCGCCGCCGTCGTGCGCCGGCGCCCGGGCAGCGACCTCGACGGGGAGGCAGTACGGGCCCACGTCGCCGCCCGGCTGGCGGCCTTCAAGGTGCCGGCGGTGGTCGACGTGCGCGACGCCGACCTGCCCCGCAACGCCACCGGCAAGGTCCTCAAGCGCCAGCTCCGCGACGAGCTCGCGGCGGCCCCGGCGAGGTCGCCGCAGTGACCGACGACGCCGGCGGCTTCGGGCTGCCCAACGTCTCGACCGACCTCACCGGCCAGGTGGCGTTGGTGACCGGCGCCAGCGCCGGGCTGGGGCGCCGCTTCGCCGCGGTGCTGGCCGCCTGCGGGGCCAAGGTGGCGGCGGCCGCCCGCCGGGAGGACCGGCTGGCCGACCTCGCCGCCGAGATCGCGGCAGACGGCGGGACCTGCATCCCGCTGCCGCTCGACATCGCCGACGCCGACCAGATCGGGCCGGCCGTCGACCGGGTCGAGGCCGAGCTGGGGCCGGTCACGATCCTGGTCAACAACGCGGGGATGCCCGACGCCGCCTACGCCACCAAGATGCCCGTGGCGCTGGTCGACCAGGTCATCGCCACCAACCTGCGCGGCCCCTGGCTGCTGTCCTGCGAGGTCGCCCGCCGGCTGATGGACCGCAAGGCCCCCGGTCGCATCGTCAACCTGTCCTCGATGGGCGCCCACCACTACGCCGGCAACGGCGCTGCGCTGTACTCGACGACCAAGGCGGCGGTCGAGCGCATGACCGAGACGCTGGCCGTGGAGTGGGCGAAGTTCGGGATCAACGTCAACGCCATCGCCCCGGGGGCGTTCCGCTCCGAGATGATGGACGGGATGATCTCCCGGGTCGGCGACATGACCCGCTACTTCCCCCGCCGGCGCATGGGCGACCCGGCCCAGCTCGACAGCACGCTGCTCTACCTGGTGTCGCCGGCATCCGAGTTCGTCACCGGCACCGTCGCCAAGGTCGACGACGGCCAGGAACCCCGGTGACGGACGTGGACGACGCCGCCTTCGCCACCGAGCTCACCCTGGCCGGGCCCCTGCGGTCGCCGGCCCAGATGCTCCAGGAGCAGGACGTCGGCGGCGGCCGGTCCAGCATCCACGACGGCGACACCGCCGCCTCGCTGGGGCTGGACGGCGCGCCCATCGAGGCGCCCACCCACTTCAGCCAGATCGACCCCCTGGCCGCCGCGCTGTGGGGCCGGGCCTGGTTCGAGCACGGCTGCGTGAGCTGCCACTTCCGCACGATGGTGGTGGAGGGCGAGCAGGTCCAGGCCTCGCTGACCACCACGGGGCCGGGCGCGGCGCGCGTCGAGGCCCACAAGGCCGACGGCACGCCGGTGCTGGTGGGCACCGCGTCGGTCGGCCCCGACCACCGCGAGTCCGAGCTCGACGCCCGCCTCGCCCGCGGCAGCGACCCCGGCGAGCTGTTCATCGTCGACCAGCTCAGCGTGGGCATGCGCAGCGACGCGCCGCGGACCGCGTCGGTCACCCACGACGACGCCAACGGCCCCGGCTACCCGTTCTCGCTGGCCGAGAAGCTGGCGCGCATCACCGAGCCCCACCCCTGGTACACGCCGGAGGGCGGCGCGTCCTCGCCGTGGGGGCGGGCGGTGCTGCCGCTGGAGATGGTGAGCGTGCTCTCGGCCAAGGCGGGCGCCGCCTGGCCGGTGCGGGGCCCGGCGCTCGGCCTGTTCCTCGACCTGGAGATCCGGCTGGTCGAGGGGCCGGTGTTCGTCGGCCAGGAGTACCGGGTCGAGCCCGAGATCGTCGGCCTGAGCCAGAGCCGGCGCACCGAGTCGTACTGGACCCGCACGACGCTCACCGACGCGACCACCGGCCGGGTGGCCGCCGTCGTGCTGCTGCACTCGGGCGTGTTCAAGGAGTCCTACGCCGGCTACCCACGGGATCGGCTCTGACCAGGTAAAGGAGGGCCGATCCATGCGGATGCGGCTGGTGCCCGAGGACGACTACATGCATCCCCGGGAGGAGGCGAGCAACTTCAACGAGAGCGCCTACTACAACTTCTACGACGGCGGCTGCGGCCTCGGCGGGTGGGTCCGGCTCGGCAACCGGCCCAACGAGGGCTACGCCGAGATGACCACGTGCCTGTACCTGCCCGACGGGCGGGTGGCGTTCTGGTTCGGCCGCCCCCGCATCGAGGACAACGACCGGCACGCCGCCGGCGGACTGTCGTTCGAGGTGGTCCGGCCGTTCGAGGAGCACCGGCTCGCCTACGAGGGGCCGGCGGTCGTGCTCGAGGACCCCTCCGACATGGAGGACCCGCGCCAGGCGTTCAGCGAGAACCCGCGGGTCGACTGCCGGATCGAGCAGGTCCACCGGGGCATCGCCAGGGCGTGGGGCGGCGAGCCCGAGGCCGAGGAGGGCGAGACCCTGCGCGAGGTCGACCCCGAGCGGTCCTTCGCCCGGGGCCACTTCGAGCAGCACATGGCGGTCACCGGCACCGTGTCCGTCGGCGACGAGTCGTTCGAGCTCACCGACGGGCTGGGCCTGCGGGACCACAGCTGGGGGCCGCGCTACTGGCAGAACATCTGGTGGTACCGGTGGCTCACCGTCAACCTGGGCCCCGACCTCGGCTTCGCCACGACCATCGCCGGCGACGAGGCGGACCGGCGCCACGTGGGCGGCTTCCTCTACGACCGGGCCCGCCACGGCGAGGAATGGGTGCCGATCCGGGACGTCGAGCTGAGCACCGACTTCGACGACCGCTGGTACCACACCGCGGTGCACGCCGTGGTCCACACCGACGACCACCGCTACGACGTGGACGGCGAGGTGTGGTCGAGCATCCCGCTGCGCAACCGGCGCAACGGCCTGATGACCCGCATCACCGAGGGCATGACCCGGTGGCGCTGCGGCGACCTGGAGGGCGCCGGGCTGTCGGAGTACCTGGACCAGATCGTGGACGGCCGCCCGGTCGGCGCCGCATGAGCGCGCTCACCGAGGTCGCCTCGGACCTGCACTTCCCCGAGGGCCCCATCGCGCTGCCCGACGGCAGCGTGATCGTCGTCGAGATGCTCGGCCCGCGGCTGACGCGGGTGCTGCCGGACGGGACGACGGCGACGATCGCCGAGATCCCGGGCGGCCCCAACGGCGCGGCGATCGGCCCCGACGGGGCCGTCTACCTGTGCAACAACGGCGGCTGTTTCACCGACCTGGTGCTGGACGGGCGGCACTATCCCGGCCCCTGGTCGGCCGACCGGTACATCGGCGGGCGCATCCAGCGGGTCGACCTGGAGACCGGCGAGGTCACGGACCTGTACACGGAGTGCGACGGCTGGCCGCTGCGGGCGCCCAACGACCTGGTGTTCGACGAGCACGGCGGCCTCTACTTCACGGACCACGGCTACGCCGAGCTGGAGAGCCGGACCGCGCACCAGACCGGCATCTACTACGCGGCGGCCGACGGCTCGGCCATCCGCGAGGTGGTGTTCCCGGCGGCCAGCCCCAACGGCATCGGCCTGTCGCCCGACGGCGGGACGCTGTACTGGGCGGAGACCATGAACGGCCGCCTCATGCAGCGCGCTGTCGTGGCCCCCGGCGAGGTGGCACCGGCGGCGTTCGACGCCTCGAACTGCCTCCACGGCTTCCCGGGGATGCAGCTGCTCGACTCGCTGGCGGTCGACAGCGCCGGCAACGTGTGCGTCGGCACGCTGGTCAACGGCGGGATCTCGGTGGTGTCGCCCGAGGGCGACCTGGTCGACTTCGTCGCCGTGGACGACATGCTGGCCACCAACGTCTGCTTCGGCGGCGACGACCTCACCACGGCCTACATCACCGCGTCGACCACGGGCCGGCTCCTGCGCACCGACTGGCCCCGCCCCGGCGCCCCGCTCCACTTCCTGAACACCTGACGCCCGGCTACACGACGGACAGCTTCACCTCGATGTTGCCCCGGGTGGCGTTGGAGTAGGGGCAGACCTGGTGGGCGTCGGCGGCCACGGCCTCGGCGGTCTCCCGGTCGAGCGCGGGCAGGTGCACGTCGAGCTCGACGGCCAGGCCGAACCCGCCGTCGGGCAGGGCGCCGATGCTGACGCTGGCCGACACCTCCGAGCCGTCGACGTCGGCCCCGCGCCGCCGCCCGACGACCTTGAGCGCCGAGTGGAAGCAGGCGGCGTAGCCGACCGCGAACAGCTGCTCGGGGTTGGTTGCGCCGCCCGGCCCGCCCATCTCCTCGGGGATCCGCAGGTCGAGGTCGAGGCGCCCGTCGTCGGTGGTGGCGTGGCCGTTGCGGCCGTCGCCGGTGGCGTGGGCGGTGGTCGTGTAGAGCACGTTCAGCCCGGTGGTCTCGGTCATGCCGACCTCCGATGTCGCGTCCCGCGCAGGGTAGCGAGGCGGTGGGATGATGCGGCCGTGCCCGAGTCCGATCGCCCGGTGATCTCCCTCATGCTGGCCGTGTCCGACGCCACCGAGGCCACCGCCTGGTACGGGCGGGCGCTCGGGGCCGAGGTGCTGTGGGACCTGGGTGGGGTGGTCGGCCTGTCCGTCGCCGGCGCCCCGTTCTTCCTGGGCGAGCCCGAGAACAACCGGTGGGACACCCCGGCGACGCTGGGGTCGCGGACCGTGCGGGTCGAGGTGTTCGTGGCCGATCCCGACGCCTTCGTCGCCCGGGCCGTCGCCGCCGGGGCCGACGGCACCGTCGACCCGATCCGCGACCACCAGATGCCCTGGGGCACCCACCGCCAGGGCGGGTTCATCGATCCCTACGGCCACCTCTGGCTGGTGGGCGACCGATCCCCGCTCGGGTCGCACTAGCGCGTCGGCGGATCAGTGGCGGCGCCCGGTCCAGCGGGGTAGGCCGCCGCGGCCGCCAGGTACGCGTCCGCCTGGCCCGACTGCTGGACCTCGACCAGCCGGCCGCGGATGGCGAACCAGTAGACGAGGCCGCCGACCCAGCCGGCCAGGGCCACGATCAGGATCCAGACGGTCTTGTCGCTGTCGGCCGCCCGGTAGACGTGGTCCGGCCGCCTGGCCGCGTCGGCCACGGCCTAGCACAGAGGCGCTTGACGCCAATTAGTTTGTAAGTTAGACAAACAAATGTGACCGACGCCACGCCCGGGCCGAGCCATCCCCACGAGCCGTTTGCCCGGCGGGGACGCACCCGGCGCAAGGCCGGGCCCAGCGACGCCCGGCGCCACAACCGGGCGCTGGTGCTGCGCACGATCTTCCGCAGCGGTCCCCTCAGCCGCGCCGACCTGGCCCGGGTCACGCACCTCACCCGCGTCACCACCAGCGACCTGGCCGGCGAGCTGCTGGCCGAGGGCCTCATCGAGGAGCTCGGCACTCGAGCCGACCAGGGCGTCGGCAAGCCCGCCACCCTGCTCGGCCTCGTCCCCGACGCCCGCTACACCGTCACCCTCGACCTCAGCGACGACGAGCGGTTCCGGGCGGCGCTGGTCGACCTGGCCGGCAAGGTCCGGGCCCGCCGCTCCGCCGAGCGGGAGGACCGCACCGGCGACGCCGCCGCCGAGCTGGCCATCGCCCTGGCCCGGGAGCTGGCCGGGATGGCCGAGCGCCCCCTGCTCGGCGTGGGCGTGGGCAGCCCGGGCGTGGTCGATCCGGCCGGCACCGTCCTCGAGGCACCCAACCGCGGCTGGCACGGCCTCGACCTCGCCGCCGCCCTCACCACCGCGCTCGGCGTCCCCGCCCAGGTGGCCAACGATGCCAACGCCGCCGCCCTCGGCGAGCTCAGCCTGGCCGGCCCGGCCGACCGCAGCCTGCTGTGCGTCAAGATCGGCCAGGGCGTCGGCGCCGGCCTCGTCGTCGACGGCCAGCTGGTCGTCGGCGACCGCTTCGCCGCCGGCGAGATCGGCCACGTCGTCGTCGACCCCGACGGCGAGACCTGCGCGTGCGGGCGCCGGGGCTGCCTGGAGACCGCCATCGCCGCCCCCCGCCTTCGCCGCCGGCTCGCCGGCCAGGGGCGCGAGGGCGCCCACGCGGCCCGCACCGCCGCCGGCCACCGGCTGGGCGAGGCGCTGGCCCCGGTGATCAGCACGCTCAACCTGCGCGAGGTCGTCCTGTCGGGCCCACTCGATGTGCTCGACGAGACGTTCCGGGCCGCGGCGCTCGACGCCATCCGCGCCCGGACCATGCCGGCGGTCGGCGACCACGTCGACATCCGGTTCAGCTCGCTCGGGGAGGACGACGTCCTCCTCGGCGCCGCGATGCTCGTTCTCGACCGGGAACTGGGCGTCGCATGACACCTGCGACGATCCCGAGGGGGGCTCGCCGCCCGACGTCTTGGAGGACGACGTGAGAACGACGAAGGTCGCAGCGATAACGCTTGCGGCTGTGCTTGCACTGGCCGCGTGCGGGGGAGACGACGGCGGGGACAACGCCTCGCTCGATGCGCCCGGCAAGGACACCAAGGCGACCCTGCGGGTCTGGCTCAACGGGCCGGACACGCCGGAGGAGATGGTCACACTGGCCAAGTCCGAGTTCGCCAAGCAGTACCCGGACGTCACGGTCAAGGTCGAGCGCCAGGAATGGGACGGGATCGTCGACCGCCTCACCAACGTGCTGCCCACCAAGGACAGCCCCGACATCGTCGAGATGGGCAACACCCAGGCCCAGGCGTTCGAGGCCGCCGGCGCCCTCGTCGACCTGAGCGACGCCAAGAAGGACCTCGGCGGCGACGACCTGGTCGACAGCCTGGTCGAGGCCGGCACCCACGACGGCCAGTTCTACGGCGTGCCCTACTACGGCGGCGCCCGCATCGTCGTCTACCGCAAGGACCTCTTCGACAAGTCGGGCCTGAAGGTGCCGACGACGATGGAGGAGTTCGTGGCGGCCGGCAAGAAGCTCAAGGCCGACAACAAGGACGTGCCCAACTTCTCGGGCATCTACTTCCCCGGCCGCAACTGGCAGGCCACGCTGTCGTTCATCTGGGACGCCGGCGGCGACATCGCGGTCAGCAAGGACGGCAAGTGGGTCGGCGAGCTGGCGTCCGACAAGTCCGTGAAGGGCCTGGAGACCGTGCAGGACATCATGGAGAACGCCAATGCCGCCCCGGCGGACACCGACGACGCCGACGACTACCTCGACTTCTGCAACGGCGAGGTCGGCATGCTGATGGGGCCGGGCTGGAAGATGGGCCAGATCACCGGCAAGGACGGCTGCCCCGGCAAGTACGACAAGGTGCTCGGCGCCTTCCCGCTGCCCGGCAGCGACGGCGGCGTGGCCCCGTCGTTCCTCGGCGGGTCGAACCTCGGCATCTCGGCCAAGAGCAAGAACCCCGGCCTGGCGCTGGCGTTCCTCGAGCTCCTGACCGGCGACACGTACCAGACCAAGTTCGCCGAGAACGGCCTCATCCCCGTGCGCAAGTCGCTGCTCGGCGAGGTCAAGGGCGACGAGGCCGCCCAGGCCCAGGCCGAGGCGGCCAAGGTCACCCGGTTCGTCCCGTCCAGCGAGTCGTGGGCCAAGGTCGAGTCGGGCACGGTCCTCCACGACATGGGCGCCGCCATCTCGAACGGCGCCGACGTCAAGAAGGAGGCCACCCGGGCCGACAGCGCCATCGTCGGCATCCTCAACGGCAGCTGAGGTAGGACGAGACCCGTGACCGCCGTTCTGTCCGAGGAGGGCGCCGGCGCCTCGCCCGCCCCCTCGGGCGGGCGGCGCTCGGGCTCCGATCGCCCCGCCCGCCTCCCCCGCCCGGGGCGGGCGGGGCTCCTCCCCTACGCCCTGCTGGTGCCGGCCCTGGTGGCGCTCGGCGTCGGCCTCGGCTACCCGCTCGTGCGGCTGGGCGTGATGTCGACGCAGGAGTTCGGGCTGCCCCAGCAGTTCGGCGCCCCGGCCCCGTTCGTGGGCGGCGAGAACTTCCGCTCGATCTTCGGCGACCCCTACTTCTGGGACGTGCTGCGCCGCTCGCTGGTGTTCTGCGCGGTGAGCGTCGTCCTCACCCTGGTGCTCGGCACCCTGCTGGCCCTGCTGCTGGCCCGCCTGGGGACGGTCATGCGCACCGGCCTGAGCGTGGCGCTGCTGCTGGCCTGGGCCACGCCGGCGCTGACCGCCACCATCGTGTGGCAGTGGATCTTCGACGCCCGCTACGGCGTCGTGAACTGGCTGCTCACCCGGCTGGGGGGCGACTTCCAGGGCCACTCGTGGCTGAGCCAGCCGCTGTCGTTCTTCTTCGTCGGGACGCTGGTGGTGGTGTGGATGGGCGTGCCGTTCGTGGCGTTCACCCTCTACGCCGGCATGACCCAGATCCCCGGCGAGGTCATGGAGGCCGCCGCCATCGACGGCGCCGGCGGCTGGGCCCGGTTCCGGGACGTGACCTGGCCCGCGCTCAAGCCGATCTTCGTGGTGCTGGCCGCGCTGAGCACGCTGTGGGACCTGCGGGTGTTCACCCAGATCTACGTGCTCCAGCAGGCCGGGGGCATCACCCGGGAGACCAACACCCTCGGCGTCTACGCCTACCGCACCTCGGCCGGCAACGACTTCGGCCGGGGGGCGGCGGTGGCGCTGGTCATGGTCGGCATCACGCTGCTGGCCACGTTGTTCCACCTGCGCCAGATGTTCCGCCAGGAGGAGGTGTGATGCGCCGTCACCGCGCCCTGTGGAACGCCGTCGCCGCCGCGGTGATGGTGGTGGTCGCCTTCCCCGTCTACTGGATGTTCGTGACGTCGTTCCGGCCGAACAGCCAGATCCGGTCGGCCCCCCGCTTCCTGCCCTTCGGCACGCTGGAGAACTACCGGGCGGTGTTCGAGCGCGACCACTTCTGGTCCTCGTTCGCCAACAGCCTCCAGGTCACGCTGCTCACCGTGGTGTTCGCGCTGTTCACCGCCTTCCTGGCCGCCCTGGCGGTGGCCCGCTTCCGGTTCCGGGGCCGGGTCGCGTTCCTGGTGCTCGTGCTCCTGGTCCAGATGGTGCCGGCCGAGGCGCTGATGATCTCGGTGGTCAAGGTGCTGGAGGGCTGGGACCTGCGCAACTCGATCGCCGGCCTGACCATCACCTACGTCGCCTTCGTGCTGCCGTTCACGGTGTGGACGCTGCGGGGCTTCGTCGGCGGTGTCCCCCGCGAGCTGGAGGAGGCCGCCATGGTCGACGGCTCCAGCCGGCTGCGGGCGTTCTTCACCGTCACGCTGCCGCTGGTGGCGCCGGGCCTGGTGGCGACGGGGATCTTCGCCTTCATCCAGGCCTGGAACGAGTTCACCTTCGCCCTGGTGATCATGGACCGGCCCGAGAAGGAGACGCTGCCGGTGTGGCTCCAGGCCTTCAACTTCGGGGCCCGGGGCACCGACTGGGGCGGGGTGATGGCGGGCTCGACGCTGATCACGGTGCCGGTCATCGTGTTCTTCCTGTTCGTCCACCGCCGGGTGGCCGCGGGCCTGACCGCCGGGGCGGTGAAGGGATGAGCGACCTCCGCCGGTCGGCGGCCGGCACCCTGCTCGCCTCGTTCGACGGCGCCGCCGTGCCTGCGTGGCTGCTCGACCGGCTGGAGGGCGGGCTTGGCGGCGTGTGCCTGTACGGGGCCAACCGGGACGCCGACGTCGCCGCCGTGGCCGCCGCGATCCACGGGGCGCGGGGGGCGGCGGTCGTCGCCCTCGACGAGGAGGGCGGCGACGTCACCCGGCTGGAGGCGGCCAGCGGCAGCTCGCTGCCCGGCAACGCCGCCCTCGGCGCGGCCGACGACGTCGATCTCACCGGGGCGGTGGCAGCCGCCCTGGGCGGGGTGCTGCGGTCGGTGGGCGTCGATCTCGACCTGGCGCCGTGCGCCGACGTGAACAGCGACCCGGCCAACCCGGTCATCGGCGTGCGGTCGTTCGGCGCCGACCCCGGGCTGGCGGCCCGGCACACCGCGGCGTTCGTGTCCGGGCTGCAGGGGGCCGGCGTGGCCGCCTGCGCCAAGCACTTCCCGGGCCACGGGGCCGTGGCCGTCGACTCGCACCTGGACCTGCCGACCGTCGACGCGCCGGCCGCGGCGCTGGCCGACCGGGAGCTGGTCCCCTTCCGCGCGGCGATCGACGCCGGCGTCGCCGCGGTCATGCCGGGGCACCTGCTGGTGCCGGCGCTCGACGGCGACCGGCCCGCCTCGGTCAGCCCCCGCATCCTGACCGGCCTGCTGCGGGGCGAGCTGGGGTTCGGCGGCGCGATCGTGACCGACGCGCTCGACATGGGCGGCATCGGAGGACCGGCCGCCATCCCCGCCAACGTGGTCCGGGCGCTGGCCGCCGGGGCGGACCTGTGCTGCCTGGGGCCCGGCAACGACGACCGCCTGCTCGCCGCCTGCATCGACGCCGTCGTGGGCGCGGTCGACGCCGGCCGGCTGGCGGCCGCGCGGGTGCACGACGCCGCCGCCCGGGTGGGGGGCCTGGGGGCGGAGCGGGTCGTGACCCGGGTGGGCGGCGATCTGGCCGTGCTCGGCGCCGAGGCCGCCCGCCGGGCCCTACGGGTCGAGGGCGACCTGGCGCCGGTGGCCGGCGCCCAGGTGGTCGAGCTGCGCCGCCCCGACACGATCGCCGCCGGACCGGTGCCGACCGGCGTCGCCGCCGCCGTCGCCCGGCTCGACCCCGGCGCCGCGGTCACCTGCGTGGCCGAGGGCGACGACCGGGCCGTGGCCGGCGCCCTGATCTCCGCCCGCGGCCGGCCCCTGGTCGTCGTCGCCCGCGACGCCGGGCGCCGCCCCGCCCAGGCCGCCGCCGTCCGCACGCTGCTGACCGCCCGGCCCGACGCCGTGCTGGTCGACACCGGCTGGCCCGGCGGCGACGCCGCGCCGCCGGCGGCCGCCCGGCTCACGACCTACGGCGCCTCGCCCGCCTGCGGCCTGGCCGCCGCCCGCCTCCTGCTCGGAAGGAACCCCCGTGGCTGACATCGCCATCCGCGGCGTCACGAAGTCCTACGACGGCACCACCCGGGCCGTCGACGCCGTCGACCTCGACGTGGCCGACGGCGAGCTGCTGGTGCTGGTCGGCCCGTCGGGCTGCGGCAAGTCGACGCTGCTCCGGATGATCGCCGGCCTGGAGGAGGTCACGGCGGGGACCGTGACCATCGGCGGCCAGGACGTCACCGGGGCCCAGCCCAAGGACCGCGACGTCGCCATGGTCTTCCAGAGCTACGCCCTCTACCCGCACATGACCGTGCGGCGGAACATCGGCTATCCCCTCAAGCTGGCCCGGACGCCCAAGGACGAGGCGGCCCGCCGCATCGAGGAGGTCGCCGAGGTGCTCCAGCTCAGCGAGGTGCTCGACCGCCGGCCGTCGCAGCTGTCGGGCGGCCAGCGCCAGCGGGTGGCGATGGGGCGGGCGATCATCCGCCACCCCCGGGCGTTCCTCATGGACGAGCCGCTGTCCAACCTCGACGCCAAGCTGCGGGTCGAGATGCGGGCCGAGATCGCCCGGCTCCAGCGGGAGCTGGCCGTCACCACCGTGTACGTCACCCACGACCAGACCGAGGCGATGACGATGGGGACCCGGGTGGCCGTGCTGCAGGACGGGCACCTCCAGCAGGTCGACACCCCCCAGCGGCTGTACGACGAGCCGGTCAACCAGTTCGTCGCCAGCTTCATCGGGTCCCCGGCCATGAACCTGCTGCCCGGGACCGTCGAGGGCGGCGGCCGGGCCGTGCGGGTCGGGGGCCACCACCTGGCCCTCGACGACGGGACCGTGGCCGCCCACCCCGGGCTGGCCGCGGCGGTCGGGCAACCCTTGGCCGTCGGCATCCGCCCCGAGGCGTTCCGCGACGTGGCCGCCGAGCCCGGCGCCCCGGCCGACCGGGTGCTGGAGGCGACGGTCGACCTGGTCGAGTCGCTCGGGGCCGAGACGCTCGTGCACGTGGCGCTGATCGAGCCGCCCGCCCCGGCCGGTGCCGACGCCTCGCCGTCGTGGCGCCAGGTGCTGGCCCGCCGGGGCCGGGGCGTCGTGCGGCTGGGCCCGCGGACCGGGTGGGCGGCCGGCGACGTGGTCAAGCTGGCCGTGGACACGAGCGGGCTGCACCTGTTCGACGCCGCGACCGGGGCCTCGCTGCGGGAGCCCGGTGATGGCTGACGTCGTCGCGGGGCTCGACGTCGGCGGGACCAAGACCCTGGCCGTCGCCGTCGACGCCCGGACCGACGCCGTGCTGGCCACCGTGCGCCGACCCACGGGTGCCGGGGGCGACGGGCTGCTCACGTCGGCCGGCACCGTGCTCGCCGAGTTGGCGGGCGCCGCCGGGCTGCCGGCGACGGGGTTCGCGGCGGTCGGCGTCGGGGTGCCCGGCCTGGTCGACCGCGCCGCGGGAACGGTGCGCCACGCCGTGAACCTGGGTCTCGGCGACGATCCGGTGGCGCTGGCCGAGCACCTGGGCCGGCTGGCGGAGGCGCCGGTCGTCGTCGACAACGACGTGAACCTGGCGGCGGTGGGCGCGGCCGTGGCCCTCGGCTGCCACGGCGACCTCGCCTACCTCAGCATCGGGACCGGGCTGGCGGCCGGCTTCGTGCTGGGCGGTCGGATCCGGCGGGGCGCCCACGGGGCCGCCGGCGAGATCGGCCACCTGCCGGTCGACCCCAACGGGCCGCCCTGCGAGTGCGGCCAGCGGGGCTGCCTGGAGGTCCTGGCCTCGGGTACCGCCATCGCCGCCCGCTGGCCGTCGGGCGACGGCGAGGTCGCGGCCGCCGCGGCGCTGCTGGACGCGGCGGGGCGGGGTGACCCCGGCGCCCGGGCGGTGCTCGACGAGGTGGCCGGTCACCTGGCCGGGGCCGTCGCCCTGCTGGCCCAGACGGTCGACCCCGAGCTCGTGGTGCTGGGCGGGGGTGTCGCCGAGGCGGGGACCGGGCTGCTCGACGCCGTGCGGGTCGCGCTGCGCCGCCGGGCCCGCCGTTCGCCGGTCCTCGCCGCCATCGGGCTGGCCGACCGGGTGACGCTGGTGCCGACCGGCGTGCCGGCCGGGGCGCTGGGTGCCGCCGTGCTCGCGCGCCACCACCTCCGGCGCGAGGGGGATCGGCTCCCGGTGGTCGACCCCACGTGAGCGACGCCGATCTCGTCGTCGCCGGCGGGACGGTGCTCACGCCGGACGGCCCGGTGCGGGCCGACGTCCTCGTGGCCGAGGGGCGCATCGCCGGCCTCGGCGGGGTCGTCGCCGAGGGGCCGACACTGGATGCCGGCGGCCTGCTCGTGGCGCCGGGGCTGATCGACCTCCAGTGCAACGGCGCCGTCGGCA
>DATFRN010000392.1:0-26942 GCA_035263165.1 Acidimicrobiales bacterium | reverse complement strand
CCGCTGACCACGATGGCGCCCGGGCGCACCATGTCGGGGGTGACGATCGACGGCGAGCCCACCGCCGCCACCACGATGTCGGCGGTGCGGGTGTAGGCGGCCATGTCGGGGACGCCGGTGTGCACGACGGTCACCGCGGCGTTGGCGCCGGGCCGCTTGAGCGTGAGCAGCAGCGACAGGGGCCGGCCCAGGGTGGGGCCCCGCCCGACGATGACCACGTGGCGGCCGCCGATGTCGATGCCGTAGTGGACGAACATCTCCCGGATGCCGGCCGGCGTGGCGGGGACCGGTCCGTCCTCCTGCAGCACGAGCTTGCCCAGGCTGGCCGGGTGGATGCCGTCGGCGTCCTTGGCCGGGTCCATGGCCAGGAGGGCGGCGTTGAACTCGTACTGCGGCGGCACCGGGTGCTGGACCAGGAAGCCGTCGATCTCGGGGTCGGCGTTGAAGCGGTCCACCGCGGCCAGCAGGTCGGCCTGGGTGCCGTCGCCGGGGACGTCGATGTGCTTGCTGAGGATGCCGACCTCCTGGCAGGCCTCGTGCTTCTTGCGCACGTAGCCGGCCGAGGCGGCGTCGTCGCCCACCAGGATCGTGCCCAGGCCCACGCCCTTGCCCCGCCCGGCCAGGTCGGCCACCCGCTTGGTGACGTCGGCCAGCACGGCCTCGGCGACGGGGGCCCCGGCGAGGAGTTGCGCAGTCATCGCGGCCAGTGTCGCGCGGCGACGGCGGGCGACCCGGGCGTTTCGCGGGCCGGCAGGCGGACCTCGACCCGGGCCCCGCCGAGGGCGGCGTCGGCGATGGCGACCGTCCCGCCGTGGGCCGCCACCACCTCGGCCACGATCGCCAGCCCCAGCCCGCTGCCGCCGCCGTCGCGGGCCCGGGCGTCGTCGAGGCGGACGAACCGCTCGAACACCCGCGCCCGCTCGGCCTCGGGGATGCCGGGGCCGTCGTCCTCGACCGCCAGCACGACGTCGCTCCCGCCGCGGTCGCCGGCCGACTCGGCCGTCTCGGCCAGCGTCAGCCGGACCCGGTGGGCGGCGTGGCGGGCGGCGTTGTCGACCACGTTGCGCACCACCCGGGCCAGGGCGGCGGCGTCGCCGTCGACCCCGCCGGCCGACACCCCGGCGGCGTCGACCTCCAGGTCGGTGGCCGACCGCAGCCGCCGCACCTCGTCGAGCACCAGGTCGTCGAGGTCGACCGGCCGACGGCGCAGGACGAGGCCGTCGGCGTCGGCCCGGGCCAGCAGCAGGAGGTCGTCGATGAGGTGCTGGAGCCGCAGCGCCTCGGCCAGGACGGTGGCGGCCAGGTCGCCGTCGTCGGTGCGGTCGGGGTGGGCCCGGGCCACCTCGGCGTGCTGGCGCAGCGTGGCGACCGGGGACCGCAGCTCGTGGGAGGCGTCGGCGACGAACCGCCGCTGGCGGGCCTGGGCCGACTCCAGCCGGTCGAGCATGCCGTTCATCGTCGCCGCCAGCCGGGCCACCTCGTCGCGGGTGGCGGGCTCGGGCACCCGCCGTCCGGGGTCGTCGGGCGACACGGCGGCGGCGGTGGCCCGGATGGCCTCGACCGGCCGCAGCGCCCGGCCCACGACCCACCAGGTCACGGCGGCCACCAGGGCCAGCAGGAACGGCAGGCCCACCAGCAGCAGGCCGGTCACCACCGACACGGCCCGCTCCACCTCCTCCAGCGAGCTGGCCAGGATCAGCGTGCGGCCGAGGCCCGGGCCGACGGCGGTCGCCACGGCCCGGTACTCCTCGCTGTCGCCCGTCCCCGGGAGGTGGACGGTGGCGGATCGCCCGGGCGCGGCGTCGGCCAGCAGCGGCTCGCGGGTGTCCCCCAGCGCCGGGCTGGCCCGGACCACCCGGCCGTCGGCGTCGAGGACCTGGGCGACCGTGTCGTCGTCGCCCCCGGCCAGCACGCCGGGCGTGGCGCCCGCGCCCACCACCTCGGCCGCGGCCCGGGCCTGCTGGCGGGTCGAGCGCTCGACGCCGTCGGTCAGCGCATTCCGCAGGGCCGCCACCAGCGCCAGCCCTGCCACGGCCAGCGCCAGGGCGACGACCAGCGTGGCGCCCGCGGTGGTCCGCACCCGCACCGACCGCAGCCGCAGCGAGCGCAGCCGGGCCCAGCGACGCCGGCGGGCGCCCTCAGCCACCGCCGCCGTCCAGCCGGTACCCGGCGCCCCGGACGGTCTCGATGGCCTCCCGGCCGAAGGGCCGGTCGACCTTGTTGCGCAGCCGGCCGACGTAGACCTCGACGATGTTGGGATCGCCGGCGAAGTCGTCGTCCCACACGTGGTCGAGCACGTCCCGCTTGGACACCACCTCGCCCGGCCGCCGCAGCAGGTACTCGAGCACGGCCAGCTCGCGGGCGGTCAGGTCGATCTCGCACTCGCCCCGCCACGCCCGCCGCTCGGCCGGGTCGAGGCGCAGGTCACCCACCGCCAGCACCGGCGGGCGCTGGCCGGCCCGGCGCCGCATCAGCGCCCGCAGCCGGGCCACCAGCACCGGGTGGGAGAACGGCTTGGTGAGGAAGTCGTCGGCGCCGGTGTCGAGCGCCTCGACCTCGTCCCACTCGCCGTCCTTGGCCGTGAGCACGAGGACCGGCGCCCAGATCTCCTCGGCCCGCAGCGCGGCGCACACCCGGAAGCCGTTCATCCCCGGCAGCATCAGGTCGAGGACGATGGCGTCGTAGCTGGTCTCCCGGGCCCGCCACAGGCCCTCGGGCCCGTCGTGGGCGACGTCGACCGCCCAGCCCTCGGCGGCCAGCCCCGCCCGCAGGCCGTCGGCCAGCCGGACCTCGTCCTCCACCACCAGGACTCGCACGTTCCTGAACGGTAGGACCGCGGGCGCCCGCCGGCACCTGCGAGCATTCAGCGGCCGGTCAGGTGGGCCGGAGCACGGTGGAGGCCATGACGACGCTCAAGGCACAGAGGGCCGCCGGCGGGCTGGCCGTGCTGCTGGCCCTGGCCACCGGCGCGGCCGCCTGCGGTGGTGGTGGTGGTGGTGGTGGATCGACCGAGGCGGGCGCCGGGGCCAAGCCGGCCATCGACGTCGGCGACGGCGGGCACTACAAGCCCGCGATCGACCCCGCCGACTTCACCACCACGATCGACAACCCGTACATGCCGTTCGCCCCCGGTTCGGTGTGGGAGTACGTGGGCAAGGCCGACGGGACGACCGAGCACAACCGGGTGGAGGTGACCGACAAGCACCGCACGGTGATGGGCATCCCGGTGGTGGTCGTGCGGGACACGGTGCGGGTGAAGGGCGAGATCACGGAGGACACCTACGACTGGTACGCCCAGGACAAGGAGGGCAACGTCTGGTACCTGGGCGAGGACACCAAGGAGTACGACGGCGACAAGGTGTCGACCAAGGGCTCGTGGGAGGCCGGGGTCGACGGGGCGCAGCCGGGCATCGTGATGCCGGCCCAGCCCCGCATCGGGCGTGCCTACCGGCAGGAGTACCTGAAGGGGGAGGCGGAGGACCTGGCCGAGATCACGGCCGTGAACGACTCCCGCACGGTCGACGGCAAGCCGTACGACAAGGTGGTCGTGACCAAGGAGTGGACCCCGCTCGACGCCAAGATCGTGGAGGCGAAGTGGTACGCCCCCGGCCTGGGCGTGATCGAGGAGGGGACGCTCACGGGCGGCAACGAGACGTCGACGCTGGTCTCGTACACGCCCGGTCAGGCGTGACCCGGCGCTTCCCCGGCGTCAGTGCAGGAAGTGGCGCTCGCCCGTGAAGATCATCGCCACGTCGAGCTCGTCGGCCCTGGCGATGTTGCGTTCGTCGCCGGCGGAGCCGCCCGGTTGGATGATCACCTTGGCGCCGCTGGCCGCGGCGGCCTCGATCCCGTCGGGGAACGGGTAGAACGCGTCGCTGGCGCAGGCGCCTCCGGCGGCTCGGCCTGCGGCCTTGGACGTGGCCAGCTCGCCGGACTCCACCCGGTTCTGCTGGCCGGCGCCGATGCCCCAGGCGGCGCCCTCGTGGGCCAGCACGATCGCGTTCGACTTCACCCAGCCGCAGACCCGCCAGGCGAGGTCGGCGTCGTCGAGCTCCGCCGACGTGGGCTGTCGGCGGGTCACCACCCGCCAGTCGGCCCTGTCCGCCACGAAGCGGTGCTGGTCCTGGAGGAGCAGGCCGCCCGTGATCGGCCGCAGGTGCCACAGATCGCGCACCGGGGGCACCGCCTCCAGCACCCGGGTGTTCTTGCGCCGGGCCGCCAGGGCGTCGACCGAGCCCTCGGCGTAGCCCGGGGCGATCACCACGTCGGCCTGGGGGCCGGCCACCATGCGGGCCACCGTGTCGGGGTCGACCGGCCGGCTCACCGCCACGATGCCGCCGAACGCCGAGCGCTCGTCGCACTCCAGCGCCCGCTGGTAGGCCTCGGCCGGCGTGTCGGCGATGGCCACGCCACACGGGTTGGCGTGCTTGATGATCGCCGCCGCCGGCCGGCCGAACCGCTCGGCCAGGTCGTGCACCAGCAGCCAGGCGGCGTCAGCGTCGTAGTAGTTGAGGTAGCTGAGCGTCATGCCCCCGTGCTGGACGACGCTCGCCCACCACGGCTCGGGGCCGCCCGTGCCCTCGGCCCGGTACAGCGCCGCCCGCTGGTGGGGGTTCTCGCCGTAGCGCAGCGGCCGGGGCTCGCGCCGGTAGGCCAGGTGGACCGACGCCGGCAGCTCGCCCGGCTCGGCGGCGGTGGCGCCACCGTCCCCCGCGGTGCGATCGAACCACCCCACGATCGCGGCGTCGTAGGCCGCCGTGCGGGCGAAGGCCGCCCGGGCCAGGCGCCGGCGGGTGGCGTCGCCCACCCGGCCCTCGGCCCGCAGCTCGTCGAGCACCGCCGGGTAGTCGACCGGGTCGGTCAGCACCGCCACGGCCGCGTGGTTCTTGGCCGCCGCCCGGATGAGGGCCGGGCCGCCGATGTCGATGACGTCCTCGACCCGCCCGCCGCCGTGGGCGAAGTCGGCCGGGTCGGACCCGAACGGGTAGAGGTTGACCACCACCAGGTCGAACGGCTCGATGCCGTGGGCCTCCATGTCGGCCACGTGGTCGGGGTCGCCGGGGTCGGCCAGGATGCCGCCGTGCACCTTGGGGTGCAGGGTCACGACCCGGTGGCCGAGGATGGCCGGGAACCCGGTCAGCTCGGCCGTGTCGGTGACGGTCAGCCCCGCCTCCCGCAGCGCGGCGGCGGTGCCGCCCGAGGACACCAGGTCGACGCCCAGCTCGGCCAGCTCGCGGCCGAGGTCGGCGATGCCGGTCTTGTCGTAGACGGACAGGAACGCCCTCACGGGATCTCCTCGAGGAAGCGGCGGATGGTGGCCGGGTAGAGGCGGCGCTCGACCTGCTTGATGCGCTCGTGCAGCGTCTCCTCGGTGTCGCCGGGCAGGACCGGGACGGCCTCCTGGGCCAGGATCGGCCCGGCGTCGACCTCGGCGGTGGCGATGTGGACGGTGGTGCCGGTGACCTTGACCCCGGCCGCCAGGGCGTCGCGCACGGCGTGCCAGCCCTTGAACGCCGGGAGCAGCGCCGGGTGGGTGTTGAGCACCCGGCCCGGGTATGCGGCGGGCAGGTCGGGCGCGACCGTGCCGAAGCCCGCCATGACCACGACCTCGACGCCGTGGGCCCGCAGCACCTTGACCAACCGCTCGGCGTAGTCGGAGCGGTCGAACGAGGGTCCCCACTCGGTCCGTTCGACCAGCTCCGTGGCCACGCCAGCCGCCTCCGCGCGCGCCAGGGCGGCGCACGGGCGGTCGGCGACGACCACCGCGACGGGCAACGCCTCCTCGATGATCGCTTGCACTAGGGTGCCCGTACCCGAGGCGAGTACGGCGATCTGAGGTGAGGGCATCGGTGCGATGCTAGCGGTCGGGGTCACCGCCACCCGCCCCCCCGCCAGACCTCGCGCGGCCTCGGGGTGACACATCTGACGACGCACGAAAAGGCGGAGTTTGCATGGACCTCAACAAGCTGACGACGGCTGACCGGGTGGTGGCTGCATCGGCCATCGTCTTCCTGGTCGCCTTCTTCCTCCCCTGGGAGGGCATCGGTGGCGCGGCCAACGCTGGCAGCGACTACTTCCTGACGGGTTGGATCCCGCTCCTGCTGGCCATCGCCATGGTGGTGCAGATCGCGCTGACCCGTTTCTCCGACACGCAGCTGCCCAAGCTGCCCGTCCCGTGGGGTCAGGCCCACCTCATCGCCGGGGGTGTGGCCGCCGTCCTGGTGATCCTCCGGCTCATCGTCCCGGCCGACGAGGGCAACTCGCTCATCACGGTCGACCTCGACCGCAAGTACGGGCTGTTCATCGCCACCATCGCCGCCATCGGCCTCGCCGTGGGCGGCTTCCTCAAGTCCAAGGAGCCCGAGGAGTCCTATGCCGGCCCGGTGGCCGGCGGCTACCCCGGCTCGCCGCCGCCCCCGCCGCCGCCCGGCGGAGGCAGCTTCTAGGAACCGACGAGGGCCCCGCCACACGGCGGGGCCCTCGCACGTCCCGGACGGACCGGCCGATCCCGGTCGGGCTAGAGGTCGCGGACGACCTCGACCATGAGCCGGCCGGCCTCGGTGGGGTTGAGCCCCACGCGGGCGCCCGCCTCGCGCAGCGCCTCCATCTTGGCCTGGGCCGTGCCCTTGCCCCCCGACACGATGGCGCCCGCGTGGCCCATCTTCTTGCCGGCGGGGGCGGTCACCCCGGCGATGTAGCTGACGACCGGCTTGGACATCTTGGCCGCGATGAACTCGGCGGCCTCCTCCTCGGCCGAGCCGCCGATCTCGCCGATCATCATCACCGCGTGCGTCTCGGGGTCGGCCTCGAACGCCTCCAGGCAGTCGATGAACGACGTGCCCGGCACCGGGTCGCCGCCGATGCCCACGCACGTCGACACGCCGATGTCGTTGAGCTTGAGCTCGTACAGCGCCTGGTAGGTGAGCGTGCCCGACCGGCTGACGATGCCGACCGTGGTCTCGCCCTCGACCGGCGCCTTGGCGATGTGGCCGGCGGTGATGCCGATGTTGGCCTTGCCCGGGCTGATGATGCCGGGGCAGTTGGGCCCGAGCAGCTGGACGCCGGGGAAGTCCCGCTTGAGCTTGTTGAAGAACCAGGCCTCGTCCTGGGCCGGCACGCCCTCGGTGATGCACACCACGAACGACACGCCGCCCTCGGCCGCCTCCATCACCGCGTCCCGTACCCCGGGGGCCGGGATGAAGATGCAGCTGGCGGTGGCCCCGGTGGCCTCGACGGCCTCGCCCACCGAGGCGAACACCGGGATGCCCTCGACGTCGGTGCCGGCCTTGCGGGGGTTGGTGCCCGCCACGACCTGGGTGCCGTACTCGCGGTTGAGGAGGCCGTAGAACCGGCCCTGGCTGCCCGTGAGGCCCTGGTAGACGACCTTGGTGGTCTCGTCGACGAAGATGCTCACCGGGACCTCACTTCCCCGCCAGCGCCACGACGGCCTGGGCGGCGTCGAGCATGGTGGGCTGCATCTGGAGCTTGTCGGACAGGTGGGGCTCGAGGATCTCGCGGCCCAGGTCGGCGTTGGTGCCGTCGAGCCGGATGACGATCGGCACCTCGATGTCCACCCGGTCGAGGGCGGCGACGATGCCGTTGGCCACCTCCTCGCCCTTGGTGATGCCGCCGAAGATGTTGATGAAGATCGACCGCACCTTGGGGTCGTTGTTGATGACCTCGAGGGCGCCGGTCATGACCTCGGCCGAGGCGCCGCCGCCGATGTCGAGGAAGTTGGCCGGCTCGCCACCCACCTGGTTGACGATGTCGACCGTCGACATCGCCAGCCCGGCGCCGTTGGCGATGACGCCCACGAACCCGTCGAGCCCGACGTACTGCAGGCCCTTGTCGTGGGCGGCCTGTTCGCGCTCGTCGCGCACCTGGGTCGCCTCGTAGGCCTCGTAGTCGGGGTGGCGGAACAGCGAGTTGCCGTCCAGCGTCACCTTGGCGTCGAGGGCGTGGACCTCGCCCGTCGGCTTGAGGATGAGCGGGTTGATCTCGACCAGGTCGGCGTCGCCCTCCACGTAGGCCGAGTACAGCTTGGTGAGGATGGCGACGGCGCCCTCGGTGGCGGCCGGGTTCAGCTCGGCGGCGCCCACCCAGGCCCGGGCCGCCTCCTCGGTCAACCCGTCGACCGGGTCGACCCAGATCTTGGCGATGGCCTCGGGGTTCTCGGCCGCCACGGCCTCGATCTCGACGCCGCCCTGGGCCGACAGCATGCCGAGGTGCTTCTTGGCCGAGCGGTCGAGGGTGAAGCTGGCGTAGTACTCCTCGGCGATGTCGGAGGCCAGCTCGATCCACAGCGTCTCGACGGTGTGGCCCTTGATGTCCATGCCGAGGATGTTCCCGGCGTGGGTGCGGACCTCGCCGGCGTCGCCGGCCAGCTTGATGCCGCCGGCCTTGCCGCGCCCGCCCACCTGCACCTGTGCCTTGACCACCACCGGGTAGCCGATGCGCTCGGCGGCGGCCACGGCGTCGTCGACGGTGGTGACCGCCTCGCCCGGGCTGACCGGGATGCCGTAGCGGGCGAAGAACTGCTTGCCTTGGTATTCGAACAGGTCCAAGGGCGGGCTCCTGTGCTGGGGTGGACGCGCCGGTTCGTTGATCGCGACGCCGGATGGCGATACTACGGGCGTGATCCCGACCCCTCCCAAGTCCGCGCCGTGAGCCCCGTCGCCCAGACGCGGGGCCACGCCGGGCGCGCCCTGGCGGTGGCCGGGGCCGGGGTCGTCCTGGCGCTGTTCCTGGCGTTCGCCGTGGCCAACCTGGCCAGCAAGGGCAAGGTCGACGTGCGCCTCGGGTCCGACACGTTCTCCCAGCAGAAGGCCAAGGACGCGGCCAGGAAGGTGGCCGCGGACGGGCCGATCCTCTACGCCGACACCGCGGGCGGCGACCGCGACATCGTGCTCCAGCACCTGGGCGACGACCCCGAGACCGGCTGGATCGCCCTGGCCGCCCGGCCGCCCGGGGTGTCGCGGGGCTGCACCATCCAGTCGCGGGACCGGACCCAGCCGTTCCGGCTGCTCGACGCGAACGGCAAGGTGTCGGGCGACTGCGACGGGCGGGAGTTCCCGCCCAACGGCGCCGGCCTGCCCACCTACGAGGTCAGCGTGCGGGACGGGAAGCTCGACGTCGACCTGAACGCCGCCGACCGGGCCACCTCCACCACCCGCTGAACCATCGGCGCCCGGCGGGCGTCTCAGGGGGCGATGCGAGCGCGCGCGGTGGTGTGGACGGCGGCGGCCGCCCTGACCCTGGTCTTGGCGGCGGCGCCGGCGGGGGCGGGCGGCGGGTACCCGATGACGACGGCCCGGGACCGCTACGAGCCCGGGCAGCGGGTGGTGATGATCGGCTACTCCACGGCCTACCCGGGCTGGCGGGAGCGGGGGCCCTACCGGGCCTACCTGCGGGTGGACCCGGCCGCCAACGCCGGGGGCTCGCCGCTGGCCGACCCCCGCGACCTGCCGCTCGGCCCGGTGACCGTCGTCGAGGTGCCGCCGCTGCCCGACGGCCGGACCCTGCGGGCCAGCGTCGACTTCCGCCTGCCCCGGGGCCTGGCGCCGCGCGACTACGGGGTGATCGTCTGCGACCGGCGCTGCGAGCGCACGCTGGGCGACCTCGTGCCGGGACCGGTGTGGGTCGGGGCCGACCCGCCGACGCCGGTGGTGCGGGACTGGCCGTTCACAGATCCCGCGGTCCGGTGGCTGGCCGACGACGCGCTGATGTCGGGGCCGGGGCCGGTGTACTTCATGACCACGGCGGCCGAGGTGCGGGCGGGCACGGCACGTCCGCCCGCACCACGGGCGACCACGGTCGCCACCGCGCCCCCCACCACCGCGGCCCCGACCCCGCCGTCGCCGCGGCCCGACGGCGACCCGGCCGCGGCCCCGTCGCGCCAAGACGGAGCCGGGCCCGCGCCGTGGGTGGCCGCGGCGGCCGTGGTGGCCCTGGCCGCGACCGCGCCCTGGTGGCTGCTGGCCCGGCGGCGGGCGCATCGTGCCGTCAGACTGTGACCGGGAGGGGCGCGTGCAGGAACCGGACCCGGCCACCATCCGAGCCGCCGCCGGCGGCGACCTCGCGGCGTTCGAGGACCTCGTGCGCGCCTACCAGCAGCACGTGTGGCGCTTCCTGCGCCGGCTGGTGGGCGACGCCACGGTGGCCGAGGACCTGGCCCAGGAGGTGTTCCTCCGGGTGTTCCACCGGCTGCCGACCTATGCCTTCCAGGCCAAGTTCTCGACCTGGCTGTTCCAGATCGCCCGCAACGCCGGCATCGACGAGCTGCGGTCGCGCCAGCGCCGGGCCCGGCTGCTGCGGGCGCTGCCGCCGGCTCCGCCGCCCGGGCCGGGCGCCGCGGAGGCCCGCACCGAGATCGACGCCGCGCTGGCCGCGCTGCCCGCCGACCTGCGGGAGACGATGGTGCTGATCGAGGTGTTCGGCCTGCCCTACGCCGAGGCGGCGGCGGTCATGGGCGTGGCGGTCGGCACCGTGAAGAGCCGGATGTTCACCGCCCGCCGCCGCACCCAGGCGTGGGCGGCCCCGGGCGAGGGCGAGGGCGGGCGCGGGGTGGCGCGATGATCTGCGATGACGCCCTGGCCGCGGTCTCCGAGCACGCCGACGGCGAGCTGGACGCGCCCGGCGCCGACCGCCTCGCGGCCCACCTGGCCGGCTGCGCCGAGTGCCGGGACTTCGACCGCCACGTCCGCGACCTGCGGGCCGGCCTGCGGTTCGAGCCGGTGACCGGCGCCCCCGACATCGCCGGGCCGGTGCTCGCCCGCCTGCGGCGCGACGCCGGCCGGCAGATCGACCCGGCCCGGCGCCCAGAGCGGCGGCGGCCGCTGGTGGCGGCGGCGGTGGCCGCCGTGGCCGGGCTGGTGGCCGGGGCCACGTTCGTGGGGCTGGGGGCGACGCCCCCGTCGCCGGCGGCGGCCGGCGTGCCGGCCCGGGTGGTGGCGGCCCAGGGGACGGTCCACAGCCTCGACGCCGACTTCCGGCTGAGCGAGGACGGCCGCCCCGGGCCCGGGCCCGAGCGGCGCAGCTTCGCCGGGCACCTCGCCTACCGGGCCCCGGAGTCGCTGGCGCTCACGCTCGCCGAGGACGGCGGCGCCCGGGGCACCGGCGCGGCCGCCCGGCTGGTGGTCGACCGCGACCACTGGTGGCAGCGGACTGCCCGGGCCTGTTCCCCCGCGGCCGGGCTGGTCCGCTGCCCGGAGGTCCGCGCCACCGCCACGCGGGCGGTCGCGGACCGGGCGCCGTTCTCGGACGCCAGCCCGGTCCCCCTCGAGCTGGTCACCCCGGTCGACAGCTTCGCCCTGGCCGGCACGCCGGTCGACCTCGGCACCCGCACGGTGGCCGGCCGCCGGGCCGTGGGCGTGCGGGTCACGGCCGCCCAGGTCGCCCCCCTGCTCGCCGGGCTGGGAGCCGGCGTCGACCTGCGACCCGTCTACCCCGGCGACCCGGCCGAGCTGTGGCTCGACGACCAGTACCTGGTCCCGCTGGCCCTGCTGGTGCGGGCCGGCGACGACCCGGGCCGGGCGCCGTGGGCCCGGTCGCAGGGCGTGGCCGACCGGCCGGGCGCGGCCGTGGTCCGCTTCACCGTCCGGGCCGCCACCGTGAACGGCCCGGTGGCGGCGGGTGCGTTCGCCGTCCCGGGCGGGGCGGGGCCGGGCGCCGGGGAGGTGCGGGCCGACGAGGGCTTCCGGTCGACCCGGGGCCGGCCCACCGGCGGTCCCGTGGCCACCTACCTGCCGCCCGGCTTCCGCCGCTACCGGGCGGGCACGGTGGCCACGCCGGGCGGCCCGGGCGTGGCCGTCCAGTCCTGGACCGACGGCCGGGCCTGGCTGACCGTGCGCTCGACGGCGGACTGGCCGGGCGGGCACCTGTTCGGCGACCTGGGCGGCGAGGTCCGGCCGGTCGACCTGGGCGGCGCCGGTCGTGGCTACGCCGGCGCCGACGGCCGGCGGGTGGCGCTGCACGGGCGGGGCGTCGACGTGGTCGTCGAGGGCAGCGTGCCCGCGGCCGATCTGCGGGCGGTGGCGGCCGGGCTGGGCGTGCGGGGGGAGCGGGTGCCGGCCGGCTGGGCCGAGGCGGCCACCGCCACCCGGCGGGCGGCGGCGACGGCGCTGCCCGGGCTGCTGGTCCCGCGGGCCGGGGGCGGGTTCGCGGCCCCGGCCGTGCGGGTCGACGAGCGCACCGTGTCCCAGGTGGCCAGCGGCGCCGGCGACCGCGGCTTCGTGCTGGTCCAGGCGCCGGCGGCCCACCTGCCCCCGCCGTCCGACGGCGACGAGGTCGGGGTGACCGTGCGCGGGCGGCCCGGGCGCTACAGCTACGGGCTGGGGCAGCTCGACTGGATCGAGGACGGCGTGGCCCGCAGCCTGCGCAGCGGCACGCTCACCCTGGCCGACCTCGTGGGCGTGGCCGACCGGCTGGAGCGCGCGTGAGACCCGGGGCGTCGGTGGCGCTGGTGGTCGCGGCCGGCGCCCTGGGCACCTTGGGGGGAGCCACGGTCATGGCCGCGCTCCAGGACGCGCCGGCGCCGGCGTCTCCCACGCCGGCCCGGGCGGTCGCGCCCCGGCCGCGGACCGTGGCCCTGCGCCCCCCGGCGCCCGCCGACCCGGCGGTCCTGCTGGCCTGGACCCCGGACGGCCTCGACCCGGGCCTGGCCGCCGCCCTGGCCGCCGACCCGGCGGTGGAGGCGACCTCGGTCGTGGCCGGCGGGCTGGTCGACCTGGTCGCCTCCCGCCGGGCCGACGGCACCCCCGTCGACCGGCCGGCCCGGGGGTGGGCGATCCCGCTCGACCTCGTGGCCCTCGACCCCGCGGCGCACGCCCGGCTGGTGGCCGTCCCCGACCGGGCGGCGGTCGCCGGCCTGGGCCCGGGGCAGGCGCTGCTCGGCCGGACGTCGGCGGCGCTCCGCCGCCTGGGCGCCGGCGGCACGCTCACGCTGGCCGGCGGGCGGACGCTGGCGGTCACCGCGGTGGTCGACGACGCCGCCATCGGCGGCGCCGAGGTGGCCGTCGACCGGGCGACCGGCGCCGCGCTGGGGGCCGGCAGCGACCGCTACCTGCTGGCCGCCTACCGCGGCGACCGGACGGCGCTGGAGGCCCGGGCCCGGGCAGCGCTGCGGCAGGACGCGGCCGTGCGGTTCCGGGGGCCGGGCGAGACGCCGTTCCTGCGCAACGGGGACGCCGTGCTCCCGCAGGCCCAGATCAAGGCCCGGTTCGGCGAGTTCGCCTACCGGCGGCAGCCCGGCGGCGCCATCGCGGAGGACCCCGCCTGGCAGGCGCAGAACATCGTCGCCGTCGACCTGCCGATCGTCGGCCGGGTCCGCTGCCACCGGGCGGTGGTCGGGGCGCTGGCGGGGGCTCTCCACGACGTCCAGCGGGCCAACCTGGCCTCGCTGGTCGACCCCGCGGGGTTCGGCGGCTGCTGGAACCCCCGCATGACCCGCAGCGGCGGCGGCCTGTCCCGCCACGCCTGGGGCGTCGCCGTCGACCTCAACACCGGCGCCAACCCCACCGGGTTCGCCTCGGTCCAGGATCCCCGGCTCGTCGAGGTGTTCCGGCGCTGGGGCCTGACCAGCGGCGGCGACTGGCTGGTGCCCGACGCCGGCCACTTCGAGTACGTCGCCCCGCCCGCCCCCTGACTGGGGCCTGAGAGCGTGCGCCGAGAGGCACGTGGTCGCAGCCACCGTGGTCTGTGTTCCCCGCTCTTGCTGCTTCGCAGCGGGGCCGCTCGGGCCACGGCTGCGCCTGGACGGCGCAGCCTCTGTGACGCGACCGAGAGCGGGCCCGGAGGCCCGCTCTCGGCGTGTGGTGGCTGGTTGTCCCCCCCGCCCCGATCGGGGGCCGCCGGGTGTCGGAGCCGGCGACCCCCGATGGTCGCTGGGGGGGCGATAGGGATCAGTAGTTGTAGTTGCCGCCGCCGCTGCTGCTGCCCGCCGTGGTGGCGGTGGACGAGCCGGCGTCCTTGTTGAGCGTGCCGTCGGCCTTGACGGTGAACCACGTGCTGCCGAAGCCGGAGACGCCCTGGCCGTTGGTGTCGCCGGCGGCCTTGTCGACGGTGAACGTGTAGAGCGGCCACTCGCCGGCGACGATCTGGCTCTTGCCGTCGGCCCGCTTGACGACCTTGAACACATTGGCGTCGAGGCCGGCGGGCAGGCTGGAGCCGCTGGTGGTCAGCGCCGGCCAGACCGCGGCGCAGGCGTCGTTGCAGCTGGGCATGCCGTTCTTGTCGCCCATGAAGGCGTAAAGCGTCATGCCCTTGTCGTTGGTCAGGATCTCTCCCAGCTTGGAGTTGGCCGTCTTGACCAGCGCGGCGACCGAGCCGCTTCCGGAGGCGGCCTCGGTCGTGTTGCTGGACCCGTTGCCCGAGTCCGTCGATGACTTGTTGTCGTCGGACCCGCACGCTGCGCCGAGGAGAAGGACCGCAGCGATCATGCAGGTGGCGAGCTTCGTACGCACTGTGAGTCTCCTCATCTAGCGAGGTTTGGACGAACGGCAGTACGTCGGGGGGCGGGCCGCGGTTCGCGATTTTCCGCACGAATCGCCCCTGCGCAAGTACGGAGGCTCCGGACGCGCCAAACTTGGCGGGAATGTGTCCCGAGGACGCCGACCTGGTCGCCCGCTTCGCCGCAGGCGACGACCTGGCGGTCAAGGCGATGTACGAGCGCTTCGCGCGCCCGGTCCTGACCGTCGCCATGAGCGCGCTCGGCCGCCGGGACCTGGCCGACGAGGTCGTCCAGATGACGATGCTGAAGGTCTGGCGGTCGGCGGGGACGTTCGACCCCACCCGTGACCTGGCCCCGTGGGTCTATTCGATCGCCCGGCGGACGGCCATCGACGTCCACCGGCGGGAGACCCGGGCGCCGGTGCCCAAGGTGTTCGTCGAGGACGACCTGACCGTCGACGCGCCCTCGTTCTCCCGCACGTGGGAGGCGTGGGAGGTGCGGACGGCCATCGAGAAGCTGCCCACCGACGAGCGGGACGTGGTCCGGCTGGCCCACCTGGCCGGGCTGTCCCACCGCGAGATCGCCGACCGCCTGGGCGTGCCGATCGGGACCGTCAAGTCCCGCTCCGCCCGGGCCCACCGCCGGCTGGCATCCCTGCTCGGACACGTCGTGCGGGTGACGGAACCATGACGATCGCCCGGGCGCGAACCGGTTTCCACCTTGCGCCGTATAGGACGGCGGAGAGTGCAATCGAGCTGCAGGGCCTAACCACGTGAACGAGGACGAGTTCGCCGAGCTCCTCGAATCCGGAGCCCCACCCCAGGGCCGGTCCCGCCCCGGGGAAGAGGTCCGCGCCCTGCTGGCCGACGAGAGCGTCTGGGTCGAGCCCGACCCCGCCGGCGCCGACACCCTGCTCCGGGCCATCCGCCGGGCGTCCGTGTCGCCCTGGGAGGTCGCCGACGACGACCTCGCCGCCCCCCTGCCGCCGGCCTCCGGCAACGGCCACGGGCCGGTGCTCACCCCGGTGGGGGCGACTGGCTCCGGCCGGGGAGCCCACGCCGCGCGGCCGGGCGCACGCCGCCGACGGCCGTCCCGCGTGCCGCTGCTGGCCGCGGCGGCCGCCCTGGCGCTGATCGTGGGCGTGCTCGCGGCGCTGGTCGTGCTGGGCGGCGACGACCACCATGCCCCCGAGTTCGCCCTGGGCGGCACCGACCTGGCGCCGGGCGCGACGGCCTGGGCGACCGTCGAGCACCAGTCGGCCGGCGTGTCGATCAAGCTCGACGTCCGGGGCCTGGCGCCCGCGGCGCCCGGCACCTACTACGAGGCGTGGGTCGAGGGCCGCGAGGGCAAGGTGTCGATCGGCACCTTCCACATGCGGGGTGGCGACGGCTGGATCTACCTGTGGTCGGGCGTCGACCCCGCCGAGTACCCGACGCTCAACGTCACGATCGAACGCGAGGGCGGCGCGCTGGGGTGGTCGGGGCAGATCGTCCTGCACGGCCAGATCGTCGCCTGACCGGCCCGCCGCGCCCCGCGCTCAGTAGACCCAGACCGGCGTGCCCATGTTGGCCGCCCCGCTGGCCCACAGCATGTCCATCGCCGCATTGGTGACCCGGGCGCAGCCGTGCGAGGCGGGGTGGGCGGGGATGTTGCCGGCGCCGTGGACGGCGATGCCGCCGTTGAAGTACTTGGGCCGGTAGAGGTTGCCGAGGGGCGCGGCGCGGACCCCGTCGATCTGGCGGTTGATGTGGTAGTGGCCGGGGGGCGTGGCGGCGATGGCCGACCCGCCCGAGGGGCTGGCATAGGCCTCGCCGCTGCCGGTCGAGGTGTTGAGGACCCAGCGCACCTGGCCGCCCTGGACGACGAAGATCACCTGGCGGGCCAGGTCGATCTCGAGCCCGCCGCCACCGCGGGGCCGGGGGCGGGAGGCGGTGGTGAGCCGCTTCAGGGTGATGGGGCCGGCGACGCCGTCGCGGCCGAGGCCCTCGACCTTCTGGAAGGCCATGACCGCCTGGCGGGTGAGCTGGCCGTAGTGTCCGTCGCCGGCACCGCCGAGCCAGTAGCCGAGGTCGTTGAGCCGCCTCTGGAGGTTGGCGACCGCCGGGCCGTCCTCGTCCAGCCGCAGCGTGCCGTCGGCCTCGGCCGTGGGCGGCACCGTGGTGGGCGGCGTAGTGGTGGGGGGCACCGTGGTGGGCGGGACGGTGGTCGGCGGCACCGTGGTGGGCGGCAGTGTGGCCTGGGTGGTGGGCGCGGCGGTGGTGGGCGGGGCCGTGGTGACCACGGGGTCGTCCTCGCCGGCCGCCGTGCGGTCACCCCCGGAGCCGGCGGCCAGGGCGACCCCGACCCCCACGGCCGCGGCCACGACGGCCGCGGCCACCCCGACGACGAGCGCGCCCCGCCGCCCCGAGGACCGCAGGTGCCGGCCCCCGCCATCGCCACCGCCGGCGCCGGCGCCGACCAATGGCGGCGGCGCGGCGGCCGCGGGGACGGGTGCCGGTGCGGCCGGCACGGGCTCGGTGGCCGGCGGGGTGGGCCCCAGCTCGGCGGCGGCCTGGGTGGGCTCGGGCGCTGGGGCGGCCTGGGTGGGCTCGGGCGCCGGGGCGGCCTGCTTGGGCACGGGCTCGGCGGCGGCCTGGGTGGGCTCGGGCGCCGGGGCCGGCGGGGTGGGCTCGGGCGCGCTCGGGGCGGCGGGCGGCGTGTCGGCGCCGGCCGGCGGGGGAGCTGCGGCCGGCGCCGGCTCTGCGGCCGGCGAGGGCGTCTCGCCGGTGCTTCCCACCACCGATTCGTCGGGAGACTCGTGCTGCATCAGATTCTGGGACCCTCCGCCCGGGGACGTGAGATCGAAGCGGTGAACAAGCTACGGCTCCCTCAGCGGCTCAGATGCGCGCCCCGGCCCTCTCGTTCCCCTTCGGGCCCGAACGTCATCACATTGCAATCCGGATGACTACCTAGGGTAGCGGTCAGACCTTCTCCAGTGGCGCCCAGGACAGCAGCAGCCGCTTCTCCCCCGCGTCCCGGAACCGCACCAGCGCCTCGGTCTTGTCCCCGCTGCCGCTCATGTCGATGATCACGCCCTCGCCGAACACGTTGTGGCGGACGTCGTCGCCGATGCGCAGCCCGAGGGCCTCGGCCCCGCTGCGGGCCGGCTTGCGCGAGGCCAGCGCCCGCTCGACGATGCGGTCCCGACCGGCCGCCACCCGCACGGCTCCGCCGGTCCCGTCGGCGCCCGAGCCCGACCCGTACCCCCGGCTGCCGTCGCCCGAGCGCCACCCGCCGCTGCCGAACACCCGCCCGCTGCGGCTGGCCCGCCGGTGGCCCTCGACGTCCCGCACGAGTCCCGACGGGATCTCGTCCAGGAACCGGCTGGGCGGGTTGTACTGGGTCCCGCCGAACAGCGTCCGGCTCCAGGCGTGGGTGAGGTAGAGCCGCCGCCGGGCCCGGGTGATGCCCACGTAGGCCAGGCGCCGCTCCTCCTCCAGCTGGTCGGGCTCGGTCAGCGACCGCAGGTGGGGGAACACCCCGTCCTCCAGCCCGATGAGGAACACCACCGGGAACTCCAGCCCCTTGGCCGAGTGCAGGGTCATCAGCACGACCGAGGTGGTGTCGTCGTCGAGCGAGTCGGTGTCGCTGACCAGGCTGATCTGCTCGAGGAACTCGTCGACGGTCTCGACCTCCTCGGCCGCGCCGACCAGCTCGGCCAGGTTCTCCAGCCGGCCCTCGGACTCGATCGTGCGCTCGGTCTCGAGCTGGTCGAGGTAGCCCGACCGCTCCAGCAGCTGCTGCAGCAGCGGGCCGGGGCCGCCCATGGCCAGGTCGGCGACGTCGTCGAGCAGACCGAGGAACTGCTCGATGCCCCGGGCCGCCTTGCCGGTGACCCCGGCGTCCTCCGACCGGCGCAGCGCCTCGATGAAGCTGATGTTGTGGGCGGTGGCGTAGGCGTCGACCTTGCCGATCGACGTGTCGCCCACCCCCCGCTTGGGCTCGTTGATGATGCGCTTGAGCGACACCTCGTCCACGGGGTTGACCACGGCCCGCAGGTAGGCGACGGCGTCCTTGATCTCCCGGCGGTCGTAGAAGCGGGTGCCGCCCACGACCTTGTAGGGGATGTCGGCCCGCATGAGCTGCTCTTCCAGCACCCGGCTCTGGGCGTTGGTGCGGTAGAAGACGGCGATGTCGCCCCAGCGCAGGGCCTCGCCGCCGATGCCCTCGACCTCGCCGGTGTCGTGCAGGCGGGCGATCTCGCGGGTGATCCAGCCGGCCTCGTCGACCTCGTCGTCGGCGTGGTAGCGGACGATGGGGTCGCCGGCGCCGTGGTCGGTCCACAGCTCCTTGGGCTTGCGGCCCACGTTGTTGGCGATGACGGCATTGGCGGCGTCGAGGATGGTCTGGGTCGAGCGGTAGTTCTGCTCCAGCAGGACCACGGTCGTGTCGGGGAAGGCGTCCTCGAACTCGACGATGTTGCGCATGTCGGCGCCGCGAAAGGCATAGATCGATTGATCCTGGTCGCCCACGACGCAGACGTTGCGGTGGTCGGCTGCCAGCAGGAGGACCAGCTCGTTCTGGACCCGGTTGGTGTCCTGGTACTCGTCGACCAGGATGTGCTTGAACCGCCGCTGGTAGTGCTCCAGCACGGCCGGGTGCTCGCGCATCAGGCGCAGGGCCTGGGTGAGCAGGTCGTCGAAGTCCATCGACCCGGCCCGGCGCAGGCGGTCCTGGTACTCGCGGAACACGTCGGCGATCTTGCGCTCGAACAGGTTGCCGGCCCGCTGGGCATACGCCTCGACGTCGATGCCGTCGTTCTTGGCCGCGCTGATCGTGGCGTGGACCGAGCGGGGTGGGAAGCGCTTGGTGTCGAGGCCCAGGTCGCGGATGACGTAGCCGGTGAGGCGGACGGCGTCGGCCTGGTCGTAGATCGTGAACTGGCGGGGGAAGCCCAGCTGGTCGGCGTCGCGGCGCAGGATGCGGACGCAGGCGCTGTGGAACGTCGACACCCACATCTTCTCGGCCACCGGGCCGACCAGGGCCGCCACCCGCGACTTCATCTCGTCGGCGGCCTTGTTGGTGAAGGTGATGGCGAGGATCTCGAACGGGCTGACGCCCTCGTCCCGGATGAGGTGGGCGATGCGGTGGGTCAGGACCCGGGTCTTGCCCGACCCCGCGCCGGCCACGACCAGCAGCGGCCCGTCCGCGTGCGTGACCGCGTCGGACTGCACCGGGTTGAGCCCGTCGAGCAGGGTGGGTGGGGTCTCGGCTGCCATCGCCCGCACCATCGTAGGGGCGACCCGGAGGTGCGATGCTGACCCCATGACCGAGCTGGTTCCCTACGACGAGTTCTCGCTGTTCCACGAGAACGCCGAGGAGTTCGGGCTGCCCTGGGACGGGCCGCCGACGGTGCGCCGGGAGGCGGTCGAGGTCGAGCCGGGGCGGCGGCTGTCGGCGCTGGTGTGGGGGTCGGCGCCGCCCGAGATCGTGCTGCTGCACGGGGGTGCGCAGAACGCCCACACGTGGGACACGGTGGCGCTGGCGCTCGGCCGGCCGCTGGTGGCGATCGACCTGCCGGGACACGGGCACTCGGACGGCGGGCACGGCAACGCCCTCGACCCGGCGAGCAACGCGGTGGACGTGGCGGCGGTGGTCCGGGCGCTGGCCCCGGACGCCCGGGCCGTCGTCGGGATGTCGCTCGGGGGCGCCACGGCCCTGGGGCTGGCGGCCCACGCCCCCGACCTGGTGCGGCGCCTCGTGCTGGTCGACATCACCCCGGGGGTCGACGAGCACAAGGCGGGGCAGATCATCGCCTTCGTGAACGGGCCGGAGAGCTTCGACAGCTTCGACGACCTGCTGGCCCGGACGATCCAGTTCAACCCGACCCGGTCGGAGTCGTCGCTGCGCCGGGGGATCCTCCACAACGCGGAGCAGCGGGAGGACGGCACCTGGGTGTGGCGCTACGCCCGCCACCGGGCGGCGGCGGTGGCCGGCGACGGCGTGGCCGGCCGGGGCCACCCCGACTTCGGCTCGCTGTGGGACGTGGTGTCGGGGCTGCAGGTCCCGCTCATGCTGGTGCGGGGCATGCTCCCCCAGTCTGTGGTCTCGGACGAGGACGAGGCCGAGCTCCGCCGCCGCCAGCCGGGCGCCCGGGTCGAACACGTCGCCGACGCGGGCCACAGCGTCCAGGGCGACACCCCCGTCGAGCTGGCGGCCCTGCTGGCGGACTTCGTGGACGGCTAGCCGGCGGCGCCCAGTGCGTGGCCCAGCCACCGGGCGACCGTGGGCTCGTCGGTGGGTTGGGTGAGCGCGGCGCGGGCCCGGGCGACCTCGGCGTCGCCGAGGGTGGCCACGCGGGCGGTGAGGAGCGCGTCGGTGTAGGCCGGGGTGAACTCGGGGTGGGCCTGGATGCCGACCAGGGTGCCCACCTGCTGCATCGCCACCGGGCAGTGGTCCGCGGCGCCGAGCGTCGTGCCGCCCGGGGGGACCGCCACCACCTGGTCCTGGTGCATGAAGTGCAGCGCCAGGGTCGCCGCCGGCGGGACCATCCACGACGCCTCGCCGGTGACCGTGAGCCGCTCGACGCCCGCGCCCCAGCCGGACGTAGACTTGGCCACCCGGCCGCCCATGGCGTGGGCGACCAGCTGGTGGCCGAAGCACACCCCCGCCAGCGGCCGGCCGGCGGCGTGCACCGACCGGACGAACCCGGCCAGCGGGGCGATCCACGCCAGGTCGTCGTAGACCGAGTGGCGGGAGCCGCCCACCAGCCAGGCGTCGCAGTCGTCGACGGCCGGGAGCGGGGCGCCGCCGACCACGTCGTAGGGCACCAGCGCCACGCCGGGGACGTGGGCGGCGAACAGGGTGCGGAACATGTCGGTGTAGTCGCCGGCGATCGACACCCGGGACCGGCTCACGTGGTCGCACTCGAGCACGCCGACCGTGGTCACGGCGCCGCCCGCAGGTGGAACGACTTGGGCCGGGTCATCGCCCGCAGCCCGAGCGTCGACAGGGTCACGCCCCGGCCCGAGTCCTTGACCCCCGTCCATGCCAGCGCCGGGTCGAGGTAGTCGCAGCGGTTCATGTACCAGGTCCCCGTCTCGACCCGGTCGCCGACCGCCACCGCGGCGTCGGCGTCGGCGGTCCAGATCGAGGCGGTCAGGCCATAGCGGCTGTCGTTCATCAGCGCCACCGCCTCGTCGTCGCCGGCCACCGGCATGATCCCCACCACCGGGCCGAACGTCTCCTCGGTCATGATCCGCATCGCGTGGTCGACCCCCACCAGCACCTGGGGTGCCAGGTAAGGCGTGCCCTCCTGCGAGCGGGGGAACGCCCCGGGATCGACGAGCGGCGTCGCCCCCGCCGCCACCGCCGCGTCGACCTGGCCCCGCACGAAGGCAGCCGCCCCCGCCCGCACCAACGGCCCGAGCGTCGTCGTCGGCGCGAGCGGGTCGTCGAGCACGTAGGACCGGGCGCCGGCCACGAACCCGGCCACCACGTCGTCGAACACCCGCCGGTCGACGTAGATGCGCTCGACCGCGCAGCACGACTGACCCGCGTTGAAGCAGACGCCGTCGACCAGGCCGGCGATCGTCGAATCGAGTGGGGCGTCGGCCCGGACGTAGGCGGGGTCCTTGCCGCCCAGCTCGAACCCGGTGCCGACGAACCGCGCGCCCGCCGCGGTCGCCCGGGCCACCGCCCGCCCGCCGGGCACCGAGCCGGTGAACGCCACGTACCCCACCCGGGGGTCGCCGCACAGGGCCGCCACCGCGTCGTGGTCGGCGTGCAGGTAGCCGAACACGCCCTCGGGCAGCCCCGCGGCCGCCAGCCCCTCGGCCCACCGCTCGGCCACCAGCGGGGTCTGGGCCGCCATCTTCAGCACCACCGCGTTGCCGGCCAGCAGCGCCGCCACCACGGCGTTGACCGAGCACAGGTAGGGGTAGTTCCACGGCGCCACCACCAGCACCACCCCGACCGGCTCGCGGCGGATGAAGCGCCGCAGCCCCGGCCCAGGGGCCGGGATCTCGTCGTCGGCGAGCGCATCCGCCGCCGCGCCCGCCAGCCAGCGGGCCCGCTCGGCGAACCCCCGGGTGATCTCGGCGGGCGCCTGGGCCACCGGCCGGCCCATCTGCCAGGCCAGCTCGCGGCCGATGTCGTCCGCGCGGGCGACCATCCAGCCCACCAGCCGCTCGACCACGTCCACCCGCTCGTCCATCGGCGTCGCCCGCCACGCGCGCTGGGCGGCGACCGCCCGGTCGAGGGCGGCGTCGACCACCGCCGGCGTCGCCAGCGGTCGCTCGGCGACCACCGAGCCGTCGACCGGGCTGACGGTCCGCTGCACGTAGTCGGAGCCGGCGGTCATTCCGGCGTGACGTAGGCGGCGGTGAGCCCGCCGTCCACCAGCAGCTCGGCCCCGGTCATGTAGGACGAGTCGTCGCACGCCAGGAACAGCGCCGCCCGGGCGATCTCGGCCGCCTCCCCGAAGCGTCCCATCGGGATGTGGACGAGGCGCCGCTGCCGCTTGGCCTCGGTGTCGAGGAACCGCATGAGCATCTCGGTGCGCAGCGGGCCGGGCGACAGCGCGTTGACCCGGATGCCCTCGCGGGCGTGGATGACCGCCAGCTCGCGGGTGAGCGCCAGCACCGCGCCCTTGCTGGCCGTGTAGGCCAGCTGGGGCGTGGCCGCCCCGACGCGGGCGACGAACGACGCGGTGTTGACGATCGCCCCGCCGCCCGCCCGGCGCAGGGCGGGGATGCCGTGCTTGCAGCCGAGGAACACGCCCTTGGCGTTGACGTCGAACGTCGTGTCCCAGGTGTCCTCGCCGGTGGCGACGGCGTCGTCGTCGCCCGGCAGCATGACCCCGGCGTTGTTGAACACGACGTCGAGCCGGCCGAAGCGGTCCTCGGCGGCAGCGACCATCGCCGCGCAGTCGGCGGCCCGGGACACGTCGGCGGTCACCGCCAGCGCCCGGTCGGTCCCGCCCCCGGCGCCCACCGCCGCCGCCGTGGCGTCGGCGGACGCCCCGTCGCGGTCGACCGCGACGACGGCCGCGCCCTCGGCCGCGAACAGCAGCGCCGACTCGCGCCCGATGCCGCCGCCGGCGCCGGTGATCAGCGCCACCTTCCCGTCGAGGCGCCCCATGTCAGATCCTCTCGAAGTAGCGCCGCCGCTCCCAGTCGGTCACGGCGGCGGAGAAGGCGGCCCACTCGGTGCGGAAGAAGTGGGCGTAGTGGTCGACCACCGGTTGGCCGAAGGCGGCCTTGGCGAAGGGGCTGGCCACGAACAGCTCGGTCGCCTCGTCGAGCGAGCGGGGCACGTGGGGCAGGTCGCGGGCGGCGTACACGTCGCCGACGAACGGGGGCGGCGGCTCGGTGCGCTCGGCCAGGCCGTCGAGCCCGGCCGCCAGCAGCGCCGCCAGGACCAGGTAGGGGTTGCAGTCGGCGCCCGGGATGCGGCACTCGACCCGCAGGCTGGGCCCGGCGCCGACGACCCGCAGGCCGGCGGTGCGGTTGTCGTGGCTCCAGGCGATGCGGGTGGGCGCCCAGGAGCCGTCGACGTAGCGCTTGTAGGAGTTGACGGTGGGGGCGAGCAGCACCATCACGTCGGGCACGTGGGCCAGCAGGCCGCCGAGGAACCAGCGGAAGTCGTCGGAGCACCGCACCGGCCCCAGCTCGTGCTCGCCGGCGAAGGCGTTGGCCCCGTCGCGCCACAGGCTGATGTGGACATGGCAGCTCGACCCCGCCCGGTCGGCGCCCACCTTGGCCATGAAGGTGACGGCGACGCCCTGGCGGTCGGCCCACTCCTTGAGGCACTGCTTGTAGACGGTGTGGCGGTCGGCCATCGTCAGGATGTCGGCGTAGCGGACGTTGAGCTCGTGCTGGCCGACCCCCCACTCGCCCTTGGAGCTCTCGACCGGCACGCCCGAGCGGCGCAGGTGGCGGCGCACCGCCGCGGTGAAGTCCTCGGTGCGGGCGCCCTGGAGCAGCTGGTAGTCCTCGAGGTACCAGCCCGCGGGCTCGAGGCGGTCCTCGGCGTAGCCGGCGGCGGCCGCGTCCCGGTAGGAGGTGCGGTAGAGGTAGTACTCGAGCTCGGTGGCGGCCATCGCCGTCACCCCGAGGGCGGCGGCTGCCTCGACCTGGCGCCGCAGCACAGAGCGGGGGGCGGCGGCCACCGGCGTGTGGTCGGCGGTGGCGGCCACGTCGCACAGCACCAGGGCCGTGCGGTCGAGCCAGGCGGCGACGCGCAGGGTGGCGAGGTCGGGGACGAGGTGGACGTCGCCGTAGCCCAGCTCCCAGTTGGCGAACTCGTAGCCGGGGACCGGCTCCATCTCCATGTCGGTGGTGAGCAGGTAGTCGCACCCGTGCGTGCCGGCCTCGGCGACCTCGTCGACGAACATGCCCGCGTCGTAGCGCTTGCCGGCCAGGCGCCCGTAGTGGTCGGTGAACCCGACGACGACCGTGTCGATCTCGTCGCCGTGCACGGCCGTGCGCAGGGTCTCGAGGGTGAGCATGCCCTCGGGCCTCGGCGTCGTCATCCGCCCCGACGATACGTTGGCTGCATGCGAATCGGGCTCAACGCCTCCAGCCTCGTGGTGATGGGGGCCAGCGTGGACCAGTACGTCGAGCACGCGGCGCAGGCCGAGGCCGACGGTTTCTCGTCGTGGTGGATGGCGCAGTTGGGGGCGCCCGACGCGCTCACCACGCTCGGGGCCGTCGGGCGGGGCACCGAGAGCATCGAGCTCGGCACCGCCGTCGTGCCCACCTGGTTCCGGCACCCGCTGATGCTGGCCGCCCAGGCGCTCACCACCCAGGAGATGGCCGGCGGCCGGCTCGTGCTCGGCATCGGGCTGGCCCACAAGTCGTCCGTCGAGGAGACCCTGCGCATCCCCTTCGAGCGCCCCGCCCGGCACATGGACGACTACCTCTCCGTGCTCCTCCCCGCCCTCCACGACCGGGTGGTGGACTACGAGGGCGACATCTGGTCCGGCGTCAGCGAGGGCATCGGCGGCAACCCCGCCGTGGCGCCGCCGTCGGTCATGGTCGCCGCCATGGGCCCCCGCATGCTCGACCTCGCCGGCGGCCGCACCGACGGCGCCGTCCTGTGGCTGAGCGGGCCCCGCACCATCGACGACTACCTCCGCCCCGCCCTCACCGCCGCCGCCGAGGCCGCCGGGCGGCCGGCGCCCCGCATCGTCGCCAGCGTCCCCGTGTGCGTCACCGACGAGCCCGACCGGGTGCGCGAGCTCACCGACGTCCTGCTGGCCGGCTACAACGACCTGCCGTCCTACCGGGGCGTGATGGACCGGGAGGGCGTGGCCGGGCCGGGCGGGGTGTCGATCTTCGGCGACGAGGCCGCGGTGCGGGACGGCATCCGGCGCTTCGCGGACGCCGGCACCACCGACTTCGCCCCCGTCGAGCTGGTCACCGACGATGCCGAGACCGAGGCCACCCGGGCGCTGCTGAAGGACCTGGCGGCGGACGGCGCCGGTTGAGGTGGCGGCGGGCGGCCCGGGCTTGCAAGGATCGGCGCCCGTGAAGGTCGACAAGCTCACCGGCACCGACGGCTTCGTGGTGACCGACCTCGCCGACGCCACGACCTCGGTCGGCATCGCCCGGCTGGCGCCCAAGGTCCTGCGGGACGGGGCCGAGCTGCTGGCCCGGTCGGTGACCTACGCCTTCGCCTCGTTCGGCGTCGCCGGGCACGGTGGGGCGTCGGCCGCGGTCAACGCCAAGCCCGAGGCCCGCGACGACGCCGTGGCCGCCTTCGTGGACGAGGTGCGGCCCCGGGTCGAGTCCGGCGCCCTGGTGCTGGGGCCGGGCACCGGGCTGAGCGCCGCCGACCTCGCCGGGCTGGGGGTCGAGGAGCCCGACGCCGCGCTGGCGGCCGCCGGGGCCCTGGCCGCCGGCCGGGTGGCCGGCCCCCACGACTGGCGGACCGCCGCCGTGGTGGGGACCGGGCCGGTGGCCGAGGCCGCGGCGGCCCAGCTGGCCGCGGCCGGCTCGACGGTGGTCGAGCCCCGCTTCGACGCCGCCTGCGACGTGCTGTTCGTGGCCGGGCGCTCGGGCGTGCTCGACCACCCCACCGCCGCCGCGGTCCAGGCCCGCACGGTCGTGCCGCTGACCCCGATCCCGGTCACCGCCCGGGCGCTGGCGGTGCTGGGCAAGGCCGACCGGGTGGTCATCCCCGACTTCCTGTCGACGGCCGCCCCCCTCCTGGCCCGCCACGACCCCGACGGCGGCGACCCGGTCCAGCGCATCCACGCCGCCGTGGTCGACCTCGCCGACCGGGGCACCGGCCTGTGGCTGGCCGCCGCCCAGCGGGCGGAGGAGAGCCTGGCGACCTGGACGGACGAGAAGCCGTTCGGCCGCCCGCTGGCCTAGTTGTTGTGCCCTGCGAGGTTGGTGACTCGGCTGGCGGGTGGTCCGCCGATGGCGGTGTGGTGGCGGTGATTGTTGTAGCGGTGGAGCCAGGGGTCCAGGGCACGGGCCCGGCGGGCGTCTGAGGTCCACAAGCGCGC
>DATFRN010000391.1:0-5210 GCA_035263165.1 Acidimicrobiales bacterium | reverse complement strand
CCGCCGCCCGCCTCCTCGCCGAGGCCGACGTGTTGGCCCGCTACCTGGCCGACCGCCGATAGCCCGGCTCCGAGCGACAGCCGGGGACCTCAGGCGATCGGAGGCCAGGTGCGGGCCTTGGTCGGAACGGTGACCGTGATCGTCGCCCGCTTGGTCTGGGCGTCGGTGCCGGTGCGGGATGCCCACGCTTCGAGAGCGTTCATCCATGGCGGAAGCCCGGGTGGCAGGTCGATGTCGGGGATCGGGGCGAGGTCCTGCTTGGTGATCGTGGTTCCGTAGTGGACGAGCGGCACCGGCGTGTCCGGGGTGACGACGCCGTGCAGCGCGTCGAGGGCCAGGTTCCACGAGTCGCACAGTCGCTTGAACGCCTCGGCCTTGGTGATCGTGCCGCTGCGGCTGGCCGACTCCGGGTAGGTCGGATGCCGGACGGTGGCGTAGGCGGCGGTGTTGGCGGCACCCCGGGCGGTCGTGCGCCAGGCCTGATAGGCGGTGTCCGCCAGCTGGCCCAGGCTGATGATCGCCTCGATCGGTTGCTCGGCGACGATGGCGTCGATCCAGCGGTTCCGGTACCGGGTGATCCCTGGGTCGTCGATGTGGCGGGTGCCGCCGGACTGACCGTAGACGGAGTACAGGAACGTGTTGATCAGCACGTAGCTGCGGGTGATGCCCAGCCGGGCCAGCAGACCCTGCAGCCGCTGGCCCGCCTCTCCCACGAGGATCCGGCGGGTGATCGCCTCGTGGGTCGCCGGGTCCTGGCCGATGATCAGCAGGCGGGCGGTGCCGTCGAGCCGGCCGCGGTGGAACACGGGCCCCCACTCCACCCGGAATGAGTCGGCGGGGTAGGTCGTCTCGTCGGGATAGTCCGCCACCAGCAACCGGTATCGCCGCCGCTGGTACCCGCTGTCGAACTCACGCGGCATGGTGCACCCCCCGCCTCACGTGTCCGGCTAATCACGCAGCGTAGCCAGCGGCACGGCCGATGGCCGCCGCACCACGCTGCAGCTAGCAGAACTCGTCAGCCGCCTTCGTCGGGTCGGCGGGGATCCGCAGCCGGGTGTAGGTCACGCTGTGCCACATGTTGGACAGGAAGCGGCCGGGCGTGAGCGGTCGGCTCACGCTGTCGAGCAGGCCCGCCACCGGCCCGCACCCGAGCGCCCGGGCCGCGTCCTGGGCGGCGACGTCGTCGTCGTCGGGAATCCCGAAGCGGGCCGTGTACCAGGCCAGGTCGACCTGCTTGCGGTGCCCCGCCGGGCGCCCGGGGATCGGGTCGGTGTGGGCGGCCAGCGGCTCGGCCAGCCCGCCGATGTCGATGACCCGGACGTCGGTGCCCAGCTGGTACGCGGGGAGGCCGATCGCGCCCAGGGCCACGACCAGGGCGTCCGGGTCACGCCCCGCGTCGGGCCTGCGCTGCATCGGCCCGAGGTAGCCCCGCAGGCCCCGGTCGTAGACCTCGCCGGCCACCATGCCCGTGGGCACCAGTTCGAAGTCGTCCGGCATGACCCCGCTCCCCGTGATCTGGCGCCAGTCCGCCACCATGGGGATGCCCGGCGGCGGCACCGGGGGCCGGAACCAGACGATGGCGGCCGCGGCCCAGGCCCCGGTCAGCACGGACAGGGCCAGCAGGGGCAGCACCCGGCCGCGCAGGACGACATAGGCGGGCAGGCCCAGGGCGAAGAACGCGGGCAGCAGCAGCCGCCCGTGCATGTAGTCCCCGCCGGCGGCGAGGATGTAGGCCGCGTGCAGGCCCGCGGCCGCCAGCACCGCCCCCGTGGCGATCACCGTGCCCCGATCCCGGTCACGCCACAGCCGCACCGCGATGGCGGCCAGGATGAGCGCGGCCGGGAACAACAGCCGGTAGGGCCCCGAGAAGTCGGCCAGGTAGCGCCAGCCCTGGCGGATGTGGTGGCCGCCGGCGTCCTTGGCCAGGGCGGTGCTCGGCACCACGCTGGCGTAATAGCCCATGCGGAACACCTGGTAGAGCACCGGCGCCAGGAAGATGGCTCCCAGGTCGACGACCACGCGCCGCGGCCGTGTCAGCAGGAACCAGGCGACCACGAAGCACAGCATCATCACGCCGAGGTCCGGCCGCACCAGCGGCCCCAGCCCGATGACGGCGGCGCCCAGCGCCCGCTTGCCCGCCGACGGGGAGTCGCCGCGGGCGATCCGGCACAGCACGTACCAGCAGGTGGCGATCCAGAGCCACGCCAGGCTCATCTCCAGGCCCGAGGTGGCGAAGTCCCAGACCACGGCCACCGACGAGACGACCAGCGGGCCGATGGCCACCACCGCGGTGTCGGGGCGCGGCGCCGCCAGCCGGGCACAGCGCCCGGCCAGGGCGAAGGCGGCCACCGCCGCCACCAGGCCCATGACCACGGCGATCCACTCGATCGGCGCGAGCCACCCGAACAGCACCCGGCCCACGGCCAGAAGGCCGAGCCACAGCGGGCTGGTGCCCGCCTCGATGCGCTCGCCGGCGTTGAACACCGGCCCGTCCCCCGCGAACAGGTTGTCGAGTATCCGGAAGTTGATGAAGGCGTCCTCGGTGGTCCACCGATGCACCCAGCCGCCCGCCGCGATCAGTGCCACCGGCAGGTAGGCGGGCACCGCCACCAGGGCCCGCGCCCGGAGCGACCGCTCCGGCGCCGGCGCCCGGGCCGGCGCCTCGACGGCCACCGCCACGTCGGTCGCGGTCACGGGGCCGGAGCCGCGTCGAGCAGCTGGGGCATCAGCCAGTGCGCCGTCACGGCTGCGGCCGCCGGCGTGAGGTGCCGGCCGTCGGGCCGCATGCGCACGCCGTGGACCTCGGCCGGGCAGGGGGGGCCGGCGGGGCACAGGCGGGCGGCGACGTCGACGAGGGTCACCGCCTGGGGGTGGTGGCGGGCGAACGTGCGCAGGATGTGATCGAGGCGCAGGTAGCTGGCGTCGTCCACCGCGTTGGAGGTGTTGGCCGCCCCCTGGGCGTCGTTGGGCGCGGCCGCGGGCACCGTCAGCACGACCACGTGGGCCCCGTGGGCGGTGAGCCGCGCGAGGGCGGCGTCCATGCGGCTCTGGATCTCCCTGTCGTGCTCGGGCGTGCCCGACACGAGGATCCCGCCGTCGGTGACCAGATCGGACTTCTCCCAGACGCTCATCCAGACCACGACGTTCGGATCGATGCGCTGCAACGCGGCGTCGAGGGCGGCGTCGACGAGCCCCGGGCAGCGGTGGGAGTTGGGCGTGACCTGCTCGCCCCGGGTGGTGGTGAACTCGCCGCTGACCACGCCGCACCCGATCACCGCGGCGGTGTCGATCTGGCCGCCCGACCGCCCCGCGCTGGCGTAGAGGCCCGGGTAGAGACTGCACATGGCGGAGTCGCCCACGGTGAGGATGCGCAGCCGTCCGGCGCCGGGGGTGACCGGCTGCGGGAAGTGGTCCAACGATGCCCGGGCCTCGGCCTGCGCCTCGGGTCCCGGGGGCCCGCACGGCATCGGGTCGCCGAGGTGGAACTCCTCGTTCGGCGCCGCCGTCTTGGCCACCAGCCGGGCGGACGCGCTCTGGTCGCCGACCAGGTAGTCGGGCGGTCGGGTCGCGCCGCCGGCGGAGGCGGCCACGGCCACCGCGGTGAGCACCGCGGCCGGGGCCACCAGCCAGGGGACGACCCGGCGGCGCTCACCCGGGCCGGGCGGCGGCGCCTCCGCCCGCGGGCGCAGGCGGTCCCGGGCCCAGGCCAGCACCGTCGGGGGCCGGCGCTCCCGCACCGGCAGCTCGATCAGGTAGTAGCTGGTCACCGCGGCCACCAGCGTCAGGCCCACGCGCACGGCGTTGAGGGCCAGGCCGTCGAGCGGAACCCGGTTGGGCACCAGCCAGACGATGATCGGCCAGTGGAACAGGTAGAGCCCGTAGGAGAGGCGCCCGACCCAGGCCAGCAGCCCGACCCCGAACACCGCCCGCACCGGGCCGGGTTGGAGGCACGCGAGCAGCACGACGCCGGCCGCGGCCGCGTGCACCAGCGAGCCACCGTGGTAGTAGGCCGGCGCGGCGCCGTTGACGATGACCCAGCTCACGAGCATGGCCGCCAGCGCAAGCGGTCCCGCCACCCACAGCAGCCGGCGCAGCTTCGGGCCCGGCGGCCACACCGACAGCAGCACCGCCAGCAGCGCCCCGGCCAGGATCACGTGGATGCGGCTGTCGGTGCCGTAGTAGGCCCGGAGCGGCTCGCCCGGCCGGTAGTCCCGGGCCATGGCGACGGTCGACAGGGCGATGCCGGCGACGCACACCGCCGCCAGGCCGCGGCGCCCCCGCCCGAGGCGCAGGGCGACCAGCGCCAGCACCGGCCACAGCAGGTAGAACTGCTCCTCGATGGCCAGCGACCACATGTGGCGCAGCGGTGACGGCGCCGCGAACGCGGTGAAGTAGGCCTGGTTGGAGGCGATGAAGCGCCAGTTGGCCACGTAGGCGAGGCTGGCGAGGCCGTCGTTGCGCACCGAGGTGCGCAGCCAGGGATCGACCTCGGCGCGGGTGAAGGCCGCCACCGCCACCAGCGTCACCATCAGCGCCGGCAACAGGCGCCGGGCCCGGCGTCCCCAGAACCGCCGCAGGCCGATGGTCCCGCCGCGCTGCCACTCGCGGATGAGCAGCGACGTGATGAGCAGGCCGGAGATCATGAAGAACAGGTCGACGCACAGGAACCCACCCCCGGCCCAGGAGTAGTTCAGGTGGTAGGCGATGATGCCGATGACCGCGAGGGCCCGGAGGCCGTCGAGCCCGGGCTGGTAGGCGAACGGCGGCGGGGTGGGCGCGTCGTCGACACGATCCGCGGCAGGCCGCGCCCGCGTCAGCACCCAGATCCCCTCCCCATCGGGAGCGGACATTACTCGCCGGTCACTGCACCGCCCTTATGAGGTCACGAGGTAGGGGTGTGCGGCCACGACGTCGTCGAGCGGGCCTCGAAAGAGGGGGCGGACGGCCTCGACGATCGCCGGGTCCCAGTCGATCGGGCCGAACGGGGGCTCGGGGTCGTACTCGACGCCCAGCTGGATCAGCTTGGCGGCGTCCTCGCCGACGAGTCGGGCGGCGAGGTGGAGTCCGCCGTCGATGCCGGCGGACACGCCGGCGGTGGTGAGGTACTTGCCGTCCTCGACCCAGCGGGCACGGACGGGCTGGGCGCCGAGGAGCTCGAGGATGTCGAAGTACGCCCAGTGCGTCGTGGCCGGGCGCCCGTCGAGGAGGCC
>DATFRN010000390.1:0-10316 GCA_035263165.1 Acidimicrobiales bacterium | reverse complement strand
AACACCGTCACCATCACGGACATGCGGCCGAAACTAGGCCGATCCGCCCGGCGGGGCGACCGATTTTCGTGGGACAATCGGCCATGGTGCCTGGGCGTCGGCTGGCGACCGTGGCGATCGTGTGGCTCACCCTGGCCGGCGCGACCGCGGCCTGCGGGGGAAGCGACGAGAGCGGGCCCTCGTCGGGCGCCCGGTGCCGCAGCGGGGGACCCGTGGTGGCGCTGGCCCGCAACACCGGGGGCGAGGGCATCTACGGCGTGGCGGTCGCCGGGCGCACGGGCGGGCTCACGTCCGTCAGCCGCGACTGGGTGGCGACCGAGCCGGCCTTCTCGCCCGACGGCCGCCAACTCGTGGTCGTGCGCGCCAAGGGCGACTACGAGTCGGCGGGACCGGACTCGACGGCGCTGTGGGTCGTCGGCGCCGACGGCAGGGGCGCCCGGGCCCTCACGGCCCCGAGCGACGACGGCGTCGCCCCCCAGGACACCGGCCCCGCCTGGTCGCCCGACGGCCGGACGGTGGCCTTCTCGCGCGTGCTCCCCAAGCGGCTCCAGGTGGCGGGCCAGGGCATCGCCTCCCAACTCATGGCGGTCCCCGCCGAGGGCGGCGAGGCCGGCCCGCTGGTGGACAACGATGGCGCCGCCGACCGCGCCCCGGCCTGGTCGCCCGACGGCGAGCGGCTGGCGTTCGTCCGCGCCCGGTTCGACCCGAAGACCGACCAGCAGACGACCACCGTGTGGACCGCGCGGGCCGACGGCACCGGCGCCCGCCGGCTGGCCGATGTCTACGACGCCGAGAGCATTCGTTGGCGACCGGACGGCGGGGCGCTCCTGGTGAACGGCCGGACCGGCATCTTCTTGGTCGACGCCGCCACCGGCAAGCCCACGCTGCTCGGCATCGACGCCGCGCTGGCAGCGTGGGCCCCCGACGGCGAGCACCTCTACTGGTGGGCCGCCGGTGATAGGTGGAAGTTGGTCGAGGGGCGGATCGTGGACGACCATCTCCGGGCCGATCGCCGCGTCGGCGCCATCGAGGAGGCAAGCACGGGGATGCCGCTGTTCGGCCTGGCCGTCAGTCCCTGCGCCTGAAGGCCTCGATCACCTCGCCGAACGCCGCCACCGGGCCGGGATCGGTCGGGTCGGCGAAGTTGACGATCGCCCAGTCCACCCCCGCCTCCGCGTACTGGCGGTAGCGGCCGACGTGGTCCTCGACCGACGGCGCATCGGCCGTGCCGAGATGGGTCACCGTGATCTCCGCCGGGTCGCGGCCGGCCTTGGCGCAGTGGCCGTGGAGCACCTCCAGCTTGTGCCGCACCACGTCGAGGCCGCCCAGCAGGTTGCAGGCGTCGGCGTGCTCGGCCACCAGCCGCAGCGTCATCGTCTCGCCCATGCCGCCGACCAGGATCGGCACGTGGTCCTGCAACGGCCGGGGGTAGCACACCGCCTCGGCCACCTCGATCGTCCGGCCCGAGTACGCCGGCGCCCCCTTGCCCCACATGAGCGGCAGCAGCTCCAGCGCGTCCCGCAGCAGGGCGTAGCGCTCGGCGTTGGGCGGGAAGCGCCAGCCGTAGGCCTTGTGCTCTCGCTCGAACCAGGCGGCCCCGATCCCGCAGATCGCCCGCCCGCCCGACAGCACGTCGAGGGTGGCGACGATCTTGGCCAGGTGGGCGATGTTGCGGTAGGTCACGCCGGTCACCAGCGTCCCCAGCCGGGCCCGGTCGGTCCGCCCGGCCAGGAAGGCGAGCGTGGTCCAGCTGTCGAGCATCTCCTCCCAGTGCGGCCCGACCGTCGGGATCTGGAGGAAGTGGTCCATGACCCACAGGCTGTGGAACCCCGCGTCCTCGGCCGCGGCGGCCACGTCGCCGAGGCGGGACCGGATCTCGGCGGGGCCGCCGGGGCAGGTGAAGCGGGGGATCTGGAGTCCGAACTCGAGCGGCATGGGATGCTCCTCCTGGCGGGCCGCGGCGGCGGGCGCGGCGACGAGATCGGGGGCGACGACGGCGACCGGCTCGTCGCCGGCGGGGTGGACGGCGGCGTAGCCCTCGGCCGCCAGCGAGTCCCGCACGCCGGGCCAGCCGGCCAGCATCGAGGCCATCACCGCGGCAGGGACCGGCCGCTCCCGCCCCCGGTTGCGGGCCCGGCACGTGGCGGCGTCCACGTCGAACACGACGGCCACGCACGGCGCCCCGGCCGCGGCGGCCGCCCGGCGCCAGCGGCCGCGGCGCTTGGCGTCGGTGCCCAGCGAGTCGATGACGGTGGTGAGGCCCCGCCGCAGCCTGCGCTCGACCACCAGGTCGAGCACGTCGAAGGCGTCCTTGCCCGCCCGCTGGTCGTGGGGGCCGGTGCCGACCAGGCCCCGCAGGTCGTCCGACGACACGACCACGCCGGGCCCGAACCGCCGGGCCGCCCACGTCGTCTTACCGGACGCGGGCGGGCCGACCAGCACCACCAGCGAGCCCGCCGCGATCCGGATCGTCACCGCCGCAGCATGCCCGCTGCGGTCAGGAGATGCGGGCGACGCCCCCGTGGATGGCGACGTCGAACGCGTTCGGGGGGCTCCCCTCGGGGTCGGGTCGCCAGCGGTTGACCGGGACCAGCCCGGGATCGAGCAGGTCGAGGCCGTCGAAGAACCGCAACACGTCGTCGTGCCGCCGCCACACGAACCGCTCACGGCTGCGGTCGCTCAGCCGCTTGGTCAGGGCGGTGAAGGCCGCCGGGTCGGTGTCGATCGTCCCGTGCGACAGCGCGATGTAGCTGCCCCGCGGGACGGCCTCGCACAGCCGGTTCACGATGCCCCACGGGTTGCGGTCGTCGGGGATGAAGTGGAGCACCGCCACCAACAGGATCGCCGTCGGCTGCGACAGGTCGAGGGTGGCCGCCGCGTCGCTCAGCACGACGTCGGGGTTGCAGACGTCGCCGGACACGAAGTCGGTGGCGCCCTCGTCGGTGCCGTGCAGCAGGGCGTGCGAGTGGGCCAGCACGATCGGGTCGTTGTCGACGTACACGACCCGGGCCTCGGGCCTCACCTTCTGGGCGATCTCGTGGACGTGCGAGCCGTGGGGGATGCCGGCGCCGATGTCGAGGAACTGGCGGATGCCCGCCTCGGCCAGGTCGCGCACGGCCCGGCCCAGGAACGCCCGGTTGGCCCGGGTGCCGACCCGGGCGGCGGGCATGCCCCCGGGGGCCTCGGCGTTGGCCTCCTCGGCGGCGGCCCGGTCGACGGCGAAGTTGTTGGTGCCGCCGAGCAGGTAGTCGTACATGCGCGACGCATGAGCGATGCTCGTATCGATCTCGGACAGCCTCTGGGCCATCGTGGCCGGAGGCGTGCGCCGCTCACTCACGCCCTGGGTTCCCCCCTCGCCAGCACACGGCGCCACGCACCGTATGTCTCACACGACCATCGGTCGTGGATGATCCTACCCGACACCGCGTCGAGTAGCGCACTCCGCGACCGGAGTGGCCGATATGACCATTGGTTGGCGGTCAGGGCCGCCGGTAGGCGACGACATGACCGTCGGCGGTGCCGACGTACAGCGACCCGGACGCCACGGCGGGTGCCCCGGTGATCGCCGCCCCCGCGCCGGCCGACCACAGGGCCGGGCAGGTGGCGGCGCCGCAGCCGGCGGCCGCGAACGCCTCGACGTTGCCGGACTGCGAGCCGGTGTAGACCACCCCACCGGCCACGGCCGGCTGGACCAACAGCGCGCCGTCGGTCGCCGCCCGCCACTGCTCGGCGCCGTCGCCGGCGGCCAGGGCGACGAGATGCCCGTCGGAGGTGGGCACGTACAGCACCCCGGCGGACAGCGCCGGCGGCGCTGCCACGGCGGCCCCGACGGGCGTGCTCCACTGCACCGCCCCGGTCCCGGCGTCGAGGGCGTAGACCGTGCCGGCGGCAGTGCCGACGTAGACCACGCTGTCGCCCCCCGGCGCCAGCACCGGGTCGGTCCCGGCCCCGTCGATCGCCGTCTCCCACAGCGGGCACTCGAGCGACCCGTCGTCGCCGCACCCGGGGTGGGACTCGTCCACGTCGTAGGCCGCCACCGCGGTGTCGCCCGCCTGGAACACGGCGGACGCCCCCAGCACCGGTGCGCCCCCGCCCGGGGTGCTGAACGTCCGCGCCGGCGTCGCCCCGCTCAGCGAGGCCAGGCTGATGTCGCCGTTGTACGCGAAGAACACGGCCGGCAGCGGCGTCCCGAAGGTCAGCAGGCGATCGGACGACCCGAGCAGGGTGTCGCCCCGAACGCCGCTCATGTACTCCGCCGCCGGCTTCGGTCCGGCGGCGTCGGCGCCGGACGCGAGGTCCGTGCTCACGATGGTCCCGCCCCCGGGGTCGATCGGGGGCCGGTTGACCGCCCGCCGGGCCCGGTAGCCGTACAGCACCCGGTCCCCCACCACGTAGGGCGGTGTGTAACTGATGATGTAGGCGGTCTGGTCGCCCGGCATGCAGAGGAAGAAGTTCGCCAGCGTCCGCACCCACACCGTGGCGCCGTCGCGCGGGCGCAGGGTGGCGACCGCGCAAGCGTCCACCACCACGTGGACGCCGGCGCCCGACACCACCGGGTCGGAGACGAAGCGGCCGGGAGCCGTCACCACGTCCCACGCCTGGGCCAGGTCGCCCACCGTGGCCGGCGTCAGGCCGGTCTCGAACGGGTTGTCGGCCGTTCGGTCCGCGTTCTGGCCGGGGACCGGCCAGCATCCGGCCAGCGCCAGCACGCCGGCTCCCAGCAGAGCCATCCGCCGCAGCGACACCATCTCACCCTCCCCAGGGGCGACCGCCGTCAGCCGGGAGCGAACGCCTCCAACGTGGCGGTCACGTCCCCCAGAGGGTAGAGGATCGGCGACGTGCACCCGGCGGCGACGTACTCGGCCACCTTGGCCCGGCACTCCGCCGCCGTGCCGGCCGCGCACAGCATCTGGACCACCTCGTCGGGGACCCGGCGGGCGGCCGCCACCACCTGCTCGTGGGTCGCCGGCCAGGTCAGCACCTCTGCGATGTCGGCCAGCAGCGCCGCCGGCACCCCCGAGGCCGCCATGATGTGCGGCTGCTGGCCCAGGTACTGGGTGACCAGCAGGCGGGCCGCGTCGAGGGCGGCGTCCCGGTCCTCGTCCAGCGAGCACACCACCAGCTGGGGCCGGTCCACGTCGTCCAGCGTGCGGCCCGCCCGATCGGCACCGTCGGCCAGGGCCTCCAGGGCCCGGCGGTCGTAGTCCGGCGACACCAGGTAGTTGAGCACCGCCCCGTCGGCCACCTCGCCGGCCAGCGCCATCATCCGCATGCCGGTGGCGCCCACGTAGATCGGCACCGCCTTGGCCCGCCGCTCCTGGTGGACGTAGTCGAGCTCGACCCTGTCGAGGTGCACGTGCGTGCCCTCGTAGCTGACCGGCCCGTCGCAGCGCAGCAGCGCCCGCAGCGCCTCGACCACCTCCCGCATGGCGGCCAGCGGCCGGTCGCGGGCCACGCCGACCCGGGCGGCCAGCGGGTCCCACCAGGCGCCGAGCCCGGCCAGGATGCGGCCGGGGGCCAGGTCGTCGAGGGTCGAGAACAGCGAGGCCAGCCGGGCCGGGTTGCGGGTCCAGATGTCGATCACCCCCGACCCGACGGCGATGCGCGAGGTGGTGGCGGCGAAGGCGGCCATGGGGACCGTCGCCTCCCGCACCAGCCGGCTGTCGGCCTGCCACACCGCCGCGAACCCCAGCGCCTCGGCCCGGGCCACGAACGCCATCGCCTCCCGGATCGGGTGGGCGTCCTGGACGTAGAGGGCCATCGGCACCCCTGCCAGCGTGTCGTCTACAGCCGTGCCCACAGCCGCCGCGCCTCCTCCCACGCCCGGGCCCGGATGCGGGCGGCATCGACCCGGGTGCACACGCCGCCCTCCACGACCACCTCGCCGCCGACCACCACCCGTTCGGCCCGCACGCCCGGCGTGAACGCCAGGTACCACGGGTCGGCCCGGTCGGCCGCCCACGTCACCTCGTCCCCCGCCACCTCGGGGACCAGGTCGGCACCGGCGGCCAGCCAGCCCCACGCCGTCTCGGGCGTGGCGGTCACGTCGTCTGCCCGCTGCGCGGCGTAGGCCAGCGCGAACTCGTCGACCATGGCCGCCCCGATGCCGTCGCTGCCCAGCACCACCCGGTTGCCGGCCGCCGCCCACCGGGCCGGCCGGGCGTAGCCGACGCCGTTGTTCATGTTCGACCGGGGGTTGTGGGCCACGGTCCCCGGCAGCGGCGGGCCGGCATGGACGCAGTGGGCCAGCAGCCAGGCGTCGGTGGCGTGGGGGCGCAGCCGCTCGGCGGCGCCGGCGTCGCTGGCGTCCTCGCCCACGTGGACGTGGACCCCGACGCCGCGCTCGGCCGCCAGCCCGGCCACGGCCTCGAGCGTGGCGTCGGACAGGGTCAGGCAGGCGTGGGCGCCGACGAGCCCGCGGCCGCCGGCCTTGAGGAACCGCTCGTTCTCGGCCAGGCCGGCCGCCGCCCCCGCCGGGCCGTGGCGGTCGGTCACCTCGTAGGCGCACACCACCCGCACCCCGACCTCGGCGCACGCCTCGGCGATCACGTCGAGGCTGCCGTCGATGGCCGAGGGCGAGGCGTGGTGGTCGACGAGGGCGGTGGTCCCCGCCTCCAGCGCCTCGACCGCCCCGAGCAGCGCCGACCACCGCACCAGGTCGAGGTCGAGGGCGGCGTCGAGCCGCCACCACACCCGCTCGAGGATCTGCGTGAAGTCGGCGGGCGGCCCGCCGGGGGGCGGCGGCATTCCCCGGGCCAGCGCCGAGTAGAGGTGGTGGTGGGCGCACACCAGGCCCGGCGTCGTGGCGGTCACGTGGCGGTCACGGGCCGGTGCGGAGTCCCATCGGCAGGCGGGCCCGCCACCGGCCGTCGCGGTCGTGCAGCGCCCCGGCCACCGCGCCGGCCGTCGGCACCAGCCCGATCTCGCCCACGCCCTTGATGCCGTACGGGGCCCGCGGCTGGGGCCGCTCGACCAGCACGACGTCGACCGGCGGGACGTCCTTGGCCCGCAGGATGCCCAGCTGGCGCAGGGTGGTCATGGTCGGGCGGGCCTGGTCGTCGGTCGGGAAGTCCTCGCTCAGCGCGTAGCCGAGGCCCATGTGCACGGCCCCGACGACCTGGCCCTCGCACAGCAGCGGGTTGACCGCCCGGCCCACGTCGTGGGCGGCCACCACCCGCTCGACGGCGCCGGTGTCCCGGTCCATGACGACGAGCTGGGCGGCGTAGCCGAAGGTCGAGTGGATGGTGGGGCGCTCGACCGTCCCCAGCGCCTGGGTCCAGTCGACCGTGTAGTCGCCCTGGTAGTCGACGCCCGGCCGGCATCCGTCGTCCCGCGCCGCCCGGCAGGCCGCGGCCACCGAGCCGGCGCCCATCAGGGTGCCCCGGCTGCCGGTGGTCTGGCCGGCGTCGAGCTCGCGGGAGGTGTCCACCACCACCCGGACCCGGCGGGGGTCGACGCCCAGCTCCTCCACCGCCACCTGGAGGGCCACGGTGTGGACGCCCTGGCCCATCTCGGTCCAGCAGTGGCGGACCTCGACGGTGCCGTCCTCCTCGAAGCGGACCACCGCCCGGGCCACCTCCCGGAAGCCGTTGCCCAGGCCCGAGTTCTTGAGCCCGAGGCCGAGGCCGACCGCCTTGCCGGCGGCGACCGCCGCATCCCAGGCCGGGCGCACGGCGTCGAGGCAGTCGCGGGCGCCGAGGCAGCCGTCGTCCATGACCTGGCCCGGCCCCCAGGCGGCCCCGGGGGTGACGACGTTGCGGGCCCGCATCTCCCAGCGGTCGACGCCGGCCAGGGCGGCCAGCCGGTCGATGAGGCCCTCGGTGGCGAACTGGGCCTGATTGGCGCCGAAGCCCCGGAAGGCCCCGCACACCGGGTTGTTGGTCCGCACGGCCACGGCCTCGACGTCGACCACCGGCCAGGCGTAGGGGCCGCTGGCGTGGCCGGCCGCCCGCTCCAGCACCTTCATGCCGACCGAGGCGTAGGGGCCGGAGTCGCCGACGATGCGGGCCTTGAGGGCGGTGAGGCGGCCGTCGGCGTCGCAGCCCGCCCAGGCCTCGACCCGCACGGGGTGGCGCTTGGGGTGGACCCGCAGCGACTCCTCCCGGCTGAACGTGCACTTGACCGGCCGGCGCAGCAGGTGGGCGGCCAGGGCGGCCTGGGTCTGGTTGGCGCAGTCCTCCTTGCCCCCGAAGGCACCGCCGTTGGCCACCAGGTGGACCAGCACCCGGTCCTCGGGGACGGCCAGCACGTCGGCGATCTGGCGGCGGTCGTCCCACACGCCCTGGCCGCCGGAGAACACCTCCAGCGTGCCGTCGTCGCGCGGGACGGCCAGGGTGCTCTCGGGCTCGAGGAAGGCGTGCTCGATGCGTTGGGTCCGGAACACCTCGTGGACCATGTGGGCGCTGGCGTCGAGCGCCTCGTCGACCCCGGTGACGGCCGGGTCGGCGGCGTCGCAGCGGGCGTAGGCGGTGCGGGACAGGACGTTCGGCTCGGCCGGGTCGCCCACCTCCCACACGGCGGGCTCGCTCGCGGCCAGGGCGGCGAGGGCGTCGGCAAAGGGGGCGTGGGGGCGGTAGTCGACCACCACGGCCTCGGCCGCCCGGCGGGCGGTGGCCCGGTCGGTCGCCACGACCAGGGCGAGCAGGTCGCCCGTGTAGCTGGTGCGGCCGCCCACGGGGATGAACACCGGCCAGTCGCGGTGGATGAGGCCGATGCGCAGCCGGCCGGGGACGTCGGCGGCGGTGAGGACCCGGACGACGCCCGGGATCGCCTCGGCCGCGGCGGTGTCGATCGCCAGGACGTCGGCCCGGGCGTGGTCGGCCAGGACCGGCGCGGCGTGGAGCATGCCGGGGACGCGCATGTCGTCGACGTAGGGCTTGTCGCCGAGGGCCAGCTCGCGGGCCTGGTAGCGGGGGTTGCGCCCGCCGACGCCGTGGGTGCGGCGGCCGGGGCCCGACGGCAGCGGGACGGGGGCCTCGGCCCCGGTGGCCAGCAGGTCCACCGCGTCGAGGATGGGGTGGTAGCCGGTGCAGCGGCACAGGTGGCCGCCGAGGTGGCGGGCGGCCTTGTCCCGGGTGAGGGCGGGGCCGTCCTTGTCGACCAGGTACTTGGCGCGGAGCACGATGCCGGGGGTGCAGAAGCCGCACTGGAGCGCGCCGGTGGCCCCGAAGGCGGCGGCGTAGCGCTCGCGCTCGGCGGGGTCGATGCCCTCCAGGGTGGTGACCTGCTTGCCGGCCACCCGGTCGAGGGCGAGGTTGCAGCTGACCACGGGCTTGCCGTCGATCAGCACCGTGCAGCAGCCGCACTGGCCGGAGGGCGAGCAGCCGTCCTTGGGGCTGGTGACGTCGAGCTCCTCGCGCAGGGCGGCCAGCAGGTGGGGATGGTCGCCCACCTCGACTGGCTGCCCGTTGAGCGTGAAGGTCACGGCCACCCCTCCAGGTTGTCACGAATCAACAAAGTGTTGAAGACCCCGGCGTCGTCGGTCGGTGAACGGGTAGAACCAGGCGGTGCCGTCCCGCCTCCTCCTCAACCGCGACGCCGGGCCCCTGCCGGCCGACGTCCGCCCGGGGCCGGAGGTGCGGGCGTTCCACCGGCGGCTGCCGGGCTATGCGCCCACGCCGCTGCGGTCGCTGCCGCCGGTGGCGTCGGGTGTCGGGGTCGGCCGGGTGCTGGTGAAGGACGAGTCGTCGCGGCTGGGCCTGCCGGCGTTCAAGATCCTGGGGGCGTCGTGGGCGACGTACCGGGTCCTCTGCGACCGGCTGGGCGGGGAGGAACCGGCCTGGGCGACCCTGCCGGACCTGGCGGCGGTGGTGGCCGCCCGCCTCGGACCGCTGCGCCTGGTGGCGGCGACGGACGGCAACCACGGGCGGGCGGTGGCCCGGATGGCGTCGTGGCTGGGGCTGGCGGCCACGATCCTGGTCCCGGAGGGCACGGCGGCGGCCCGCATCGACGCCATCGCCGGCGAGGGGGCGGAGGTCGTGGTGGTCCCGGGCACCTACGACGACGCGGTCCAGGTCTCGGCGGGCATGGCGGCCGACGACGTGCTGGTGGTCTCGGACACCTCGTGGCCGGGCTACGAGGACACCCCCCGCCGCGTGATCGAGGGCTACGCCACGATCTTCACCGAGATCGATGATGCGGCGGCGGGCCCGCTCGACCTGGTGCTGGTCCCGCTGGGCGTGGGCGCCCTCGGCGCGGCCGCGGGCACGTGGGCCCGAGCCGGCCGCGAGCCGGGCGACGGCCCGATGCTGGTGGGCGTGGAGCCGACCTCGGCGGCCTGCGTCACGGCGGCGGTGGAGGCGGGCCACGTGGTGGAG
>DATFRN010000389.1:0-16002 GCA_035263165.1 Acidimicrobiales bacterium | reverse complement strand
TCGAGGACCCCGAGCGGGTCACGGTGGCCCTGCTCGTCGCCGTCGGCGCCGCCGAGGCCGGCCGGCCGACGCTGATGTTCCTGACCAAGGAGGCGGTCCGCCTGGCCACGGCGGGCGTGGCGGTGGGCCAGGCCTGCGAGGACTGCCCCCCGATCCCGGACCTCCTGGACCGCCTGGTCGCCGCGGGCGGCGAGCTGCTCACCTGCCCGATCTGCTTCGACGCCCGCAAGCTGGACGAGTCGACGCTGGTCAAGGGCGCCCGCCTGGGCGGCACGGTCCAGCTCTGGGAGTGGATCGGCCCCGAGGCCGCCACGACGTTCAGCTACTAGCCCTCGATCCCCACCGCCTCGAACGCCGCCTCCACCGCCGCGACCTTGGCCTCGCGGACCTCGGTCGGGGCGTTGCGGAACAGGGTGCGGGTGCTGGCCACCACCGCCCGGCGGCTGTCGGCGAACTGGGACGTGCGGGACAGGCGCTGGGTCAGCGCCAGGTAGAACGCCGCCGCCGCCTCGGCCGGCGTCATCGCCAGGTTGCCGTCGGCGTCCTGCGCCGTCAGCAGGTTGAACGCCGCCTTGTTGGGGATGCCGCTGTTGACGTGCACGCCGCCGAAGTCGCCGGCCCTCGTGTTGGGCAGCACCCGGAAGTCCCGCATGTGGGCCGGCTGGTCGAAGCGGGCCGGGTCGCTCAGGTCCCGGAACGGCTTGTCGCCCACCATCAGCTTCTCGCCCAGCTCCCAGTCCCAGGTGCGGGGGTCGTCGTTGCCCTGGTTGGCGACGATCGTGCCGAAGATGTCCGAATACGACTCGTTGAGCGCCCCCGGCTGGAAGGCGTACTCGAGCCGGGAGGTGTGGTCGGTCACGCCGTGGAACATCTCGTGCGCCACCACGTCGACGTTGGCCGACAGCGACCGCAGCCCCTCGGCCCGCTGCACCTGGCCGTAGACCATCTGCGCGCCGTTCCAGAAGGCGTTGACCCACACCTTGGGCGCGGGGCTGGCGTCGGCCACGACGCAGTTGATCGTCGACACCAGCGTGCCGCCCCGGCCGTCGATGTTGTCCCGCATGAGCACCGTGCGCAGGAACTCGGACACGGCCACCGCGTTGGCGTGGGCGCTCACCGCGGCGGGCGTCCAGTCGGGCGGGTTGGCGATGGCGTCGCCGGGCAGGCGGCCGTCGTCGACGGCAGGGTCGCCGAAGCCGAAGTCGTAGGTCTCGACGTTGTGGGCCGCGTCCCTCAGCAACAGACGGTCGCCGTCGCGCTCGGCCGAGAACGTGCGGGACGCGCCGAACGAGTCGGGCGCCGTCTGGTCCTCGGCGGGGCCGGCCATGCTCGGCGTGCGGGGGACCAGGGTCACGACGTCGCCGTCGTGGGCGTCGATCACGTAGTCGACGAAGCGGGGCGGCTCCAGGCCGCTGTCGCGGTCGTCGGCCGACTCGTGGTCGCGGTCGATCGCGACCGGCACGTGCTCCAGCAGGTAGACGAGCCGCCACCGGGACCCGGCCCGGTCGTAGTACCAGTGCAGCTTGGGGACCGCGCCGGCCAGGTCGGGCGTGTAGCCGTCGGGCGCCTCGGCCGCCGCGGCCAGCGCCGCCGCCGGCGCCACCGTGGCCACCGGGTCGACGCCGTCGGGCTCGCCCACGGCCGAGTCGAGGCCGACCAGCTCGTTGTTCTCGTCGAGCTCGACGGTCACCAGAGAGCCGTAGACCGGGATGCCGGCCACCGACTGGCGGAACTTCACGGTCGTCGTGCCGGTCAGCGGCACGGTCTCGGTGCCGATGGTCTTGAACTCGCTGACCACGCCGTCGGCCACCGGGGCGGTGAGCGACGGCACGGCCGGGCTGGCCAGCGCCTGGTCGAGGATGCGCCGGGCGGCCGTCTCGGGGTCGACGGCGGCCGGGGCGTCGGTCCCCTCGGGCCGCAGTCCGGGCGCCGCGGCCCGGTCGGCGGCCAGCCGGTCCAGGACCGCGGCGGACGCCGCCTCGGTGGCGTGCAGGGAGAAGCGGCTCAGGCCGTTGCCGGCCTCGGCGGGCGTCTCGGCGCTGGACATGGGGCATCCTCCCGCTCCGGTAGCTCACCGCACAGATGCGCCGGCACCCCCGCCTGATACAGCTTCCTGCCGCCCCGGGACGCGGCCGCGGCGTCCCGCAGGCCCGAGGCGGCGATGCCGGCGCCGAACAGCGTCGCCAGCACGGCCAGCGGGACCGGCACCGGGGCGCCGGCCGGGGCGCCGGCGGCCAGGATCGGGAGCAGGCGGCACAGCATCGCCCCGTAGACGATGGCCATCACCGCGTGCAGCACCCGCTCGCCCGCCCCTACCCGGCGGGTGCGGTCCTCGACCACGAAGTCGGCCAGGGTGATGACGATCTCGGCGGCCAGCAGGGCGCCGAGCACCGCCGCCCACCCGCCCCGCCACGCCCACCAGCCCACCGTGCCGTAGAGGACGGCGTAGACCGCGTCGCGGGCGGCGTGCAGCCGCAGCTCGGTGCCGTGGCGGTCGGGCCGCCGGGGGAGGCCGGCCACGATCTCGTGGTACCAGAGCGTGTCGACGGCGCCGAGCACCCCGTTGGCCAGCAGGAGGAGCACGACGGCGGTCATCGCAGGATCCCGCCGTAGGCGAGCATGCGCCGCCCCCGCCGGCCGCGGACGTCGACGCCCACGGCGAGGCCGTCCCAGCACGGTCTCGTCGTGCACGCGATGGCCGGCACCAGCCGGCGGGGGAGCCGGACACGGAGGGGGCCGGCGACCAGGGCGGCCCGGCGCAGGTCGAGCCGGGCGCCGCCGGCGGGGCCCGAGGCGGTGGCCCGGAACGTGAGCGCCAGCGGGCCGACCCGCTCGACCAGGGCGCCGCCCCGCCGGGTCACGGTGCTGGCCCGGCGGCGCCCGTCGATCGACCGCACCCAGCGCTCGCCGCCCGGGGCGGGCACGACGGCCAGCGCGACCGGCACCGCCCCGGCCCGGCGGTGGCCGGCGGCCCGGGCGACCCAGCGGTCCCGCCGCCGGGGCCCGATGGCGACGGCGAACGTCCCGGCGCCCGGCCGGGCGAGGACGGCGGCGGCGCTCACGGCAGCCTCGTGACCAGCGCGCCGTGCCGGGCCAGCAGGTCGTCGACGGCGGGGGCCACCCTGGCCAGGGCGGGCAGCGGGACCTGGGGGTAGAGGTGGTGCTCCAGGTGCCAGTTGTGGGCGAACAGCACCCACCGCGCCCAGCGGCAGCGGACGGCCACCAGCGGGGTGGGCACGGGGCGGCCCCAGTTGGTCTGCGGGCCGCGGGCGGCCAGCAGGGCGAAGGCCACGTCGGCCGCCCACACCGCCAGCAGCGGCCGGGCCAGGGGGTCCGCCGCGTGGGTCAGCGCCCAGGCCAGCACGGCGACGTGGCCGGCGGCCTCGGCGGCGATCCAGCCCCGGGGCCGGCCGGCCCGCCAGGCCCAGGCCCACAGCCGGTAGCGGAACGCCACCGTGGCGACCGGCAGGCCCCGGGCCGGCACCGACTCGATCTCGCCCTCCGGGTCGGGGGCCGCGGGGTCGGTGCGGTGGTGCTGCAGGTGGGTGCGCACCAGCGCGTGCCCCGAGTGCAGGACCAGCGCCCCGCCCAGCCACAGCCCGAGGTGGCGCAGGGCGGGCGACGCCCCCAGCGACCCGTGGATCATGTGGTGCACCAGCGTGAGCGACCAGCCGTACCACAGCGGGACCAGGGCCAGCGCCGCCGTCGGGTGCCCCCGCCGGGCCAGCGCCAGCGCCGTCCCGGCCGCCGCCACCGGGCGCAGCAGGAACAGCCACCGGGTCCGGCGGGGGATGTCGGCCAGGTGGGCGAGGCCCAGGTCGGCCAGCGAGGGCACGGCCAGGGCGGGGATGGTGCGCCGGGGGTCGCGGGGCATCGGGGCTCCTTCTGCAACGTTCGTTGTAAACAGGTGTTGCATATGGATCGTGCGATGTCAACACTTGTTTCAAACACGCGCTTGACTACACTGCCGGCCATGCCCTCCAAGCGCGGGCGGGGCGCGGACCCCGACCTCACCCGCCGCCGGCTGCTCGACGCCGCCATCGCCACCCTCGACCGGGCGGGCTACGCCGGGGCCACCGCCCGGGCGATCTCCGAGGCGGCCGGCTGCAACCAGGCGTCGATCTACTACCACTTCGGGGGCCTGCCCGAGCTGCTGGTGGCGGCCCTGATCGACTCCAACGAGCGCCGCTTCGCCGCCTACCGGGCCGCCATCGAGCCCCTCGACGACGCCGGCGCCATCGTCGCCGCCTGGCAGGAGCTCCACGGCGAGGACGTCCGCTCCGGCCACATCGGTGCCATGACCGAGCTGGTCGGCGCCACCGGGGCCGAGCCCCGACTGCGGGAGGGCGTCACCCACGCCATGGACGCCTGGCGCGGGCTGATCGCCGCCACCGTCCGGCGCGCGGTGGAGGGCGGCCCGCTGGCCGCCCTCCTGCCGGTCGACGAGGCGACCGACGTGATCCTCGCCGTGTTCCTCGGCGTCGAGCTGCTCGGCCACCTCGACGGCGACGACGCCCGGGCCGGGCGCCTGTTCGCCGCCGGGCGCCGGCTGGCCGGGCTGGTGGCCCCGCCGGTGGCCCTGCCGGCCCCGGGCGCCCCTACGGCATCTCCGGCAGGCTGAACGACCCGCCCTTGGCGCCGGGGACGGTGATGCCGTCCACGGCCAGCCCGAGGGCGCTGAGGTTCGGCTCCCGGTCCGACGGCCCTCGTGGATGTCGACGGCGGCGGTGACGGTCACGAAGCGGGTGCCCGTCCTGGCCCGGGCGCCGTGGTGGTCGAGGCCGACGACCGCGCTGATCGACCGCATGGTGGCCGCGCCCTTGGTCCCGGGCCGGCTGGTGCCGCCGGCGAGCACGAGGCCGTCGACGCTCGCCGGCATCGTGAGCTTCAGGGGGTAGGGCGACCGGGCGGCCTCGCCGCTGAACGGCACCACCGCCGGCTCGGACTCCTCGTCGCCGACCTGGAACCCGAAGTCGCCGAGGTCGTCGGCGGTGACGTCCTCGGGAAGCGGGAAGGCGGCCTCCAGGTCGGCCCGCCCGCCGGCCACGACCGTGGTCGAGTCGAGGCCGTCGAACGCCGCCGGGACCCGGGCGCCGTCGGCGTCGAGCAGCGACACCAGGTCGGCGCCGATGTTCAGGTCCTTCGGCTTCGTGCCGGTGTCGACCACCCGGAACGCCACCACCGCCGCCGGCGCCGTGGTCGTGGTCGTGGCCTGCATGTCCTCGTCGGCCTGCTGGATGAGCGCCTCGGCCGCCTTCTGCTCGTCGCTCCTCCCGCCGCCGCACGCCCCGAGGGCCAGGGCGCCGGCCCGGGCCCCCTAGTGGCGGGCCTGCGACCAGGGGCCCGTGATGGCGTAGGTGATGCCGGGGTCCTGCACGCTCACGAACAGGAACTTCCCGTCGTGGCTGAACGTGGGGCCGGTGAACTCCCGGAAGATCTCCTCGGCGCCGTCGTGGAACACGACCCGGTTGCGGGCGAAGGCGGACACGCCGCCCCGGCGGTCGACGGCGAGCACGTGATTGAGCCCCTCGCCGTCCTCGGCCAGGAACACGCCGGTGTTGGCCGACACGGCGATGTTGTCGGGGCTGTCGAACACCCCGGGCGTGCCGTAGTCGTCCGCCGCCTCGTGGGAGGGCAGCAGCGCCACCAGCGTGAGCGTGCCGTTCCCCGGCTTGTACTTCCACACCTGGCCGTCGTGGACGGTCGGGGGCAGGGCCGGGTAGCTCACCGAGGCGGGCAGGTCGGCGGTCTTGGTGAAGCTGCACACGATCCAGGCCGCGCCCGTCTCCCAGAAGGCGCCCTCGAACTTCTTGGCCCGGGTGACCCGGTCGGGGCTGGCCGGGGCCAGGCTGGCGGACCGCCCGGGGTAGGCGAACTGCTTGCGGGTCGAGGGCGAGGCGTTGGTGCCGTCGGGATCGGGGATCGGCACCGGCACCCACTGGACCCGGAGCTGGGTGCCCACCTCGGTGATCTGGGACAGATCGTCGATCGGGTTCCCCTCGCGGGTCCAGGCCTGCATGGTGTCGAGCGCGCCCCCGGCCGCGTAGTCGCCGAACCGGCCCCGGGCCCGGGTGGGGGTGAACCGGTAGAGCAGGCCGTTGGGGCCGCTGGCGTCCTCGGTCAGGTAGGCCTGGGAGGTGCGGGGGTCGATGGCCAGCGCCTCGTGGGCGTAGCGGCCCAGCCCGACCAGCGGCTCGCCGGTGGTGCGGGTGCCGCCGGCGTCGACCTCGAACACGTAGCCGTGGCGCTTGCCGCCGGCCACGATGGACTCGGTCTCCTCGCAGGTCAGCCAGGCGCCCCACGGGGCGACGCCGCCGGCGCAGTTGCGGATGGTGCCGGCCAGGCTGACGTAGCGGCGCTGGACGTTGGCCCCGCGGTCGAGCACCAGGTTGGTGGTGCCGCCGAAGGCGTTGGTGGCCGAGCCGTCGTAGACCGGCGCCCCGGTGTTCTTCGGCGTGAGCGGCAGGAACTGGCCGCCGGGGGCCACCGCGTCCTGCTCGTGGTTCTGGACCAGGATCGTGCCCCCCTTGGGGCCGGCGAACGCGCCGGTACCGTCGGCCTTGGTCGGGAAGGGCGGGTGGCCGGCGTCGTCGAGGACGTCGAACGACTCGTTGTACGGGTCCTGCCCCCACAGGCCGGAGCGGGCCACGATCGAGTAGGTGAAGCCCTCGGGCAGGTCGAGCTTGCCGGCCGGGTCGGGCACCAGGGGACCGAAGCCCCCGATGGGCGCGGCCCCGGCCGGCGAGGCCGACAGCAGGTCGAGGAACTCCCCGGAGAAGACGACGGCGGCGCCGGCGGCGACGGCGCCGTTGCGGAACAGGTCACGGCGGGACATCCGTTGCATGCCGGCGACCGTAGGAAGCGCCGTTGTCCTGCCCCTGGCACGGCCCTGAACGGCAGGTGAACACTCCGTGAGGCTCAGGCCAACGCCTCGGGCGGCACCGCGTCTCCCCACCGCGCGTGGCGGGCCCAGCGGTAGGCGTCCCGGCGGCTGCGGGGGACGACCAGGGTCTCGCAGGCGCCGCCCCGGCACAGCGTGAGGCGGACATGGCCGGCCCGCGCCTGGGGGTGGCGCAGGACCCGGGCCGCGGCGTGGGCCGGCGCCCCCCGGGAGGCGGCGACGTAGGCGAACTTCTCGTCCTCGTAGCCGAGTGCGGCCCGCTTGAGCCCCCGCAGGGCCGGCGGGCGGTGGAGGCGCACGGCGAAGTGGCACCAGTCCCCGCCGGCCATCGGGCACGGCCCGTCGTCGGGGCAGGGCGCGGTGAGGGTGGCGCCCGCGGCGACCAGGGCGTCGCGGGCCGCCCGCACCCGGGCGAAGCCGGCCGGCGTGCCGGCGTCGACGATCACCAGTTCGGCCCCCGCGGCCGCCCACCAGGCCGCCACCGCCCCGGGGACGGCCCGCTCGTCCAGCTCGCCCAGCACGTAGGCCGCCACCACCAGGTCGGCCCGCCCCGGCGGGCGGGTGGCATCGCCCTCGACCCAGCGGGCGCCGCGCACCACCGGCGGCGCCCCGCCCGCGGCCAGCGCCCGGCCCAGCCGGGCCATGGCCGGCGCCCGCTCGACCAGGGTGGCGGCCGTCAATCCGGGGAACGCGCCGGCCGCGGCCCAGGTGGCGACGCCGGGCCCGGCGCCGAGGTCGAGGAGGCTGGCCGGCGCCCAGCCCGGCCGGCGGGCGGCCAGCGCGCCCAGCGCGGCGGCCACGGCGGCGAAGGTGGCGGGCGCCCGGCCGGCGGCGTAGGCCCGGGCGTGGCGGTCGCTGAGCGCCGCGCCCGCCGGCGTCGGCCGCCCGGCGCGGTAGCCGGACGACAGCTCCTCCCACGCCGCCGCCAGGTCGGGCCCGCCGGCGACGTCCTCCAGCGCCGCCAGGAACTCGTCACCGGTCTCGCCGGGGTCGGGGGGCACAGGCCGAGGCTAGGGCCGCCGCTCGGTACGCTCGGTGCATGGCCACCGCCGCGGCCGTGCGGGTCCCAGAGCACCTCCTGGTCCACCTCCGCCGCGCCCGCGACCTGGCCGACCGCGACTACGCCGAGCCGCTCGACCTCGGCCGCCTGGCGGCGGAGGCCGGGGTGTCGAAGTACCACTTCCTGCGGTGCTTCGCCGCCACCTACGGCCGCACCCCGGCGCTGTACCTGGCCGAACGGCGCATCGAGCGGGCCCAGGACCTGCTGCGGGCCACCAACCTCACCGTCACCGAGGTCTGCCACCTCGTGGGCTACACCAGCCTCGGCTCGTTCAGCAGCCGCTTCCGCGAGCTGGTCGGCACCTCGCCGTCGGCTTATCAGGCCCGCTACGCGGCCTCGGGCACGCCCCACATCCCGGGCTGCTACATCTTCATGCACGGCCTGAGCGACCGCCGCCCGCCGCCGGGCAAGTCCGCAATCCCGAAGAAGCCAGGGGACGCCCCGCCGTCTTAGGTTGGCCCCATGATCACGAACATCTCCCTGGTCACCCTGTACGTGAACGATCAGGACGAGGCCAAGAAGTTCTACACCGACGTGCTCGGCTTCCGGGAGGGCACCGACGTCACCATGGGCGACGGGTTCCGGTGGGTCACCGTGGTGCACCCCGACCACCCCGAGCTCGAGGTCACGCTCATGAAGCCCGGGCCGCCGCTCGACGACGGCATGGCCGAGGCGGTCCGCCGGGCGCTGGCCGACGGGACGATGGGCGGCTTCGGTCTGCGCACCAGCGACTGCCACAAGACCTTCACCGAGCTCCGCGGGAAGGGCGTCGAGTTCATGCAGGAGCCGTCCGACCGGCCCTACGGCGTCGAGGCGGTCATGCGGGACAACTCGGGCAACTGGCTCGTCCTGGTCGAGCCGCGCGAGATGCAGATGCCGCAGGGTTAGGGCTGCGGCTGGTGTGCCAGCCAGTCGAGGGCCACGGCCGCGGTCCACGACTGGGCCGGTGACCCGAGCGGCTCGCCGGCCACCGGGTCGACGTACTCGCAGCAGCCCGTGTCCCGCAGCTGGGCCAGCGCGGCCGAGCGCAGCGCCTCGGCCTCGCGGCCGAGCCCGGCCCGGCCGAGCGACCACCACAGCAGCCAGGTGACGACCGGCCAGCTCGGTCCCCGCCAGTACGAGCGGGGGTCGAACGCCGGGTCGTCCACCGCCACGGTGGGGGGCACCGGCCAGCGCAGCCCGGGGGCGCCGGCCCAGGACGGCCCGGCCAGGCGGGCGGCCAGCGCCGCCGCCCGGTCGGCGTCGCACCCCGCCACCAGCGGGGCGAACCCGGCGATGGTGTCGGCGGCCACCGGCCGGCCTCCGGCGACCAGGTCGCGGTCGAGGCAGGCGGCCCGGTCCGGGTCCCAGCAGCTCTCCAGGCCCCGGCGGCCCCGCTCGGCGTCGGCCCGGTGCCCCGCGGCCGCTCCCGGCCGGCCGGCCACCACGGACAGGTCGGCCAGGGCGTCGTCGGCCGCGGCCAGGATGGCGGTGAACAGGACGTCGACCATGCGGAACGGGTGGGCTCGCAGCGCCCGGTCCTGGTCGTAGCCGGCCTCGACCAGCGCCCGCACCAGCGTGTGGTAGCGGCGGTAGTCGCCCTCGGACGGCCGCTCGGCCGGGTCGGCCACGTGGTCGAGGTCGGGGCGGCGCTCGCCGGTGGCGGCGGCGTCGACGGCCACCGCGGCCAGCGCGGCGTCCCACCGGGGCGAGTTGTCGAGCCCGCTCTCCCAGGGGTGGAGGATGGTGACCAGGCCGGTGCCCCGGGGGTCGCGGGCCCGGTGCAGCCAGCGGTGCCAGGCGGCCAGCCCCGGGTACAGCTCGACGACGGCGGCGTCGACCCCAGCCGCCGTCGCGCCGCCCCGGGCCGCGGCGGTGGCCCGCACCCGGGCCAGCGCCACCGCGTGCAGCGGCGGCTGGCAGATGCCACTGGTGGCCACGCCGGCGGGGGACAGGCCGGCCGTGGCCCAGGTGCGGGGCCGGGGCTCGTAGGCGCCGAAGGCCACGCAGTCGTCGAACACGATGTGGGGGATCATCCCCCCGGCCCACTGGCCCCGCAGCAGCGAGCGCAGCTCGGTCACGGCCCGGGCGGGGTCGAGGTGGGCCCAGCCGACGGCGACGACGGCGGCGTCCCAGCTCCACTGGTGGGGATAGAGGCGGGGGGACGGGCGGGTCCACTCGCCCCGGTCGTTGCCCCGCAGCACCCCGATGGCCGCGGCGGCCAGCGGGTCGGTCGCCGCCGGCGCCAGCGGGCCGTGGGTGGCGGTCACCCCTTCAGCGCACGTCCCCGTCGCCGTCGCCGTCCTCGGCCTCAGCCTCGGGGCGGGACGTGCGCACGTCGTCGACGGTCACGTTCACCTCCACCACCCGCAGCCCGAGCATGCGGGTGGTCTGGGCGGCCACGTTGGCCTGGACCCGGCGGGCCACGTCGAGGACCACGTGGCCGAACTCGACCATGATCGTGACGTTGACCGAGACCTCGTGGCCCTTGACCTCGGCCTTGACGCCCTGGTCGCCCCGCTTGGACCCGAGGCCGATGCGCTCGCGCACGGACTCGATCGCCCGCTCGAAGTCGCCGCCGAGGTCGGCGACGCCGTCGACCTCGATGGCGGCCAGCGCCGCCACCTTCTCGACCACCTCGTCGGCGATGTGGATGCGGCCCTTGACCTCGGACGGCGCCGGCCCGTTGGCGGCCGGCGGGCGGGGCGCGGCGGAGGCCGGGGCCGTGGGGCCGCCCGGCGAGGCGGCCGGGTAACCGGGGGCGCGGGCGGTCGTGGCGCCGGGGCCGGCGGCCGCCGGGGCCTGGTGCGCCGGCGCTGGGCCGCGGTCGGTGGGCGCGTAGGAGGGCTGGTCACCCCGGTCGGCGAACGGCGGTCGGGCGCCCGGATCGGACCTGGGCTCGGTGGTGAAATCGCTCACTGACGTCCTCCTCGTCACGACCTTGCCATCCTCCGCGCGGTGTCAAGGCGAGGCCTGCGCGCCTACGCTGGGGACAGACGGGGGAAGAGAGAGGCGAGGGGTTCATGACCGCGCTGTCGGACGAGCCGGGGGTGGGCGCCATCCCGGCGGACGTGGCGGCCCGCCTGCTGCGCGCCCTCGACCGCTCGCCGTCCATGGCGGTCTCGCTCCTCGAGCCCAGCATGACCACGGCGTGGATGAGCGCCTCGGCCGCCTGGGTCATCGGCGCCGAACCGGGCCGCCGGGTGGGCCGCGGCTCGCTCGAGGACGTCCACCCCGACGACGTGCCCCGCATCATCCACGGCCTGTCCCAGCTGCAGGCGTCCCGGGACCGGGGCCAGGGCACGGAGCTGACGATCGAGCCGCTGCGCTACCGCAAGCGCCGGGCCGACGGGTCGTGGGTCACGATGGAGGCCATCGTCCAGAACCTGCTGGACGACCCGGAGGTCAACGGGCTGCTGGTCATGTCCCGGCGCGCCGGCGGCGAGCTCGACGGCGTCGCCCACGTCGTCGACCTGCTGATGGCCGACGCCCCGCTGGCCGACGTGCTGGCGGCCTGCGCCCGGCTGGTCCCCGACTTCCTGGGCGCCGCCGCCGTGGTGGGCCTGGTCGACGGCGCACCGGTGCCGGGTGCGCCGGAGGGCAGCGCCGCGGCCCGGCTGATCGCCGACGAGCGCTGGTGGCGACCGTGCGTGCGGTCGGGGCTGCGGCGGACGCCGAGCAACCTGGCCGGCTTCCCCGACGACCTGGCCGCCGCGGCCCGGGCCGAGGGCTTCGGCTGCGCCTGGACGCTCCCGCTGCCCGACCCGTTCTCCGGCGAGGTCATGGGGTGCGTCGTCGTGTGGGTGGCGGTGCCGGCCGAGCACAACCTCGGCACCGAGCACGGCCTGGGCCAGACGATGCGGCTGGCCAGCCTGGTGCTGGGCGAGCGCCGCCGCCAGGGCACGCTGCGCCGGGAGGCCGTCACCGACCCGCTCACCCGGCTCGGCAACCGGGCCGCGCTGCGCCAGCGGCTCGACGCCGCCCCCGGCCCGGTCACGGTGGCGCTGCTCGACCTCGACGACTTCAAGCCGGTCAACGACACCTACGGCCACGACACCGGCGACGCCGTCCTGCGGGTGGTGGCCGACCGCCTGGCGGCCACGGTGCGGGGCGACGACCTGGTGACCCGGTTCGGCGGCGACGAGTTCGCCATCGTGTTCGCCGACGGCACCCCGCCCGCCGGGGTGGCGGCGTCGACCGGCCGCATCCGGGGCGCGCTCTCCCGGCCGGTGACGGTCCCCGGCGGGCCCGTGGTGACCGTGGGCGTGAGCATCGGCGTGGCCACGGGCCCGGCGAGCGAGGTCGTGGGCCGGGCCGACGCCGAGCTCTACGAGGTCAAGCGGTCCAAGCAGCTGGTGCCGCCCCGGCCGCGTCCGGCGCCGGGCAACGGCACCTGACTCAGGCTTTGCGCCACCACACGGCCGTCCAGTCGACCTCCTGGAGCGGCGCGGTGATGCCGTGGCGCTCCCGGTGGTCGGTGACGGCCCGCCGGCAGGCCTCGATGCCGTTGTAGTCGTCGACGATGACGTACCCGCCCGGCGCCACCAGCGGCTCGAGGTGGGTCAGGGCGTCGATGGTCGACTCGTACATGTCGCCGTCGAGCCGCAGCACGGCGATGGCGTCGAGCTCGGTGGCCAGCTTGGGCAGGGTGTCCCGGAACCAGCCGGGGACGAACCGCACCTGGTCGTCGAGCAGCCCGTAGCGGGCGAAGTTGGCCTTCACCCGCTCGAGGCCCACCGCCAGCTCGCGGTGCTCGTGCAGCCGCAGGGGGACGTCGACGGGGAAGCGCTCGGCGTCGGCCTCGGGCAGGCCCTCGAACGAGTCGCAGGCCCACACCGTGCGGCCGGTGTCGCCGAGGGCGGCCAGGATCGCCCGCAGGTAGATCGCCGTGCCGCCCCGCCACACGCCGGTCTCGACCAGGTCGCCGGGCACGCCGTCGGCGAGGGCCGCGGCCGTGAGGTCGCGCACGTTCGCCAGCCGGGCCAGCCCGACCATGGTCTCGGCGTGGGGCGGCCAGTCGCGGCCGACCGCCCGGGTGGCCTCGTCGGCGCCGGGCCGCACCACCCGCCACCGCCGCTCCCGCAGCAGGTCGCGCAGCCCGTCGGGCTCGCCGCCCGGCCACCGGCGCAGGTCGACGTTGCGGACCTCCTCGTCGAGGAACAGGTCGCGGGTGAGGCAGCGGGCCAGCAGGTCGAGGTAGCGGGCCGCGGCGTCGGGGATCGCTGTCACCTCTCCCGCCACGCCGCCGCCATCGCGGCCTGGGCCCGCCGCATCCCCTTCAGCCAGCGCTCGCGGTCGCCGGCCCGGCGCTGCTCGTAGGTGGCGACCTCGGGGTGGGGGAGGATGAGGAACTCCTCGGCCGCCAGCCCGGCGACGACCGCGGCCGCCACGTCGGCCGGCGGCAGGACGCCGTCGCGCCGGGCGGTGGAGGCGGCGTTGTCGCCCACGGTGGCGGTGGCGAACCCGGTCATGGCCGTGCTGACCGCCTGGGGGCACAGGCACGACACCCGGATGCCGGCGTCGCCGTAGGTGATGGCCAGCCACTCGGCCAGCGCCACCACCGCGTGCTTGGTCACCGAGTAGGGCGCCGAGCCGAGCTGGGTGAGCAGCCCGGCCGCCGAGGCGGTGTGGAGCAGGTAGCCCTCGCCCCGGGCCTGCATGGCCGGCAGCACGGCCCGGGCGGCGTAGATGTGGCTGGCCACGTTGACCCGCCACATCCGCTCCCAGTCGGCGTCGGGGACCTCGACCCCGCCGATGACGATGATCCCGGCGTTGGCGCAGAACAGGTCGATCGGCCCGAAGTCGTCCTCGCTGCGTCGCACCAGCGCCACGACGTCGCCCTCGTTGCCGGCGTCGACCTTCAGCCCCAGCGCGGCGGTGCCGTGCTCGGCCGTGAGGTCGGCCGCCACCCGCTCGGCGGCGGCACCGTCGAGGTCGGCGGCCACCACCGCCCGGGCGCCGGCGGCGGCGAAGGCGCGGCACAACGCCTCGCCGATGCCGCCGCCCCCGCCGGTGACGACGGCGACCCGGCCGGTCAGCTCCACCCCGTCAGCCCCGGCCGGCCATGTAGCGGGCCATGCCGTCGGCGTAGCGGGCCAGGTCGGGGTCGGACGCCAGCAGCGGCTCGAACTTCTTGCGGGCCGCGGCCCGCTTGGCCGGCCGGTACTCGGTGGGCCAGAGCCCGTCGTGGGGCCGGTACTCCTTGAGCACGTTGCGGGCCACGGTCACCTTGTGGACCTCGTCGACGCCGTCCATCACCGCCATGGTGGGCGAGCCGGCCCACATGTCCTGGAGCGGGGTGAGGTCGGTGACGCCGAGCGAGCCGTAGATGTGGATGGCCCGGTAGGACACCTCCCGCAGCGTCTTGGCGCAGGTGTACTTGCACGCCGCGATCTGGGTGCGGGCCGCCTGGGTGCTCGAGTTGTCGATGGTCCACGCCGTCCACAGCACCAGCAGCCGCAGCATGTTGATGTCGGCGTAGGAGTCCGCGATCGCCTGCTGGACCATCTGGTGGTCGGCGATGATCTTGCCGTGCGACTCGCGCGACAGCGCCCGCTCGCACATCATGTCGAAGGCCAGCTTGCACTGGGCGATCGAGCGCATGGCGTGGTGGATGCGGCCGCCGCCGAGGCGCCGCTGGGCCAGCACCCGGGCGCCGTCGGGCGGGCCGAGCAGGTGGTCGAGGGGGACCCGCACCTCGTTGTAGCGGATGTGGCTGTGGGCCCGGGGGCTGTCGGGGAGGAACTCGACGCCCGGCGTGTTGGTGGGGACCACGAACATGCCGCTGGTCGTCATGACGAACAGGAGGTCGGCGTAGCGGCCGGCGCTGGTGAACCACTTCTCGCCGTTGATGACCCACTCGTCGCCGTCCTGGACGGCGTTGGTCCTGAACAGCGAGGGGTCGGAGCCGCCCTGGGGCTCGGTCATCGAGTAGGCCGACCAGATCTCCTGGTTCATGAGCGGGACCAGCCACCGCTCCTTCTGCTCGTCGGTGCCGTAGGCGGCGAGCAGCTCCATGTTCCCGGTGTCGGGGGCGGCGGTGCCGAAGAAGCCGGGCGCGGCGGGGTAGCGCCCGAGGATCTCGTTGACCAGCGCCAGCTTGAGCTGGCCGAAGCCGGGGCCGCCCAGCTCCTCGTCGAGGAACAGCGCCCACAGGCCCCGGTCCTTGATCTGCTGCTGGAGTCCGCGGGCCAGCGCTTTGACCTTGGGGTCGTTGGTGCGCAGGGCTACCGGGAACACGATGTTGAACGGCTCGATCTCGTCGCGGCAGAACTCGTCGATCCAGTCGAGCTGCTCCTGGAACTCCGGCTCGGTGGAGAAATCCCAGGCCATGGCGCGTCCCCCTCGGTGGTCGCTGGACAGCGGTGCTGATGCGCGTGCATCATCACCTGGTGCAGATGCATGGTACAGCCGACGCCACCCGCGCGCGGCTGCTGGACGCGGCGGAGCGGCTCTTCGCCGAGCGGGGCGTGACCGGGGTCAGCCTGCGGGAGATCAACCGCGAGGCCGGCGCCCGCAACGCCATCGCCGTCCAGTACCACTTCGGCGACCGGTCCGGGCTGGTGAAGGCGGTGCTCGACCGCCACCGCCACGACATCGACGCCCGCCGCCACGCCATGCTCGACCAGTTCGACGCCGACGGCGGGGCCGGGCTGCGCGACTACGCGGCGGCGCTCGTGCGCCCGGCGGCGTCCAAGCTGGCCGACGAGAGCGGCCGGCTGCACCTGCAGATCTGGGCCGAGCTGGTCAACCGGCCCCGCCCGGCCCGGCCCGGCGAGCCGGGCGACGACGCCGGCGGCAGCATCGAGCGCTGGCGCGAGGGCGTGGCCCCGCTGCTCGACGTGCAGGCCGTGCGGGTCCACCGGCGCTTCACGGCCATCCGCTGCGCCGCGGCCGAGCTGGGCCGGCGGGCGGCCTCGGGGTCCCACGGCGACGACCGGCTGTTCGTGAGCCACCTCATCGACCTGGTGGCCGGCATCCTCGCGGCCCCGGTGTCGGACGAGACGGTGCGCCTGGCCGACGAGCGCGACGCCGCCCGGGCCTGAGGCCCGGGCGGGCGCCG
>DATFRN010000388.1:0-3886 GCA_035263165.1 Acidimicrobiales bacterium | reverse complement strand
GTCGACCTGCTGTTCGAGGCGGCGGTGGCCGGCGGCATCCCCTTCATCCGCCCGCTGCGCGAGTCGCTGGCCGGCGAGCGCATCCGCCGCATCCTCGGCATCGTCAACGGCACCACCAACTACATCCTCACCCGCATGACCGAGGCCGGGGCCAGCTACGCCGACGCCCTGGCCGAGGCCCAGAGCCTGGGCTACGCCGAGCGCGACCCCACCGCCGACGTCGAGGGCTACGACGCCGCGGCCAAGGCGGCGATCATCGCGTCCATCGCCTTCGGCGTGCGGGTGGTGGCCGGCGACGTGTTCCACGAGGGCATCTCCGGCATCACCACCGCCGACATCGACTACGCCGCCAAGATGGGCTACGTCGTCAAGCTGCTGGCCATCGCCGAGCAGCACGGGAACGGCGGCGCCGGCGAGGTGGCCGTGCGGGTCCACCCGGCCATGGTCCCCGAGGACCACCCGCTCGCCTCGGTGCGAGACAGCTTCAACGCCGTGTTCGTGGAGGGCGACGCCGTCGGCGACCTCATGTTCTACGGCCGGGGCGCGGGCGGGTCGCCCACCGCCAGCGCCATCCTCGGCGACCTGATCGACGCCGCCCTCAACCGGGCCCGCAACAGCCACGCCACCGTCGGCTCGCTGGCCAAGGCCCGCCTGCGGCCGGTCGACGAGGTGGCGTCGGCCTACTACCTCAACCTCGACGTCATCGACCGGCCGGGGGTGCTGGCGGCGGTGGCGGGCATCTTCGGCGACCACGGCGTGTCCATCCGCTCGATGGAGCAGGAGGGCCTGGGCGACGAGGCCCGCCTCGTGTTCATCACCCACGTGGCCCGGGAGGCCGACATGCAGGCCACGATCCGCGACCTCCACCACCTCGACGCCGTCGACCGCATCACGTCGGTCCTGCGGGTGATCGGCCCCGAGGAGCGCCCGGCGTGAAGTACGTCTCGACCCGGGGCCAGGCGCCGGTCCTCGACTTCTCGGACGTCCTCCTGGCCGGCCTGGCCGCCGACGGGGGCCTCTACGTCCCCGAGACGTGGCCGCCCCTGCCCGACGCCGACCGCACGCGGGGCCGCCCCTACGCCGAGCTGGCCACCGACGTGGTCTGGCCCTACGTCGAGGGCTCGGCGTTCTCCCGGGCCGGCCTCGAGGGCCTGGTCACCGCCGCCTACGCCACCTTCGACCACCCCGACGTCTGCCCGATCGTGGAGGTCGAGCCCGGCCTCCACGTGGTCGAGCTGTTCCACGGCCCGACGCTGGCCTTCAAGGACGTGGCCCTCCAGCTCGTCGGCCGGCTGTTCGAGCAGGAGCTGGAGCGCCGGGGCCAGCGGGCCACCATCGTCGTGGCCACCTCGGGCGACACCGGCTCGGCCGCCATCGCCGCCTGCGCCGGCCGTCCTTCGCTCGACATCGTCGTGCTCCACCCGGCGGGGCGGGTGTCCGACGTCCAGCGCCGGCAGATGACGACCGTCGACGCCCCCAACGTCCACAACGTGGCCATCGAGGGCACCTTCGACGACTGCCAGGACCTGGTGAAGGCCCTGTTCGCCGACGCCGGCCTGCGCGAGCGCGTCGGGCTGTCCGCCATGAACTCGATCAACTGGGCCCGGGTCGCCGCCCAGATCACCTACTACGCGGCGGCCGCCGCCACGGTCGGGCCCTGCGACGTGGCCGTCCCCACCGGCAACTTCGGCAACATCTTCGCCGGCTGGATCGCCCGCCGGGCCGGGGCGCCGATCGGGCGGCTGATCATCGGCTCCAACAGCAACGACATCCTCACCCGCTGGGCCCGCTCCGGCGACATGTCCCAGACCGGCGTGGTCCCCACGCTCAGCCCGAGCATGGACATCCAGGTCAGCAGCAACCACGAGCGGCTGCTGTTCGAGCTGCTGGGCCGGGACGGGGCGGCCACCGCCGAGCTGATGGGCCGGTTCCGGGCGCTGGGGTCGGTCGAGGCGCCGAGCGACCCGGCCTTCGTGGCCGCCAGCCTCGACGACGACGCCACGCTGGCCGAGATCGCCGACCTCCACCGCCGCACCGGCTACCTGGCCGACCCCCACACCGCGGTGGGCGTCGGCGCCGCCCGGGCCGTGGGCGCCGGGCCGGCGGCCGGCGGCGACCGGCCGGTCGTGTGCATGGCCACCGCCCACCCGGCCAAGTTCCCCGACGCCGTGGAGCGGGCGACCGGCGTGCGGCCCGAGCTGCCCCCGCACCTGGCCGACCTGTTCGACCGGGAGGAGCGCTACGACCTCCTCGGCACCGACCTGGCGGCCGTGCGGGACCACGTCGAGCGCTGTGTGGCCCCCGGCTACTGACTGACGCTACGGTAAGTAAGCGATCCGCCGGCACCGCGCCCGGCGACGAGACTCCGGGGGGAGAGACGTGGGAACGACGATGCGACGAATCGCGTGGGCGCTCGTGCTGGCCGGCCTCCTGGCGGCCTGCGGGGGCGGCGGCTCGGACGGTGCGTCGGGGTCCGGCGACGGAGGGTCGTCGGGCTCGGGCGGCAGCAAGGCCACCGAGCCGGCCAAGGCCCCGACGGCCGCCAACTACGTCGACGCCCTGGTCAAGGCGTCGAAGGGCAACGGCCTCGGCGACGACCCGAAGATGAGCCGCTGCTTCGCCGAGTCCTACGTCGCCACCGTCGGCGCCGAGGCCATGGCCGCCAAGATGTCGGTCGGCAAGCTCGCCTCCCGGACCGGGATGACCGTCGACACGTTGGGCATCCGGCTCACGCAGGCCCAGCGCGACGCCTTCTACCAGCGGCTCAAGGGGTGCAGCGACCCCAAGACCTACTTCGTCGACATCTTCGCCAAGGGCAACAGCCTCGACGCCAGGGACAAGGCGTGCCTGTCCGGGGTGGTCGACGACCGCATCCTGGAGACGATGCTGGTGGCGGCGTTCGACGGCGACACCACGCCGGTCGAGGGGACCCAGGGCATGACCAGCGCCTTCCAGCGCATCGGCGCCGCCTGCCCCCACATCCTCCAGGCCGGGGGCCTCGCCCCGTAGCGGCCCCACCGGCTACCGCCCCCGGGGCCCCGCCCGCGAGACTGGCGGGGTGAAGTACGTCATCTGCGTCCCCGACGGCTGCGCCGACGAGCCGGTCCCCGAGCTCGGCGGGCGCACGCCCCTGGAGGCCGCGGCCATGCCCACCCTGGCCGGCCTGGCCGCCCGGGGCGAGGTCGGGCGGGCCGCGGTCATCCCGCCGCGGATGGCGCCGGGCAGCGACGTGGGCAACATGTCGATCCTCGGCTACGACCCCGCCCGCTACCACACCGGCCGGGCGCCCATCGAGGCCGCGGCGTTGGGCCTGCGGCTGCGGCCCGACCAGGTGGCGTTCCGCTGCAACCTGGTCGACATCGGCGCCGACGGCACGATGCTCGACTTCGCCGGCGGCCACCCCCGCACCGACGACGCCGCCGTGGTGATCAAGGCGCTCGACGCCGCCCTCGGCGCCGGGGCCGGCGGTGAGGTGGAGTTCCACCCCGGCGTCCAGTACCGCCACATCGTGGTGGCCCCGGCCGACTGGGCCGACGCCGTGTGCACGCCGCCCCACGACCTGACCGGCCGGCCCGCCATGCTGCCCCGCGGCCCGGCCGCGCCCCGGCTGATCGAGCTCATGGACGCCAGCCGGGAGATCGTGGGCGCCTCCGGCCTCGGCGCCAGCCAGGTGTGGCTGTGGGGCCAGGGCCACCAGCCGGCGCTGCCGTCGTTCCGGGAGGCGACCGGGCGCTCGGGGGCGCTCGTCACGGCCGTCGACCTGATCCGGGGCCTCGGCGTGCTCACCGGCATGGAGATCGTCGAGGTGCCGGGGGCGACGGGCTGGTTCGACACCGACTACGAGGGCAAGCGGGACGCCGCGCTGCGCACGCTGGCCGAGGGCGCC
>DATFRN010000387.1:0-5651 GCA_035263165.1 Acidimicrobiales bacterium | reverse complement strand
GTGTGCACGTGCATCTCCTTCGGCACGGAGAAGGTCTTCACCATGGCGCCGTCGGGAGCGAGGTTGCCGCGCAGGATGGCGAGCCCGCCGTCGCTGCCGAACGGATCGCTGCGGGGGCGGATGATCTCGTCCCGGTCGATCTGGAAGTTGCTGAGGTGGCCGAGCCGTTCGGCCATGAAGAAGCGGCTGTGCTCGATCTCGTCGAGGTTCTCGCCCACGGTCCGGCCGGTGACCGTGATGCAGTCGAGGTGGAGCATGTCCCGCAGCTCCAGCATCACCGCCGGGACGCCGCCCGCGTACCAGAAGTAGTCGACCGGGTAGCGGCCGGTCGTCTTCACGTTGGCCAGCACCGGGACCTGGCGGTGGATGCGATCGAAGTCGTCGATCGTGATCTCCACGCCGGCCTCCTGGGCGATCGGGGGCAGGTGGAGCAGGGCGTTGGTCGAGCCGCCGATGGCGGCGTGGATGACGATCGCGTTCTCGAACGCCTCGCGGGTCAGGATCCGTCGCGGCGTGAGGTCGTCGGCCAGGAGCTGCAGGACCTGCTTGCCGGCGGCCCGGGCGTAGCGCAGCAGCATCGTCAGCGGCTCGGGCACGAGCGCCGACCCCGGCAGGGCGAGGCCGAGCGCCTCGGACAGCACCTGCCCGGTGGCGGCGCTACCCATGAACTGGCACGCCCCGCAGGTGGGGCAGGCCCCGCGCTGGGCCAGCTCGAGCTCGTCCGGGGACAGCTCGCCCCGCCGGACCGCCGCCCCCATCGCCCAGATCTCGTTGGAGGTGATGTAGTTCGCCGCGTTCACCTGGGTCCCGCCGGGCACGTGGATCGCGGGCAGGTCGCAGCGGGCCATCGCCAGCAGCTGGGCCGGGACGGACTTGTCGTTGCCCGAGATCAGCACCATCGCGTCGTGCGGGTGGCCGAGCGCGTGGATCTCGATCATCGCCGCCATGACGTCCCGGGAGACCAGCGAGTAGCTCATGCCGTCGGTCGCCTGGACGACGCCGTCGCAGATGTCGGAGACCGCGAACTCGGCCGGCTTGCCGCCCACCTCGTACACGCCGTTGGAGACCTCGTCGACCAGGCCGCGGAAGTGGAAGGTGCCGGGATGACCCATCCCGTAGGCGCTCTCGACAAGCACCTGCGGCTTGCGCAGGTCATCCTCGGTCCAGTTCATGCCGAGCCGGAGCGCGTCCCCCTGGAAGTTGACCTCCCGGAGGCGCTGGCTGCGCAGCCGCTTCCGGTTGATCGGCGGCAGTCTCTGTTCACTCGGCATCCGCGTGATCCTCCTGATCGGCGGGTCCGTCCGAGCCGGCGGCGTAGTCCAGGAGCGGGACGAGGTCCTTCGCCCACGCGTCCAGCACCGGGGTGACGACGCGCCAGGACTCCTCCGCCTCGTCACCGCGGATCGACAGGGCGGGGTCGCGGTGGAACACGTCCAGCAACAGCCGGCCGTAGGCGGGCAGCTCGGCCGGCTCGAGCTGCGCGGTCAGGGTCAGCGGGACGAGCGCACGGGCGCGGGGGCCGACGCCGGACATCTCCACGGCCACCCCCTCGGGCTCGAGCCCGAACCGCAGCACGTTGCGCCGGGGGTCGCCGCCCATGCCCCGGGGCAGGTGCGGCACCGGCCGGAAGCGCACCGCCACCTCCTTGCGGTCCCGGCCCAGCGCCTTGCCGGTGCGCAGCCGGAACAGCGTCCCGTGCCAGCGCCAGTTGTCGAGCCGGAGCTCCATCTCGGCGAAGGTCTCGGTCCGGTGGTCGGGGTCGACGCCGTCCTCGTCCACGTAGGCCGGGACGGCGAGGCCGCCGACCTGCCCGCCCGTGTAGCGGGCCCGGCGGGTGTGGCGGAGGATGTCGTCGTCGCTCAGCGGGCGGATCGAGCGCAGCACGTCCACCTTGCGGTCGCGCAGGTCGCGGGCGTCGAGGCTGATCGGCGGCTCCATCGCCACCAGGCAGAGCAGCTGCAGCAGGTGGTTCTGCAGCATGTCCTTGAGCGCACCCACGCCGTCGTAGTAGGCGGCTCGGCCCTCGAGCGCGAGCGTCTCGTCCCACACGATGTCGATCTCCGCGATGTGCGCGCTGTTCCACAGCGGTTCGAGGGCGCGGTTGGCGAGCCGGGTGCCCAGCACGTTCTGCACGGTGGTCATGGCCAGGAAGTGGTCGACGCGGAACACCGCCTCCTCGGGGAGCACCCGCGAGAGCAGCGCGTTCAGGGCGGTGGCCTCCGCCAGGCTCTCCCCGAACGGCTTCTCCAGCACGATCGAGCTGCCCTCCACCAGGCCGGCCCCGGCCAGGGCCGAGACGGCGGCGGCGAAGATCGACGGTGGGAGGGCGAGGTAGGCGGCAACCGGCTCGGCGCCGGGCACGACGGCGGCCAGGGAGCCCGGATCGGTGACGTCGGCCCGGCGGTACCCGGACGCCGAGACGACGGCCCGCCGGTCGGCGGCGGGCACCGTCGGCGCGTGCCGGTCCAGCTGGGCGGCCGCCCACTCGCGGAAGTCGTCGTCACGCCAGTCGTGCCGGCCGACCCCGGTCAGCCGGAAGCCGTCGCCGATGTGCCCGCCGCTGCGCAGCGCCGCCAGGCCGGGCAGGAGGTAGCGGGCCGTCAGGTCGCCGGTCGCCCCCAGGACGACGAGGTGCTCGATCATCCGGCGGCCCCGGCCCGGGCCAGGTTGACGCCGCTGGCGATCACGCCGATGTGGCTGAACGCCTGCGGGAAGTTCCCGGTGAGCTCGCCGCTCGTCGGGTCGACCTGCTCCGACAGGAGCCCGAGCGGGCTGGCCCGGGCGCACAGCGACGCGTACAGCTGCCCGGCCTCGTCGCGGCGCCCCTGGTGGACCAGGTTGTCGACGAGCCAGAAGCTGCACAGGAGGAACGCGCCCTCGTCGCCGGCCAGCCCGTCCGGCGACTCGTCGTGCCGGTAGCGGTAGAGCAGCCCGTCGCCGGCGGACAGGCGCTCGGCGATGGCGGCGGTCGTCGCGGCCATCCTCGGGTGGTCGGCCGGGACGACGCCCCGCAGCGGCAGCGCCAACAGGCTCGCGTCCACGCTGTCGCCCCCGTCGAGGTGCTCGGACAGGGTCTTGGCGTCGTCGTTCCAGGCCTGCGTCAGGATGGTGTCCCGGAGGTCGGCGGCCTGGGCCCGCCAGCGGGCGACCGGCCCGGTGAGCCCGAGCCGCGCGGCCATGGCCGCGGCCCGGTCCAGCGCCACCTGGCACATGCCGGCGGAGTAGGTGAAGATCCGGCCGCGGCTGCGCACCTCCCAGATGCCCTGGTCCGGCTCCCGCCAGGCGTGGGCGGCGGCGTCGGCGATGCCGCTCAGCCCGCCCCACAGGACGGGGTCGAACCGCCCGCCCGCCTTGACCCACTGGTCGGCGCAGTCGAGCACTTCGCCGTAGACGTCGTGCTGGCGCTGGTCGGCCGCACCGTTGCCCCAGCGCACCGGGGCCGAGCGGCGGTAACCCTCGAGCTCGCCGTCCTCCCGCTCGTCGGGGATGGGGTCGCCGTCGAGCGTGTACATGATCCGCGCCTGCTCGCTGCGCTCGAACGCGTCCAGCACCCAGCCGAGGAAGGCGTCGGCCTCGTTGACGAAGCCGATCCGGCGCAGGGCGAAGACGGCGTAGGCGGCGTCGCGGATCCAGGTGTAGCGGTAGTCCCAGTTGCGTATCCCGCCGACCGGCGCCGGCAGCGACGACGTCGGTGCGGCGACGAGCGAGCCGTTGGCCCAGTCGTCGCAGAGCTTGAGCGTGATCGCCGCCCGCCGGACCATGGCCGGCTCGGGACCGTCGTAGTGGAACCCGGTCATCCACCGCCGCCACGCGTCGGCCGTCTCGCGCAGCCTCGCCTCGGCGGCGAGCGGGTGGTGCCGATGGAACCGGCCCCACGAGAGGACGAGGTTGAGCCGGTCGCCCTGCTGTAGGTCGTGGGTGCTCTGCAGCCCGGGGAGCGGGCGGTTCGACCGCAGGTGCAGCCGCAGTCCGGGCTGGCGCGGGCAGTCGACGGCCAGGCCGTTGAAGGCGGGGCGCACGTGCGCGCCGCCGCGCGGCTGCACGTCGACGCGGAGGCGGACGCTCCCGTCCAGCACGAGCGCGGAGCGGACGAGCTCGCGCCGGTCGGCGGCGGCGTCGTCGGCGAGGTCGGCCCCGGAGCGCAGCGCCAGCGCGTCCGTGAGCCGGACGAGCCCGGTCTCGCAGCGCAGCTCGGTGATCAGGACGCCGGTGTCCGGCTCGTAGCGCTGGCGCGCCTCGACCGTCCGCTCGGGTGCCACCCGGAACTCGCCGCCGCGGGCGTGGTCCAGCAGCGCGCAGAACAGCGGCTCGGAGTCGAAGCGGGGCACGCACATCCATCGGATGCTGCCGTCGAGCCCCACCAGCGCCGCGGTCGCCCCGTCCCCGATCAGGCCGAGGTCGGCCAGCGGGGGGTAGCCGCCGTCCATCCGGATCGGGCGGAAGGCTGGCTCCGGATCGAGCACGGGCGACTCCACGGACGACGGCATTCTCACCCTACCCACGCACTACCCCACGGTGAGTGGTCCAGCCGTCAGCGGTAGCCTCGCGTCGTGGCCGGGTCACCACCGCCCCAGCCGGAGCGCGTCGGGTGACCGGCGAGGCGGTCGCCTGCACGACCGACCAGCACGAGCTCGGCGAGGGGGCCCGGTGGGACGCCCGCCGCGGCGAGCTGCTGCGGGTCGACATCCTCGCCGGGCGGGTCCACCGCGACCGCGTCGAGGACGACGGGTCCCTCGTTCCCGTCCGCACCTACGACGTGCCGGGGACGGTCGGCGCCATCGCCCCGGTGCTCGGCGACAAGGGCTGGCTGCTCGCCGCCAACGCCGGCTTCAGCCATCTCGCCGAGGACGGCTCGCTGCGCCCGATCGCGGACGTCACCGCCGCGGGGACGCGGATGAACGACGCGGCCTGCGACCCGCAGGGCCGGTTCTGGGCGGGCACCAAGGCCGACGACAACCGCCCCGGCGGCGGCCGGCTCCACCGGCTCGACCCCGACGGGCACACCGAGGTCGTGCTCGACGGCCTCACCATCTCCAACGGGATCGGGTGGAGCCCCGACGGCGCCACGATGTACCTGGCCGACACCATCCCGCGCGTCGTCCACGCCTTCGCCTTCGACGGCGACCGGGCCACGCTCTCCGACGGCCGGGTCTTCGTCGAGGTCACCGGCTCCGGCGCCGGGCCCGACGGCCTGACCGTGGACGCCGCCGGCGACATCTGGGTCGCCATCTTCGGCGGCGGCCGGGTCGAGCGCTACTCGCCCGGCGGCGAGCTGCGGCAGGTCCTGCGGGTCCCGGCCCGGGAGACGACCTCGTGCGCGTTCGCCGGCCCCGGCCTGCACCGGCTCTACGTCACCACCGCCACCGAGCACTGGAGCCACGAGCAGCGCCGGGCCGAGCCCGGGGCCGGCCTCACCTACCGCTTCGACACCGACGCCACCGGCCGCCCAGCGGCGCCGTTCCGTCCGGAGGCGTCCTGGTGGGAGACGCTCGTCGCCGGTTGACGGGTCATCGCCCGAGCGGGAGACTCGCGCATCTCGAAAGGGGCGGCGATGGCGTGGAACCTGACGGGTAGCTATGTCGAGACGTGTTCGTGCGAGCTGATGTGCCCGTGCAACCTCTCGTTCGACCACGGTGCCACCTACGACTTCT
>DATFRN010000386.1:0-4867 GCA_035263165.1 Acidimicrobiales bacterium | reverse complement strand
CACGCTGTGGCAGCGCGTGGCCGGGGTGTGGGTCAACCGCTCGGCGCACGAGCTCTCGCAAACGAAGGCGGCGCCGGGCGGGGGCACGCTGGGCGGCACCGAGACAGCGCAGGCGTCGATCACGGTGCCGCCCATCGCTTTCCCGCACCGGCTCCGCTTCCAGTTCTGCTGCAACTTCAGCAACGTGGCGGCGACGGCGGGCACGGTGGATACGCACATCCGCTACAACACCACCGGCGGGGTCGCCGTGGTGGGCGACACCATGGCCCGTCAGGCCCGAATCTCCCTGCCGGCCACCGCTGGCGCCCAGCAGGGAGTGTTCTGCGCAGGCTCGATTGACCGCGCCGGCGCCGGCGGCACCACGACGGTCAGCGCCTGGGCACTGACCAGTGGCATGAGCGTCACCATCCCCAACGATGCGACGCTGGCGCAGCTCGAGGTGTGGGCGGTGCCGTTGTGAGCCATCCCGACTACCTCGACGGCCACGGGGGCGACCCCGACGCCGATCCCGCGGCTGACGATCCCGACCATCCGCACGACCGCCTGTATCGCGAGCTCGTCGACGAGCTCGTCGACCGTGCCCCGCCAGACGTGGATCGCTGAGCGGCTGCGGGCCTTCGGCCTGGCCGTGGAGGAGTACTCGGGCTGGACGACGCGCGGCTCCGCGGACTTCTGGCCCCACGGCGCGCTGGCCCACTGGACGGCGGGACCGTGCGGGGCCACCGGCCGGCCTTCGCTGAGCACCGTCGTCAACGGCCGGCCCGACCTCGCCGGCCCGCTGGCCAACGTGTACCTCGACCGGGCCGGAGTGTGCGTGGTGGTGGCGGCCGGGCGGGCCAACCACGCGGGATCCGGCGGCTGGAACGGCCTCAGCGGCAACAGCTCGGCCCTCGGCGTCGAGGCCGAGTGCTGCAACGCGGGTGACTGGACCTCGGACCAGCTCGCCGTGTACCCCGCGGTCCTGGGCGCGCTGCTGGCCGGGTGCGGGGCGCCCGTGGCCAACCTGTGCCGCCACTGCGACTGGACCGACCGCAAGCCCGACACCAACGACCTGCCCCTGGACTGGCTCCAGGACCGCGCCGCCGCGGCCATCGCCGCGGGCGGCATCGACCGGGAGGACGACGCCATGACCACCGCCCAGCTTGACCAGCTGCTCGCCACCGGCGTGGCCGCCGGCCGCATCGCCACCGTGAACGCCCTGGGCCAGTTCCACGTCTTCCACGTCGACAGCGGGGGCCGGCTCGTGCACCGGTGGTGGGGCGGAACAGCCTGGTACACCGAGGTGCTCGCCGAAGGCCTCGACGCCGGCGGGGCGGTGGCGGCCACCCCCGTCGGCTCGGGGGGGATGCTGCAGGTGTACGGGTCCGCCGACGGCGGCGACACCATCGTCGCCGTGTCCTACAACCCGACCGCCAAGCAGTGGGAGTCCGTCCGCCTCGAGGGCCCGTGATCGCCCGCCTGCTCGAGCTCGTCGGCGCCGCGGTCGTGGGCGCGGCGGCGGCCTGGGAGACCCGCCACTGGCTCGACCGCCGGGCGGCGCGGCGGCACGAGGGCGGCGAGTAGAGGCGGATATCCCCGTTCCCCCGTGTTCCCCGGTCCGCGACATCGCTGCTGGTCAGGTGGTTGTATCCCATGTCGAGGACAACCCTTCCGGGCCGTTGCGGCACTAGGCGAAAACGCTGTGACCAGGGAAAACATGTACGTCAAGGTACGCCAAAATATAGCCTGGTAAACTCTGGTGTTCCCCAGATGTTCCCCCAGATGTTCCCCAGAGTGAGGCCCCGATGGCATCGATCCACAAGCGCAAGGACCGCCCCAACAAGCCGTGGCAGGTGAAGTACCGCACCGTCGAGGGCGACCAGCGCGCCGACTCGTTTCGCACGCTCGACGAGGCCAAGGCCTTTGCCTCGAGCGTGGACGTGGATCTGCGGTCCGGCACCTACGTGGACCCCCAGCGCGGGGCGGTGCGCTTCGGTGAGCTCGTGCCCGACGCGATGGCCGCCCTCGAGCTCGGCTGGCGGCCGTCGACGATCACCCGGGCCCGGGTGACCCTGCGGGCCCGGGTGCTGCCGCGCTGGGCGAACGTGCCCTTCGGCGCCATCGACCAGGCGGCCGTGCAGGGCTGGATCCGGGACATGACCGCCGACGGCCTGGTGCCGGGCTCGGTGGGCAAGGCCTTCCAGCTCTTCGCCAGGATCGTCGACGCCGCCGTCGACGCCCGGATCCTGCCCAACCGGCCCTGGGGCAAGAACCTGCGCCTGCCCCGCGCCGAGCGGCACGAGGCCCGCTTCCTCGAGCCCGCCGAGGTCGACCGCCTGGCCGCCGCCATCGGCGACGAGCACCGGGCCTTCGTCTACCTGGGCGCGCTGTGCGGTCTGCGGCCCGGCGAGCTGTTCGCGCTGCGCTGGCCCGACGTCGACACCGCCGCGGCCACCGTGGCGGTGCACGCCACCGTGACCGAGGGCAACGGCGCCCGGCACGTCGGCCCGCCCAAGACCAAGGCGTCGCGCCGGGTGGTGCCCATGCCGGCCGTCGTCGTCGACGAGCTCGAGCTGCACGCCCTCACCCGCACCGATCCCGGGGGCCTCGTGTTCCCCGGCGCCTTCGGCAAGCCGTGGTGGCAGAACGCCTTTCGGCGCCGGGTGTGGATCCCGGCCACCGAGGCCGGCGGCCTCGGTGGGCTCGTGCCCCACGAGCTGCGCCACTCGGCGGTGGCGGCGTGGATCGACGCCGGCGCAACGCCGAATGAGTGCGCGGCCCGGGCCGGGCACAGTTCGGTGGTACGGATCCTGGACCTATACGGGCACCGCTTCCCGCGCCATGCCCAGCGCGTCAACGCCGCCCTCGACGAGATGTACCGCGAGGCGCGCCAGCGCGCCCGGGACTAAGCCGACCGCTCGAGGTTGGTGGCGATGCGGTCGATGGCGGCCGCCACCCGCTCGATCGCCAGGGCGATGGCGTCGTCGTGCAGCTGGGCCGCGTAATCGGCGGCGTCGACGTCGAGCACGGCCAGGAGCCGGGTGAGGTGGGCGCCGCTGGGCCGGGCGCCGTCGTTCTCCCACTTGGAGATCGTGTTCTGGCTGACGCCCACCACGGCCGCCACCTCAACCTGGGTCAAGCGCTGCTGTTCCCGGTGCTGTCGGAAGAATTTTCCGACCCGCGCCGTCGTCGCAGGTGACACGGGCTCTTTGTACCAGAGGGTTTAGGTAGGCGTATTTCGGCGTACAACCGAGGGGTTTGAGTCCGGTTGTACGCCTCGCTCTACGGCGCGACCATCGGGCCCCGAGACCCTCGCTGGGGGAACGGGAGCACGGCATGTCAGGACGCAAGACACCGGCGGCCGAGGCCGCCATCCCGATCCGGCGGGGCACACCGCCGGCCGAGGCCCCCCGGGAGCTGTACACGATCCCCGAGGCGTGCCAGGCGCTGAGCGTCAGCCACATGACGCTGTACAAGTACATCGACGCCGGCGAGATCCCCGTCGTGCGCTTCGGGCGCAACGTGCGCATCCGCCGGGGCGACCTCGAGGCGTTCATCGAGGCCCACGTCGACGCCGACGGCAAGGCCCCGCGCCAGCGCCGACGCAAGACCGCACGCTCGGCATGACCGCGGCCGACGGCCACGTCGGCAGCCTGCATGACGCCGACCGTGGCCGGTTCTTCTACACGCGGTGCTCGTGCGGCTGGAACAGCATCGCCTACCAACGCACCGAGCCGGCGCGCGGCGCGCTGGCGGCCCATCTACGGCTCGTCGAGCTGATCGACCTCGACGAGCTCGACGCGGTCGACGAGCCCCTCGAGGACCAGGAGCCGTACTTCGGCCAGCGACCGCTGGGGCCCATCGCCCGCCGGTGGGTCGGCGATGAGTGAGCTCGCGGTGGCGCGGCCGGCGCTGGCCATCGACGTGCTGCGCGAGCAGCTCGCCCCCGAGGCCACCGACATCGAGCTCGCCTACTTCGCCGCGGTGTGCCAGCGCCTGGACCTGTCGCCCTGGGCCGATCAGATCGTGCTCGTCGGCCGGCACGACCGCCGGGTGGGGCGCAAGGTCCACCGGCACCAGATCACCGTGGCGGGCCGGCGCGCCCTCGCCGTGCGCACCGGGAAGCTCGCCGGCATCGAGGGCCCGGTGTGGTGCGGGCCGCGCGAGCGGGGCGAGCTCGTGTGGCGCGAGGTGTGGGACGACGACGAGCCGCCGTACTGCGCCCGCGTGCTCGTGCACGTGCAGGGCTGGGTCAAGCCCGCCAACGGCACCGCCAAGTGGACCGAGTTCGCGCAGTTCGACAGCGGCGGCGCGCTGCTGCCGCTATGGGCGCGGATGCCGAGCCACATGCTGGGCAAGGTCGCCGAGTCGATGGCGCTGCGACGCGCCTTCCCCGATGTGATCGATCCCGCGGTGGTCGAGTTCCCCGCCACCCCCGTCGGCGACGACCGCGCCGAGCTCGACGAGGCGCACGCCCACAACGCCATCGACGACGGCGCGCCCGGCGAGGGCGACCTCACCGACGCCCGCCGCGCCGTGAGCCGCCTCGCCGGTGATGAGCGGCGCCAGTTCCTCGACGACTGGCACATCGACGACTTCAACGGGCCGTGGCCCGTCGAGGCCGTCGCCGACGCCCTGTCGAGGGGGGGCGCGCGGTGAGCTACCGGCTCACCGAGTACGGCGTGGGCGGCCCGTTCACCTACCCGAGCACGTACCCGACCGTGGAGGCGGCGCTTCGGGCGGCCGAGGTCTTGCTCAGCGGGCTGGCCGATCACCCCCAGCGCCGGCCTCTGCGGGTGGCGGTGATCGACGCCTGGACGCGCCAGCCCGTGGCCGCCGTGACGCCCGAGCACGGGCCCGACCCCTTCGACGAGCCGTGAACGTGGGC
>DATFRN010000385.1:0-8300 GCA_035263165.1 Acidimicrobiales bacterium | reverse complement strand
CGCCGCGGTGACCGTCGTGCACACCGGCGTCCCCGACATGGCCGCCTACACCCGCACCGCCGACATCGTGGTGGCGGCGGTGGGCTCGCCGTCGATCGTCACCCCCGACATGGTGCGCCCGGGCGCCATCGTGGTCAGCGGTGGCGTGAGCTGGGAGGGGCGCCGCCTGCTGCCCGACGTCGACGAGGCGGTGGGCGAGGTGGCGTCGTGGATCACGCCCCGGCTCGGCGGCGTCGGCCCGACCACGGTGGCGATGCTGCTGCGCAACACCGTGGAGATCGCCGAGCGCGCCACGGGGTAAGCTCTCCATCCCTGGGCCGACATGGGTGGTGCTGGTGCATCCGGCCCTGTGACGACAATCGACGTCCACAGGAGCTGACCCATGCCGCTCGCGCCCTCTCACGACAAGATCGTCGATCTGCTGGCCGCCGGGCCTACGCTGAGCTTCGAGTTCTTCCCGCCCAAGACCGACGAGGCCGAGCGCCAGCTGGAGAAGACCATCCACGAGCTGGCCCCGATGCGGCCGTCGTTCGTGTCGGTCACCTACGGCGCCGGCGGGTCGACCCGCGACCGCACCCGCGACATCGTCATCGACGTCAACCGCAGCCAGCCGTTCCCGGCCATGGCCCACCTGACCTGCTCGGGCCACACCGAGGCCCAGGTCACGGGCCTGCTCGACGAGTACGCGGCGGCGGGGGTCCACAACATCCTCGCCCTGGCCGGCGACCCGCCGGCCGACGGCAGCGACCCCGGGGGCGACTTCGCCTACGCCACCGAGCTGGTCGACCTCGTCCGGGCCCACGCGGGCGGGTTCTCCATCGGCGTGGCCGCCCACCCCGAGCTGCACCCCCGCTCGGCCGGCGACCGGGCGGCCGACCGCCGCTTCCTGGCGGCCAAGCTGGCGGCCGCCGACTTCGGGGTGACGCAGTTCTTCTTCGAGGCCGACGACTACCTGCGCATGGTCGACGAGCTGGACGCCCTCGGCTGCTCGACGCCGGTGCTGCCCGGGATCATGCCGGCGGTCAACGTGGCCGGCCTTGTGCGGATGGCGCGGATGAACGGGTCGGTCGTCCCGGCGGCGATGCTGGCCCGGCTGGAGGCGGTGGCCGACGACCCCGACGCCGTGCGGGACATCGGCGTCGAGGTGGCGACCGAGCTGTCGGCCAAGCTGCTGGCCGCCGGCGCCCCCGGGCTGCACCTGTACGCGCTCAACCGGTCGGCGTCGGTGCTGCGCATCGTGGCCGACCTCGGGCTGCGGCCGGCGTGATGCGCCGGGGCCGGGGGCCGCGCCACTAACGTCGGCGGCGCCGGCCCTTATCTGTCACACCCCGTCCCTACCCTGGCCGGCATGGCAGCGAGAGGGTCCGCTTTGGGCGCAGGCAACGGGCGCAGGCAGCCGACGGCGACGTCGGCCTTCGGCGTGTCGCGCCGCGAGAACCACGACTCGGCGGCGTTCTACCAGCGGTTCCCGGCCCCGGTGCTGTCCGACGACGACGCGGTCCGGTCGCTGCCGGCCGGCGAGCGCGACCAGATCCACCTGGGCGACGCCCGCGACATGGGGCGCATCCCGTCGGGGTCGGTGGCGCTGGTGGTCACGTCGCCGCCCTACTTCGCCGGCAAGCAGTACGAGGCCGAGCTGGGACAGGGCGGCATCCCGGCGTCCTACACCGAGTTCCTGGCCATGCTCGAGGGCGTGTTCGCCGAGTGCGTGCGGGTGCTCGAGCCGGGGGGCCGCATCGCCGTCAACGTGGCCAACCTGGGGCGCAAGCCCTACCGGTCGCTGTCGGCCGACGTCATCGGCATCCTGCAGGACCGGCTGGGCCTGCTGCTGCGGGGCGAGGTGGTGTGGCGCAAGGCCCGGGGGGCCGGGGGCAACTGCGCGTGGGGGTCGTTCCGCAGCCCGGCCAACCCGGTGCTGCGCGACCTCACCGAGCGGGTGGTGGTGGCGTCCAAGGGCCGGTTCGACCGGGCGCTGACCGCCCGGCGCCGGGCCGGCCTGGGGCTGCCCTCCGAGGTGACCACCACGGCCGACGAGTTCATGGAGGCGACGCTCGACGTGTGGGAGCTGGCGCCCGAGCGGGCCACGCTGGTGGGCCACCCCGCGCCGTTCCCGGTCGAGCTGCCGCAGCGGTTCATCGAGCTGTACACGTGGCGGGGCGACGTGGTGCTCGACCCGTTCATGGGGTCGGGCTCGGCGGCCGTGGCCGCCGTGCGCACGGGGCGGCACTACCTCGGCTACGACACCGACCCGGTGTACGTCTCGGCCGCGCGGGCCCGGGCCTCCGAGGAGGCCCGCCGCGTGGCGGCGGCCGGCGGCCCGTCGCCGGTGTCCGGGCCGGCGGCGGGGCTGGGCGACAAGGCGGTCGAGGCGGCGGCGGCGCTGCTGGCCAAGGCGGGGTTCACGGTCGACCCCCGCGGCCGTCGCCGGCCCGGCGGCCTCGACGTGCCGCTGGTGGCCACCGATGCGGCGGGCCACGAGTGGCTGGTCGACGTGGTGGGCGGGTTCACGCTGGCCCGCCCGGGCCTCCGCCGCTCGGACGTGCTCGAGCGCACCCTGGGCCGCGCCGCCCGCCTGTCGGCGTTCGGCGAGCACCGCCTCCTGGTCCTGGCGACCGACATGCCCGACCGCGCCACCCCCGGCGCCGCCGCCCTCCGCGCCGCCCGAGGCCGGGTGTTCGTCGACATCCTCCCCATCGACCTGCCGGACGCGACCATCGACCGCCTGGCGGCCTACGCGACGGCCACGGCCCGAGCCGCCCCGCCACCCGCGCCGGACGGGGGTGCGCCGGTGCCGTCGCCTGCTGCGGGCGGGATCGCCGCGGCATCGCCGGCTGCCCGTGATGCCGCCCCGCTGCCGGCCGTGCGCGTCGAGGGTGCGCTGCCGCCGGGGGCGGGCGGCCCGGCGGCGGTGGTGGCGGGCGACGGTGCACCGCCCGCCGGCGGGCGGGGGCGAGCCGGCAGCCGGCGGCGGGGGCGACCAGCCTCGGGCGCGACGACGGCGGCGGGGGCGGGGGCGGGGCCGGTCGTGGCGCCCATCGGCGACCTGATCGCCGGCGGCTGAGGCGCCGCCGGGCGTCATCGCGTCGTGCCTGCCGACCGGACCGAGGTCACCGAGGTCGTCACCGGGCTGGCCACGTTCGGGGCGTCCGACCTCGGGGTGGCGCTCGACTCGCCGCCGGCTGCGTTCGGGGGCGTCGGGGCCGAGCGGTGGGGGCGGCTGCGCGAGCTGTACCGGGCCGGGCGGTACCGGGCCGAGTTCGCCGCCGCCTGGCACAACGGGACCTGCTTCCTGGCTGCGCCCGACGGGTTGCGGGGGCGGGCGCCGGCCGTCGTGGAGTGGAAGGGGCCGCAGCGGCCGCCGGGGGCCGATCCGATCCCCGCCGACCTGCGGATCGACCACGTCTACCTGGTGAGCTGCAAGTACAACTCGCGCATCCAGCTCAACGCGTCGCCTCGGTCGATCTTCGACCCGGCGGCCGGTGCCAACGGTGCCGGTGCCGGCGCCGACTGGTTCGGGGAGGTGGCCGGGGACGAGCTGGCCGGGTTGTACGAGATCGCCTGCTTCGAGACCGGCCTGGCCCCCGCCCTGCCGGCCCGGCCGGGCGCGCTCACGCCGCCACAGCGGCGGCAACTGGCCGCGGCGCTCGGCAAGGGGGCCTGGACCTCGCCCGCGGCGGCCGACGCCTACGCCACGCTGTCCACTGCCGTCGCCGCCGCCTCGGCCGGGCGGTGGCGGGCCGCCCTGCGGGCCGGCGAGCGCGTGCGGGAGGCGACGCTGTGGCGGTTCCTGCGGGTGGCGGCGGCCAGCTACTTCGTGCTCGGGTCCGACGGCGACCGCCTCGTCCGCCTACGGGTCGGCAGCCCGTGGGACTGGCGCCAGTCGTTCCGCCTCCGCCGGTTCGACGTCGAGCCGGTGGCCAGCCGCCAGCCCGTGGTCGGCTGGTCGGCCACCGTCGACGACCGCAGCACCGGGGCCGAGCGCACCGTCGCCGGCCACGTCGAGATCCGCTGGAGCCACGGCCGCTTCGCCGCCCCGCCCGAGGCCAAGGTCTACCTCGACACCCCCCACCACGACGTTCCGGGCTACTGGCCGCTGGCCTGACCAGGTAGAACTTCCACCATGGCACGACGGTTGCGGCGGGACCTACTGGCGCTGGGGGCGGTGCTGGTCTTCTACTACGCCTTCCCCGTGGGCGAGCTGCCCAGCGGCGCCGGGGCCGCGCTCAGCGTGCTCGGGCTGTTCGCCGGGCTCGGCGTCCTGGTGTTCCTGATCGTCCGCCAGGTGCGGCGGCTGGTCGACGACCGGCCGGACGAGCAGGCGGTCCAGGTCGACTCGCTGATCCTGCTGGTGTTCGTGATCGTGCCGGTGTTCTCGCTCGGCTACCTGGGGCTGGAGCGGGCCGACCCCGGCCAGTTCGCCGATCTCCGCACCAAGACCGACGCCCTCTACTTCACGCTGAGCACGCTGGCGACGGTCGGCTTCGGCGACGTCCACGCCCGGGAACAGCTGGGGCGGGTGCTGGTGATGATCCAGATGGCCTTCGATCTGGTGTTCGTCGCCGCGGTGGTGTCTGTGCTCAGCACCCATGTGCGCGAGCGGGCGGCGACGATGCGGCGCCAGAACCGGGACGCCGCCGCCACCGCCGCCGACGCAGAGGCCGACGCCGGCGCCGACGATGCGTCGGCGGCCGACGGCGGCTAGGGGTCAGCCCTCGGCCATCGCCTTGTTGAGGTTGGCGTCCAGCGCGTCGAGGAACTCGTCGGTCGTCAGCCAGGCGGTGTCGCCGCCGACCAGCAGGGCCAGGTCCTTGGTCATCTGCCCCTGCTCGACCGTGCGCACGCACACGTCCTCCAGCGTGGTGGCGAACCGGCCGACCTCGGGCGTCCCGTCGAGCTTGGCCCGGAAGTTGAGCCCCCGGGTCCAGGCGAAGATCGAGGCGATCGGGTTGGTCGACGTCTTCTCGCCCTTCTGCCACTGCCGGTAGTGGCGGGTGACCGTGCCGTGGGCGGCCTCGGCCTCGCACGTCTTGCCGTCGGGCGTGAGCAGCACCGACGTCATCAGCCCCAGCGACCCGAACCCCTGGGCCACGATGTCGGACTGCACGTCGCCGTCGTAGTTCTTGCAGGCCCACACGTAGCCGCCCTCCCACTTGAGGGCCTGGGCCACCATGTCGTCGATGAGCCGGTGCTCGTAGGTGAGCCCGGCGGCGTCGTAGTCGGCCTTGAACTCGGCGTCGAAGATCTCCTGGAACAGGTCCTTGAACCGGCCGTCGTAGGCCTTGAGGATCGTGTTCTTGGTCGACAGGTAGACGGGGTAGCCCCGGTCGAGCCCGTAGCGGAACGACGCCCGGGCGAAGTCCCGGATCGAGTCGTCGTAGTTGTACATGCCCATGGCGATGCCGCCGCCGGGGTACTTGGCCACCTCGAACTCCATCGGCCGGCCGCCGTCGTCGGGGGCGTAGGTGAGGGTGAGCGTGCCGGGGCCGGGCACGACGAAGTCGGTGGCCCGGTACTGGTCGCCGTGGGCGTGACGGCCGATGACGATGGGCTTGGTCCAGCCCGGCACCAGCCGGGGCACGTTCGAGCAGATGATCGGCTCGCGGAACACGACGCCGCCGAGGATGTTGCGGATCGTGCCGTTGGGCGAGCGCCACATCTTCTTCAGGCCGAACTCCTCGACCCGGGCCTCGTCGGGGGTGATCGTGGCGCACTTGACGCCCACGCCGTGCTGGCGGATGGCGTTGGCGGCGTCGATGGTGATCTGGTCGTCGGTCTTGTCGCGCTTCTGGATCGACAGGTCGTAGTGGTGCAGGTCCACGTCGAGGTAGGGCAGGATCAGCTTGTCCTTGATGACCTGCCAGATGACGCGGGTCATCTCGTCGCCGTCGAGCTCGATGACCGGGTTCTCGACCTTGATCTTGGGCATGCGCTTCTCTCTCCGGGGGCTCCGCCACTTGTATCGGACTTGTCTATAGTAGCCGTCGCCGGGGGGCCGATCCACCGGCGCGTGGGAGGACGACATCGCGATCGTGACCGAGCCGATCGAGGACCCCGGCGACCAGCGGGTGGCCGTGTTCGTGGGGCTGCGGGATCGGGAGCTGGCGCGGGTGGCCGGGTCCGGGCGGCCGGGGGTGTTCATCGCCGAGGGGGACGTGGTGGTCGAGCGGGCCCTGCGGGCCGGGTTCCGGCCGGTGGCGCTGCTGGTCGACGCCACCCGGACGGCCGACCTGCCCGGCGGGGTGCCCGACGGGACGCCCGTGTACGGGGCGGCGCCCGCCGTCCTGCAGCGGATCACCGGGCTCGGGGTCCACCGGGGGGTCCTCGGCTGCTTCGAGCGGCGGCCGCCCCGACCCGCCGACGAGGTGATCGCCGGCGCCCGGCGGGTCGTCGTGCTGGAGCGGGTCAGCAACCCCACCAACCTCGGCGTCGTCATCCGCTCGGCCGCCGGGCTCGGCATGGACGCCGTCCTGCTCGACCCCACCTGCTCGGACCCCCTCTACCGCCGCACGGCCCGGGTGGCGATGGGGGAGGGCTACGCCTTCCCCTGGGCCTGGATCCCCCGGCTCCCGGCCGGCCTCGACGCCCTCCGGGCCGCCGGGTTCCGCCTCGTCGCCCTCACCCCCGACCCCGGCGCCACGCCGATCGACCGGGTGGCGGCGGCCGCCCGGGCGGACGGCGGCCGGGTCGCCCTGCTGTTCGGCGCCGAGGGGCCCGGCCTGTCCCCCGAGACGCTGGCCGCCGCCGACGAGAGGGCCGGCATCCCCATGCACGGCGGCGTCGACTCACTCAACGTGGGCGTGGCCGCGGGCATCGCCTTCTGGGAACTGGGTATGGGAGAATCACCGCACCACCGAGGCTGACGCGGAGCTGGAGATGGCCAAAGGAGGAACCTGGGTCTTCGTAGCGGTGCTCGTCGGCGCCGTCGCCCTGGCCAACAACGGCTCGTCCACCACCTCGTCGTCCAGCAACACCAGCTCGTCGTCCGCCCAGGGGTTCAGCTTCGACCTCGGCTCCGACTCGCACGGCGGCACCTGCAACCACACCTCGTCGTTCACGACGTCCAAGGGCCGCTACACGATCCCGTCCAACGGCGACAGCGACGCCAAGGACGCCCGCGACTGCATGCTCGACCAGGACCAGGGCAGCGGCGCGCCCGTGTCGACCCTCCAGCAGGCCCTCGACCAGTGCAACGGCGCCCACCTGGCCGTCGACGGCGACTACGGCTCGGCCACGGCCGCGGCGGTCAAGTCGTTCCAGTCCGGCCACGGCCTCACCGCCGACGGCAAGTACGGGCCCGCCACCGCCGGGAAGCTGTCCTGGCCCACGACGAACGACAGCGGCAAGTCGACCTGTGCCGTCCAACCCGTCTAGGTCTACGATCTGACGCGTCGTCAGATCTGCCTCCCGGGGGACGTACCATGCTCGATCTCCTCATCCGCGGCGCCTCCGTCGTCGACGGCACCGGCGCTCCCGCCCGCCAGGCCGACGTCGGCGTCCGGGACGGGCGCATCGTCGCCGTGGGCGACGGCGACGGCGACGGCGACAGCGACGGCGCGACCGAGACCGTCGACGCGACCGGCCTGGTCCTGTGCCCCGGCTTCGTCGACCCCCACACCCACTACGACGCCCAGCTGTTCTGGGACCCCCTGGCCACGCCGTCCAACGTCCACGGCGTGACGTCCCTGGTCGCCGGCAACTGCGGCTTCTCCCTCGCCCCGCTGCACGCCGAGGACGCCGACTACCTGCGGCGCATGATGGCCAAGGTCGAGGGCATGCCCCTGGCCGCCCTCGAGAGCGGCGTCGACTGGGGCTGGGACGGCTTCGGCGAGTTCCTCGACCGCCTCGACGGCCGCATCGGCGTCAACGCCGGGTTCATGGTCGGTCACTGCGCCATCCGCCGCTACGTCATGGGCGCCGACGCCGTCGGCAACGAGGCGAGCGAGCAGCAGCTGGCCGCCATGGTCGCCCTGCTCCACCGGTCGATCGAGGCCGGCGGGCTCGGTTTCTCCACCACGCTGTCCTCCACCCACAGCGACGGCGACGGCCGGCCGGTGGCCTCCCGCCACGCCTCCCGGGCCGAGCTGCTCGCCCTGTGCGCGGCGGTCGGCCAGCACGAGGGCACGTTCCTCGAGGGCGCGTTCGAGGGCGGGCTCGACCAGTTCGCCGACGACGAGATCGAGCTGGTGGCGGCCATGTCCGCCGCCGCCGGCCGGTCGATCAACTGGAACGTCCTCACCGTCGACTCGTCGGTCCCCGCCCGGGTGCCCCGGCAGCTCACCGCCGCCGACCGGGCCGCCGAG
>DATFRN010000384.1:0-6921 GCA_035263165.1 Acidimicrobiales bacterium | reverse complement strand
TGGGCGCGCCACGCATCGGTCCCCGGCTCCACGGCGTCGCTCACGGCGAAACCATGGCACAGCCCCATGCGGCGAGGGGCACGATGGTGGGGATGATCACGGCCACCCGGATCGACGGCGAGACCTGGAGCCTGCGCGGGTGAGGCTCGGCCCGCCTCCGGCCGACATGGCCGGCTGGGTCGCGGAGCTGGCGTCCCCGCCGCGGGCCAAGCGCGCCTACTGGCCGTCGAGGTGGTCGGCCGCTGGGCCCACGACGACGAGTCGGCGACGGTCGCGCTCACCTCGGCGAGCACGGCCGATCCGAGCCCGGCCGTGCGCAAGAAGGCCGCCCGGTACGCCCCGGGCGGCCCGATCTACCGGCGCACGGCGCCCAGGGGCGCCGGGGTCACTTCTGGGCGACGGACTTCAGGGCCTCGGCGCTCTCGCTGATCGAGGTGTGCGCGGACTGGCTGAGGAAGCTCGTCCGGGTGGCGGCCGAGGCGGCCGACCCCATGCCCCCGACGAGGAGGGTGGCGGCGGCCACCCCGGCCGCCAGGGCGAGGCGCACGCTGCTGCGGATGGTCATGCCGTCGGGTACGGGGCCGGGCGGCCTGCGGTTCAGTCCTGAACTCGCTATTCACTCGGTGTATTCACCGTGTGTATAGTCGGCGGCCGTGAACGTCCCCTGCACGCTGCTCGGCCTGTTGGAGCCCGAGCCGAGCCATGGCTACGAGCTCAAGCGGGCCTATGACCTGCGCTTCGGGCAGGACAAGCCGCTGCCGTTCGGCCAGGTCTACGCCACGCTCGGGCGCCTCGAGCGCGACGGCGCCGTGGAGATCTGCGGCCTCGAGCAGGGCGCCGGCCCCGACCGCAAGCGCTACGCCATCACCCCCGACGGCGTCAGCACCCTCGAGTCGTGGCTGGGCACCCCCGAGGCGCCCGAGCCCCACCTCCAGTCCGTGCTGTTCGCAAAGGTCGTGCTGGCGCTGCTGACGGGCCGGCCGGCCGGCCGGTTCCTCGACGCCCAGCGCACCGCCCACCTCGCCCGCATGCGCGAGCTGACCGCCGAGCGCCGGGCCGGCGGGCTCGGCCGGGCCCTGCTCGCCGACTACGCCCTGTTCCACCTCGAGGCCGACCTGCGCTGGATCGACATGACCGAGTCGCGCCTCGACCAGCTGACCGTGGAGGTCACCTCGTGAGTGAGCCCTACCTCGCCGCCCGGGACGTGTCCCGGTCCTTCGGCGCCACCCAGGCCCTGCGGGGCGCCGACATCGTGGTCGCCGCCGGCGAGATCGTGGCGGTGATGGGGCCGAGCGGGTCGGGCAAGTCGACCCTGCTCCACTGCCTGGCCGGCATCCTCACCCCCGACGCCGGGGAGGTGTGGTTCGACGGCGGGCGGGTCGACCGGCTCGACGACCGGGCCCGGACCGAGCTGCGCCGGCGCCGGTTCGGGTTCGTGTTCCAGTTCGGACAGCTGGTGCCGGAGCTGGCCGCGGCCGAGAACGTGGCGCTGCCGCTGCTGCTCGGCGGCGTCGGCCGGGCCGAGGCGCTGGCCGACGCCGAGCCGTGGTTCGGCCGGCTCGGCCTCGCCGGCCTCGAGCGCCGCCGGCCGGGCGAGCTGTCCGGCGGAGAGGCCCAGCGCGTGGCGCTGGCCCGGGCGCTGGTGACCCGGCCCGACGTGGTCTTCGCCGACGAGCCCACCGGCTCGCTCGACTCGCTGGCCGGCGAGCTGGTCATGGACCTGCTGGTCGACACCGCCCGCGAGCAGGGGGCCACGGTCGTGCTGGTGACCCATGAGCCCCGGGTCGCCGCCTACGCCGACCGCGAGGTCGTCGTCCGCGACGGCCGGGTGCTGGCGCCGGTGGCCCCGTGATCCGCCTCGCCGGGCGGCTGACCGCGGGCGGCGGCCGGGAGGCGCTGGTCCGCCTGCTGCTCACCGCGGCGGGCATGGCGCTGGCGGTGATGCTGCTGCTGTGCGCGGCGGTCGCCTTCCCCGCCCTGCACGCCCACGACGTGCGCGGCGGCTGGACGCAGACCAACCCGCACAACCAGCGGCCGGCCCAGGACGAGCGCACCACCGACCCGCTGCGGTGGGAGCAGAGCCACGAGTACTTCGAGGGCCACGACATCCTCCGCGTCGACCTGGCCGCACTCGGCCCCCGGTCGCCGGTGCCGCCGGGGCTCACCCGGCTGCCGGCCCCCGGCGAGGTGGCCGTGTCGCCGGCGCTGCGCCGCCTGCTCGACCGGACCCCGCGCGACGAGCTGGGTGCCCGCTTCCCCGGCCGGGTCGCGGCCACGGTCGGGCGTGACGCCCTGGCCTCGCCGGACTCCCTGGTGGCGTTCGTCGGGCGCACCCCGGCCGAGCTGATCCAGCGGGACGACCACCACGACGTGGTCACGGTCCGCAGCATCGAGTCGGCGCCGATCAGCCGGGGCCTGACCCGGGAGATGCGGGTGGTGTTCGTGGTCGGCGGGCTCGGGCTGCTGCTGCCGGTGATCGTGTTCGTGGCCACCGCCACCCGGCTGGCCGCGGCCCGCCGGGAGCAGCGCCTGGCCGCCATGCGCCTGGCCGGGGCCACCCAGCGCCAGGTCGGGACGATCGCGGCGGTCGAGGCCGGGCTGGCCGCCGTGGCCGGCACGCTGGCGGGCCTGGCCGCGTTCCTGGCGCTGCGGCCCTCGCTGGCCCACATCCCGCTCGACGGCGCGTCGTTCTATCCCGGCGACCTCCGGCTGACGGCGGTCCGGGGCCTGGCGATCGTGATCGGCGTCCCGGCGCTGGCCGTCGCCGCCGCCCTGGCGTCGCTGCGTCGCATCCGCATCTCGCCGCTCGGCGTCACCCGGCGGGAGGCGCCCCGGCGGGCCACGCCCCGGCCGCTGCTGCTGGTGGCGGCCGGCATGGCCGGGCTGGCCGCCGCTGTCGTGTGGTCCAACCACGCCCACGACGCGGCCGACATCACCGTCGCCACCGCGATCGCCACCCCGTTCGCGCTCACGATCGTCGGGATCGTCCTGTCCGGACCGTGGCTCACGCTGGTCGTGGCCCGGGGCGTCTCCCGGGTCGGCCGGCGGGCGCCGGCGCTGCTGGCCGCCCGGCGGCTGCAGGACAACCCGGCCGCCGGGTTCCGGGCCATCAGCGGCGTGATCCTGGCCGTGTTCGTGGGGACCGTGTTCAGCGGCATGGCCGCCAGCATCATGGCCCAGGACCACCGCCTGGGCCCCGAGGAGGGCCCGGCGATGGCGGCCGGCGTGGTGGCGGCGGCCCCGGTGCCGATGGTGCCGGAGGACACCCGGCCGTTGGCCCCCGGCGAGGTGCCGACCGCCCGCCAGCTGCCGCGCTGGCCGGTCTTGAGCGCGGCCCGCGCCTCCCGGGTCGTCGACGACCTCGGGCGGGTGGCGGGGGTCCGCCGGGTGGCGCTCGCCCACGCCCTGCCGGACTCCCCGGACGTGCTCTCCCCGGTCCTGCGGCCCGGCGGCGCCAAGGTGTATGCGCCGCTGGTCATGCGGTGCGCCGACGCCGCCGCCCTGGGGCTGGGCGGCTGCCGGGGCACGACCCTGCTCGACCTCGGCGGCCTGAGCCCGCGGCCGACGGGTGTGACGGTGCCGCTGTCCGCCGCGGCGGTGGACCGCCTCCCGGTCGTGGCGGTGGCGGCGGTGACCGGCGGCGGCCCGGCGGCCGTCGAGCGGGCCCGCACGGTGCTGGAGCGGGACATGCCGCACATGGAGGGCGTCACCGCCGCCGACCTGGCGCGGGAGTCGAACGACGAGCTGCGGACGATGCAACGGGTGGCCAACATCGGGCTGACCTCGACGCTGGTGATCGCGGGGTGCAGCCTGGCGGTCGCGGTGGCGGGCGGCATCGTCGAGCGCAAGCGCCCGTTCGCGCTGCTCCGCCTGGCCGGCACCCAACTGGGCGACCTGCGCCGCATCGTGCTGGCCGAGGCGGCGGCGCCGCTGCTGATGGTCACGGCGGCCAGCGTGGCCCTCGGCTTCCTGGCGTCGCTCCTGGTCCTCAAGGCCGCCGGCGCGCCTGGCCGGGCGTTCACGATGCCGGGGCCGGGCTACTGGGAGGCGCTCGCCGGCGGCCTGCTCGCCGCCCTGGGTGTGGTCCTCGCCACCCTGCCCCTGCTCTCCCGCCTGACGGCCCTCGACACGGCCCGCTTCGAGTGAGGCACCGCTTGGCCTGGCGCTCGTCACCCGGGGGCGACGTGCACCAGGCCGGAGGCACTTTCAGATGTCGTAATACAGCGCGAACTCCCAAGGGTGGGGGCGCAGGCGGAGTTCGTCCACCTCGTGCTCTCGCTTGTACGCCACCCATGTCTCCAACAGGTCGTCCGTGAACACGCCGCCGACCTTGAGGAAGTCGCTGTCGGCCTCCAGGGCGTCCAGGACGTCCTCCAGCGAGCCCGGGACCTGGGGGACCTGGGCCAGCTCCTCGGGCGGGAGGTCGTACAGGTCCTTGTCCAGCGGCGCCGGGGGCTCCGTGCGGTTGGCGATGCCGTCCAGGCCGGCCATCAGCATGGCCGAGAATGCCAGGTACGGGTTGCACGACGGGTCGGGGCAGCGGAACTCCAGGCGCTTGGCCTTGGGGCTCTGGCTGTACAGCGGGATGCGGACCGCGGCCGACCGGTTGCGCTGGCTGTAGACCAGGTTGACCGGGGCCTCGTACCCCGGGACCAGGCGCTTGTACGAGTTGGTCGTCGGGTTCGAGAACGCCAGCACCGCCGGGGCGTGGGCCAGCAGGCCGCCGATGTACCAGCGGCCGAGGTCCGAGAACCCCGCATACCCCGCCTCGTCGTAGAACAGCGGCTCGCCGCCCTTCCACAGCGACTGGTGGGTGTGCATGCCCGACCCGTTGTCCTGGAACACCGGCTTGGGCATGAACGTGACCGACTTGCCGTACTGGTGGGCGACGTTCTTCACCACGTACTTGAACAGCATCAGCTTGTCGGCCATGCGGGTCAGCTCGTCGAACCGCACGTCGATCTCGGCCTGGCCGGCGGTGCCCACCTCGTGGTGCTGGATCTCGACCTCGATGCCCACCTGCTCGAGCGTGAGCATCATCTCGGTGCGCAGGTCCTGGTAGTGATCCATCGGCGGGAGGGGGAAGTAGCCCTCCTTGTAGCGGACCTTGTAGCCCAGGTTCGGGTTCTCGTCGCGGGCCGTGTTCCAGGCGCCCTCGACCGAGTCGACCGAGTACGACGCCGAGTTGTAGTCCTGGTGGAACCGCACGTCGTCGAAGATGAAGAACTCGGCCTCGGGCCCGATGTAGCAGGTGTCGGCGATGCCGGTGGACTGCAGGTGCTCGGCCGCCTTGCGGGCCACGTACCGGGGATCCCGCGAGTAGGACTCGCCGGTCAGCGGGTCGTGCACGAACATGTTGATCGCCAGCGTCTTGCGCGACCGGAACGGGTCGATGAAGGCGGTGTCGGAGTCCGGGATCAGGATCATGTCCGACTCCTGGATCTCCTGGAAGCCCCGGATCGACGACCCGTCGAAGCCGACGCCCTCCTCGAACATGTCGGCCGTCAGCTGGGACGCCGGCATCGAGAAGTGCTGCATCAGACCAGGTAGGTCACAGAACCGCACGTCGACGACTTCGACGCCCTCGTCGCTGATGAGCTGGAGCACCTCATCGGGGGTTCGCTCTTCCACGATCTCTCCCTTCGACCCGACGGCTCGCCTCACACGCCTGGGAGGCGAGGCCGCACGCTAACAACAGTTCCTCCCCTCGGGGGACCGAAACCGAGGCGGGGCGCCGCCTGGGACGCCCCGCCTCGCTCCCCCAGCACTCCGACGGGCCCGAGGGGTCAGCCCGCCAGATCCGAGCAGATCGTGTCGACGATCAGCCGGGTCACCACGTAGGGATCGCAGTTGGCGTTGGGCCGGCGATCCTCGATGTAGCCCTTCTGGTCGACCTCGACCTGCCACGGGATGCGCACGGACGCACCCCGGTCGGACACGCCGTAGCTGAACTCGTTCCACGGGGCCGTCTCGTGCAGGCCCGTGAGCCGCTTCTCGATGCCGGCGCCGTAGCCGGCCACGTGCTCGGACGCCTTCTTCCCGAGCGCCTCGGCCGCGGCGATCACGGCGTCGTAGCCCTCGCGCATGGCCTTGGTCGAGAAGTTGGTGTGGGCGCCGGCCCCGTTCCAGTCGCCCGGCACCGGCTTGGGGTCGAGGGTGGCGGCCACGTCGAAGTCCTCGGCGATCCGGTAGAGCAGCCACCGGGCCACCCACAGCTCGTCGGCCACCTGGGGCGGGGCCACCGGCCCGACCTGGAACTCCCACTGGCCGGGCATGACCTCGGCGTTGATGCCCGACAGGTGCAGCCCGGCGGCGATGCAGGCGTCGAGGTGGGCCTCGACGATGTCGCGCCCGTACACCTCGTCGGCGCCGACGCCGCAGTAGTAGCCGCCCTGGGGGGCCGGGAAGCCGGTCGGCGAGGGGAAGCCGTAGGGCCGGCCCTCCTTGAAGAACGTGTACTCCTGCTCGATGCCGAAGATCGGCTCCTGGTCCTTGTACCGGGTGGCCACCTCGGCGCAGGCGGCGCGGGTGTTGGTGATGTGCGGGGTCATGTCCGTGTACAGGACCTCACTGAGCACCAGCACGTTGTCACCGCCCCGGATCGGGTCGGGGCAGGAGAACACCGGCTGCAGCACGCAGTCCGACTTGTCGCCGGGCGCCTGGTTGGTGCTCGACCCGTCGAAGCCCCAGATCGGCAGCTCCGCACCGTCGGCGAGGACCTTGGTCTTCGAGCGCAGCTTGGCGCTGGGCTCGGTGCCGTCGATCCAGATGTACTCGGCCTTGTACGCCATCGGGGAGTCGGTCCTCCGTCGCAGAATGTTCCCAACTGTTCGCTGCGGAGGCTGTCAGGGGGCCGTTTCGGAGCTGTTGCTCGAATGTGAACGCACTGTGAACCGGAAAGTCCCAGCTTGCAGGCGTACG
>DATFRN010000383.1:0-24093 GCA_035263165.1 Acidimicrobiales bacterium | reverse complement strand
ACCCACTACGAGCCGCTGTCCGCCGACGTGGGGCTGGCCGGGGCCAAGGAGCGGCTGCGGCCGCTGCTGCGCCTGGCCCGCGAGCACGGGGCGTTCGTCAACTTCGACATGGAGCACTGCGACGCCAAGGACCTGACACTGCGGTTGTTCCGCGAGCTGATGTCCGAGGACGAGTTCGCCGACCAGGCCGCCGGCATCGTGGTCCAGGCGTACCTGCGCGACAGCCGCGACGACCTGGCCGACGTCATCGCCTGGTCGTCGCGGCGGGCGGTCCCGGTCACCGTCCGGCTGGTCAAGGGCGCCTACTGGGACGCCGAGGTCGTGCACGCCCGGGCCGAGGGCTGGCCGGTGCCGACCTTCGAGGACAAGGCGGACACCGACGCCAACTACGACCGCTGCGTGCGGCTGCTGCACGACCACCACGGCGAGGTGCGGGCGGCGTTCGGGTCGCACAACCTGCGCTCGCTGGCCCACGCCGTCACCTACGCCCGGGCCCAGGGCATCCCCGACACCGGCTACGAGATCCAGATGCTCTACGGCATGGCCGAGCCCATCCACGCGGCCATGCGCCGGCTGGGCATGCGGCTGCGGGTCTACGCGCCGGTGGGCGAGCTGGTGCCGGGCATGGCGTACCTGGTGCGGCGGCTGCTGGAGAACACGTCCAACGAGTCGTTCGTGCGCCAGCGGTTCGCCGAGGGGCGCGACCTCGACGAGCTGCTGCGCCCGCCGGCGGTGGGCGAGCTGCCCGGCGCCACCCGGGCCGAGCCCCGGCCGGCGACCCGGCCCGCCGACCCCGGCCCCTACGCGCCCGAGCCGGTGGCCGAGTGGCGCCGGCCCGGGGCCCGGGCGGCGATGGGCGGCGCGGTGGCGGCGGTCGAGCGGGCCGCGGCCGTCGACGTGCCGGCGCTGATCGCGGGGGAGCGGGTGACCACGGCGGCCACCCTGGCCTCCGTCGACCCGGCGGCGCCGGACCGGGTCGTGGCCCGGGCCGCGTCGACCACGGTCGAGGACGTCGACCGGGCGGTGGCGGCGGCGGTCGAGGCGCGGGCGGCGTGGCGGCGTACGCCGGCGGCCGGGCGGGCCGCAGTGCTGTTCCGGGCGGCGGCGTGGCTGCGGGACCGGCGCCACGAGATCGCCGCGCTGGAGTGCCTCGAGGCCGGCAAGCCGTGGGACCAGTCCGATGCCGACGTGTGCGAGGCGGTCGACTTCTGCGAGTACTACGGCCGGGAGATGCTGCGGCTCGACGGCGCCGTCGCCGACCTGGTCCAGTCGCCGCCGGGCGAGACCAACCGGCTGTCCTACCAGGGCAAGGGCGTGGCCGCGGTGATCGCCCCGTGGAACTTCCCCCTGGCCATCCCCACCGGCATGACCGTGGCGGCGCTGGTGGCGGGCAACCCGGTCATCCTCAAGCCCGCCGAGCAGACGCCGCTGGTGGCCTGGCGGCTGGTCGAGGCGCTGGTGGCCGCGGGGGCGCCGCCGGGCGTCGTGCAGTTCCTGCCCGGGCTGGGCGAGGTGGTGGGGGCCCGGCTGGTCGAGCACCCCGACGTGGCGGTGATCGCCTTCACCGGGTCCAAGGCCGTCGGGCTCGGGATCGTGGCCGCCGCGGGGGTCACCGGGCCGGGCCAGGACCACGTCAAGCGGGTGATCGCCGAGATGGGCGGCAAGAACGCCCTCATCGTCGACCGCGACGCCGACCCCGACCAGGCGGTCCCCGGCGTGGTCACCTCGGCGTTCGGCTACGCCGGCCAGAAGTGCTCGGCCGCCAGCCGGCTCATCGTGGTGGGCGACGCCTACGGGCCGTTCGTCGACCGGCTGGCGGGCGCCACCCGCGAGCTGGTCGTGGGCCCGCCGCTGCGCCCCGAGACCCAGGTCGGGCCGGTCATCGACGAGGACGCCCACAAGCGCATCCTGCGCACGCTGGAGGAGGCGCCGGCCCAGGGCCGGGTGCTGGTGGGCGGCGGGGCGGTGCCGCCGGCCGGGTGGTTCGTCCCGCCCACGGTGGTGGCGGTCGACGACCCCGACGCCCCGCTGGCCCGGGACGAGATCTTCGGCCCGGTGCTGGCCGTGCTGCGGGCCCGGGACATGGACGAGGCGCTGGCGCTGGCCAACCGGTCGGCCTACGCGCTGACTGCGGGCGTCTACTCGCGCTCGCCCCGCTCGATCGCCCGGGCGGCGGCGGAGCTGCGGGCGGGCAACGTGTACGTCAATCGCCACATCACGGGCGCGGTCGTGGGGCGCCAGCCGTTCGGGGGCTACGGATTGTCCGGCGTGGGCTCGAAGGCGGGCGGGCCCGACTACCTGCTCCAGTTCCTCGACCCCCGGGTGGTCACGGAGAACACCCTGCGCCAGGGGTTCGTGCCGGAGGCCTAGTCAGGCGACCGGTGGTTCGGGCTCGGGCCGTCGATGGCCAGCTCGACCAGCGGCAGCACCCGGTGGTGGAGCTGCTCGGTGAGGGCGATCTGCGTGGTGGTGCGGTTGATGCCCTTGGTCTCCAGGATGCGGTTGATGACGGCCTGGAGGTGGTCGTTGGTGTGGGCCACGACCCGGCAGTGCAGGTCGCCGGGGCCGGTGACGGTGTGGACCTCCAGCACCTCGGGGATGTCCCGCAGGTGGTCGCACACGTCCTCCAGCCGGCCCTGGGCTATCTCGAGGCTGACGAACGCCAGGACCTCGTAGCCCATGGCCCGGAGCTCGAGGTCCGGGTCGAAGCCGATGATGATCCCCCGCTGTTGGAGCTTGTCCAGCCGCGCCTGTATGGTCCCTCGCGCCACACCGAGCTGACGGGCGAGCTCCATGACCCCGGCGCGCGGGGTGTCGCACATCGCCCGAATCAGCCGGGCGTCGAGCGCGTCGATTCCGGTGGGCAACATGAGCAATGTGTCTAGCACATCTGGCTCTCGGCTGGCCAAGTTGTTCAGTATCTGACACTTGTGTTGACACTTTCGCCCCTTCGTCCTTTCCTGAAGACGGCAACTCGCCGTACGGGAGCCGACAGGGGGAACGGGTTGATGAGCACGACCGCCACCGACCGCCACGAGGGTCGCCCGGGTGGGGGGACGAGCGCCCCGCCGGTGCTGGGCGGCATCGACCATGTCGAGTGGTGGGTGGGCAACGCCCGGGCCTTCGCCGGCTTCCTGGCGGCCGCGTTCGGGTTCGAGGTGGTCGCCTACGCGGGGCCCGAGACCGGCCGGCGCGACCGGGTGTCGCACGTGCTCCAGCAGGGCCGGATCCGGTTCATGGTGTCCGGGGCGCTGGCGCCCGACTCGCCGATCGCCGAGCACGTGCGGGCCCACGGCGACGGCGTGCGGGACGTGTGCTTCCTGGTCGACGACGCCGAGGCGGCCTACGACGCGGCCATCGCCCGGGGCGCGCTGCCCGAGCGGCCGCCGGCGATCGACCGCGACGAGCTGGGCAGCATCCACCACTCGGCCATCCGCACCTACGGCGAGACCGTGCACACGTTCCTCGACCGCTCGGCCTACGCCGGCGAGTTCGCCCCCGGGTTCGGGCCGCCCCAGCTGCCGCCGGTGCAGGGCCCGCCCGTGGGCCTCACCCGGTTCGACCACATCGTGGCCAACGTCGAGCGGGGCCACCTCGAGCAGTGGGTGGACTACTACGAGCAGGTGCTGGGCTTCGACCCGCTGGTCCACTTCGGCGACGACCAGATCTCGACCGAGTACTCGGCCCTGATGTCGACGGTGGTGTGGAACCACGACAAGGTGGTGCTGCCGATCAACGAGCCGGCCGAGGGGCTGCGCAAGAGCCAGATCGAGGAGTACCTCGACTACTACCGGGCGCCCGGGGTGCAGCACCTGGCGCTGCACACGCCCGACATCGTGACCGCCGTGCGGGCCATGCGGGACCGGGGGGTGCGGTTCCTGACCGTGCCGCCGGAGTACTACGACGAGGCCCGCCAGCGCCTGGCCGGCGTCGAGCTGCCCTGGGACGACCTGGCCGAGCTGGGGGTCATGGTCGACCGGGACGACGAGGGGCACCTGCTGCAGATCTTCACCGAGAACCTGTGCGACCGGCCGACGGTCTTCTTCGAGATCATCCAGCGGGCGGGGGCGACCGGGTTCGGGGCGGGGAACTTCAAGGCCCTGTTCGAGGCGATCGAGCGTGCCCAGGAGGCGCGGGGCAACCTCTAGGTGGGGCGGTGCCCGGCCGGTGACGGCGCTGGGGGCCTCTCAGAGGTCGCCGGCGCCGTCGCCGAGCCGCTGCACCAGGACGACGGACCCGTCGTCGAGGGTGAGCGCCCCGCCCGCGTCGGCGGCGGCGGGCAGCTGCATGCCCAGCCGGGAGGCGGCGACGGCGGCCCGGGTGACGGCGGCCTCGAGGTGCTCGACGGCGGCGTCGTGGTCGAGCCCGTCGGTGGCGGCCTCGAGGTCGGCGCGGGCGAGCGCCACGAACGGCGCCAGCTCGGGCGTGAGCGGGTCGATCGTCGCCTCGGGCACCAGCGCGCTGTCTCGGGCCATCGAGCCAGGCTACCGGCCGGGGGGTGCGAGGCGGCGTGTGGTAGCGTGAACCCTCCGCCGGGCCGTTAGCTCAGTTGGCTAGAGCACTTGCATGACGCGCAAGGGGTCGGGGGTTCGAATCCCTCACGGCCCACCGGTCTGACCAGGACGGGAGTCCTGGTCAGTTTCGTTTTCGGGGTCCTCCGACCCGGCCGGGGGGTGGGTGATCCGATGACGCCCGTGGCTCCGAATCAGCTCGCGAACGCCAACGCGGCACCCGTCACAGCCGGGAGCGAACGACGATGCGCAGGATCATCGGGACCATCGGAGCCATGCTGGCGATCGCGGCCTTCGTCGCGGCCGCCGCCGGGCCGGCGGGCCACGACGCTGCCGGTGCGGGCGGCACCAAGAGCTTCGTCGGTCCGGCCGACGACCCGTTCTTCGTCGACCTCGGCTCGGTCTTCGACGGGATCACCATCGACAAGCCCGGGACCTCCTAGTCCCGCCGGCCCGGCCCGGCCCGATCCCGACCGCGGTCAGCGGCCCTGATCGCACCGTCGTCCCGGCTCGGTGCCAAGCTGGCCGCATGAGCGACAGCGACGGCGTGGTCGAGTTCGCCGGCGAGGCCACGTGGATGGGCCAGGTGTCTGCCGGGGTGGACCTGATCGGCGACGTGCAGGGATCGGTGGTCCGAGCCGTGCCGTCCCCCGACGCCGCGGCGCGTCGGATCGTCGACGTCTGCCTCGACCACGTGCGGTTCGTCAACGTCGACCTCAGCGGGTCGTCGTTCGACGAGGCCGTCCTCACCGGCGTCAGCGTCTGGGCGTGGGGGCCGGACCTCACGACCGGCGTCGAGAACATGACGATCAACGGCGTCGAGATCCAACCCCTGGTCGACGCCGAGCTCGACCGCCGCTTCCCCGAGCGGCCGGTCCTGCGCGCCATCGACGACGTCCCGTCGATGACCGCCGGAATGCAGGCGCTCGAGCGCATGTGGACACCGACGATCGAGCACGCCGCCGCGCTCGATCCGTCGCTGCTCGACCAGGCGGTCGGCGCCGGGTTCTCGTTCCTCGACACCCTTCGCCACCTCGTGTTCGGGTTCGACGCCTGGGTCCGGCGCATGGCGCTGCGTCAGGACCACCCTTACCACTCGCTGGGGCTGGGCTACCCCGACACGTCGGGAACGTGGTCACCGGGCGGGACGGTGCCGTGGTCCACCGTGGGCATCGACATCCATGCCCGCCCGACGCTGGAGGAGGCGCTGGCGGCACGCCGCGACAACGCCGACCTCGCCCTCGCGCTCCTCGCCGAGATGTCCGACGACGAGCTCCGCACGGTCCCGCCCCGATCGGACGCGCCCGGCTACCCGGGCTCGAGGGAGCCGCGCAGCGTCTGGGAGGCGCTCCGGACCGTGGTCAACGAGGAGTGGTGGCACCACCAGTACGCCGTCCGTGACCTCGCCGTCGTCGAGCGCCTGGCGGGCCGGCCGGGGAGCCCGACCGGTTCGGACGCCGGCTGACGCCCTCGTCGTCGCCCGTTCGTCCGCTCGTCGCGGCCAAGGTCTCCTCGACACGATCGAGGAACGCCGGCCAGCCCTGCTCGACCGGTAGGTGGGCGACGGTCAGGATGTCGTCGCCTAGCCTCCGCGCGTGCCAGGTGGCTACTACGTCGTGGTGTCCGGTACGGCGGGGAGCGGAAAGACCACCCTCGCGATCCCGCTCGCCGCCGAACTGCAGCTGCCCCTCATCAGCAAGGATTCGATCAAGGAGGCTCTGGCCGACGTGCTCGGGCTCGGGGACGACGCCTGGTCGCAACGGCTCGGGGCGGCCAGCTTCGAGGTGCTCTACGCGCTCGCGGCGACCGCGCCCGCCGCCGTGCTGGAGACGAGCTGGCACCCGAAGCGATGCAGACCGCGCCTTCGTCAGCTCGGGCGGCCCGTGGTCGAGGTCTTCTGCCATTGCCGCCCTGATGTCCTGGCCGACCGGCTCCGGCTGCGGGCGGCAACCGATCGCCATCCCATCCACCGCGAGATGATCACACCCGCGATGCTCGACCATCTGCACGTCGTCCGTGCGAAGCCCATCGGGATCGGCCCCGTGCTGGAGGTCGACACCGCCCGCGACGTCGACATCGGAGCGATCGCTGCCTGGGTCAGCACCCACGTGCGCGGCCTGTCGCCGGACCGGCCCGATCCCGCATCCCTACCCTGAGGGTATGCTCCCCCGGCTGGGGAGGGTTTTGGGGGAACGATGGGACGAGTCACACGCGGGATCCGGGTCGGGGTCGTTGCGGCGGCGCTGTTGCTGACGGCGGGCTGCTTCTGGCCGGTGGCGGGCCAGGGCCCGAACCGGCAGGCGTTCAACGGCCAGGAGACCGAGATCAGCCGGGAGACGGTCGGGGACCTGACCCTGGCGTGGGAGGCCCACGTCGACGACGGCGCGGTGGGCGATCCGATCACCTCGGCTCCGGGCCTCCACGTCAACGACGCCCACGCCGTCTACGACTTCAACCGCGTCTCCGGCGCCCGGGTGTGGAAGTACGCGGCCACCGGCGCGTCCGACCAGATGGGTCAGCCGTCGGTCGTCGGCGACCGGGTGGTCGCCAACGTGATCCTCGGATCCCCGACCGGGCCGCTGGGGGGTGCCAGGATCGACCTCGATGCCGGCACGGGCAGCGTGCTGAGCGGGCCCACCAACGGACGGTTCGTCACGGCCCGCGGCACCCGCGAGGTGCGATTCAACGAGGCCTTCTTCCGCTCCTGGCTCTGGTCACTCACCGTCGTCGACACCACGACGGGGACCAACGACTGCTGCGTCGGCCTCTTCGGTGCCGGCGACTTCCTGCCCGCGCCGCCGCCCTTCACCCTGACCTCCACCGCGGTGCTGCACAGCGGTCAGGGAATCGTGCGGTTCGACCTCCCGCCCTTCGATCCCGCCGCCATCGGCAACGGGGTGCGGGCCTACACCATCGACGCCGACGCCATCTGCGCGGCCGGCACCTACACGTGCCCGAACTGGGTGACCCCCACGGACGGCACGAGGGCGACCCCGCCGGTGCTGAGCGACGACGAGGCCACGACGTTCGTCGGCACCGACGCCGGCACCGTCTACGCCCTCGACACGCAGACCGGCGCGGTGCGGTGGTCGGCGCCGGTGGGATCGGCGGTGACCGACGCCCCCGCGCTCGCCTACGGCTCCCTCTACGTCCCGACGGCCGGGGGCGACCTCGTCGCCCTGGCCGCCGACGGGTGCGGCGCCCCGACCTGCGCCCCGCTCTGGACGGCCGCGACGGGTGCCTCGGTCACCCAACAGCCGGCGGCCGCCGGCGGCGTCGTGTTCACCGGCTCGGCGGACGGCGCGCTGCACGCCTTCGACGCCGACGGGTGCGGCGGGCCGACGTGCCCGGCCCTGTGGTCGGCCTCGACCGGCAGCGAGATCACCGGCGCACCGGCCGTCGCGCTGGGCCGGCTGTTCGTCGGGACCGCCGACGGCCGGCTCGTCACCTACAAGGTGCCCTCCGCGTCCTGAGCCCGGGCCCGGCGCTCCCCTGCCGTGAGCGCGGGGAGGAACCCGGCGTCGTCGCGGCCGCGGCCCCACACGAGGACGAGGAACGTGCGCCGGATCGACGACGGCCGGAGCGCCATGCCGGCCGCGCTGACGTCCCGGAGCCGCTGGCGGCAGGCGGCGGGAAGGTCGGGAAGCTGGCGGGAGGCGTACCCGCCGCGTCCGAGCCTCGGGTCGCGGTACTCGGGATGCTGCGGTCGCAACCGGACCTGGAGGCGCTGCCCGCCGACCACGGCCCGATCGTCGTCGAGCCAGATGCGCCCGGCCCGCAGGAGTGCGGCGATGTGCCACCGGCAGTAGGCGAGGTGGGCCTCGACGATGTCGGGCGCGGGCGCCAAGACCCAGGCCGTCACCGCGGACAGCGGCGGGCGCCGAACCCGGGCGACGACCTCCTCGAAGTCGTCCGCTCGTGCGGCTCTCCGCCTGTCAGCGCGCGAGGGCGGCGGGGGTGTGGAGGTCGACGAACATGCTGGGCTGGCGCCGGAGCTCATCGTCTCGTCGGGCCGATCGCCTCGGGCAAGAGCACCGTCGCGCAGGGGCTCGGTCGGTGCTTCCGGGCGGCGGGCCGGCCGGTCGCCGTGGTCGACCTCGACGACGTCGTGGCCACCATCGGCGGGTTCGGTGGCCTCAGCCCCGAGCGGTTCCGCGATGCGCAGGTCGCGTACGGCGGGCTCGTCGGCGCGTGGCTTCGGCGGGGCAGCGATGTCATCGCGCACGGGCCCGTCTTCGAGCCCGCGGAGGAGCGGGCCGTCCTCCACTGATAGGTCGCCGACAGCCGCACGCGTCGTCGACTCGCTGGCCGCCGAGCTCCTACGGGGCTGACGCGTCGTCGCCCGCCCAGGTCCAGCGGGGGACCTCGCGGAGCGGGTGGAGGTCGTCGTCGGACTCCGCGTTGGAGTTCTGCAGCGCGACCCGGGTGCCGAACTCGAGGTGCTCGACCACCGCGGCGCGGAAGTCCGGGTCGTCGCCGATCCCGACCTCGTCGAGGGCGCGGAGGTAGAGCTCGACGAACCGCCGCCGCTGGGGCTCGGTGATGTGGAGCCCGCGGTGCACGTCGATCAGGTGCTGGAACCCGAGCTCGCGGCTGAACCGGTCGGGACCGCCGAACGACTCGGCCGTGAACGCCGTGAGATGGTCGACGTGCTGGGGCTGACCGGCACCGAACAGCGGCTGGAGCAGGTCGTCCGCGAGTACGAGGGAGTAGAAGCGTTCTTCCAGGCGGTGCAGGCCGTCCTCACCGCCGGCGAACTCATACATCGTCGGCATCGGCTCAACCTATGGGCGTCGCGCCCCGACGGCACCGGTCCCGGCGAGACGCCACTCTGCTAGGACACCGGCATGGCCGCCCCCGTCTGGCTGATCACCGGCGCCCAGGCGTCGGGCAAGTCGACCGTCGCCGACGGGTTGGCGCGGCGGTTCGAGCGGGGCGTGCACGTGCGGGGCGGGCAGTTCGCCCGGTGGGCGGTCCGGGGGTGGGCGCCGTTCGACGACGGCGAGCGGCCGGGCGAGGCCCGGCGCCTGCTCGACCTGCGCTACCGGCTCTCCGCGCTGGCGGCCGACGAGTACGCGGCCGCCGGGTTCACGACGGTCGTGCAGGACAACGTCTACGGCGCCGACGTCGTCGCCTGGCTGGGGCGGGTGGTGGCCCGGCCGGTCCACCTCGTGGTGCTGCGGCCGTCGGTGGCCGTGGTGGCCCGGCGGCACGAGGAGCGGCGGGCCCGCACCGGCAAGGTCGCCTACCGGGGCGGCTACACGCCCGAGCACAACGACCGCGACCTGGCCACCACGCCGCACGACCTGGGCCTGTGGCTCGACTCGTCGGACCTGGCGGTCGGGGCGACCGTCGACACGATCCTGGTCCGGGCGGCCGAGGCCGTCGTCGCCGGCGAGCCCAGGCCCTAACCCCCGCCCGGCGCCGAGCCGTAGGCCCGGGTGGGGCGCAGCCGGGCCACGACCCGCCGATCGGCGACCTGGGACCGGCGGAAGGCGGCCCAGTCGCCGTGCTCGCCGATCACCGCCCGGTAGTGGGCGACGAGGTCGTCGACCGTCGGGTCGTCGGGGTCGGCCGCGACCGGCGACAGGTCGACCGCGCCCTCCAGGACCACCCAGGCGGCGAAGTCGTCCCGGGTCGCGTGCAGGGCGGCCCACGGGTCCCGGCGCAGGTTGCGGTACTTGGCCCGGTCGGCCGTGATCGACAGCCGGACCAGCCCGTCGTCGTCGACCTGGTGGAAGACGTTGGACAGCTGGGGGCGCCCGTCGCGCCGGATCGTGGCCAGCACCGACCGGCGCGTGCCCCGGGCGAAGGCGACGGCCGCGCCCGGCTCCATCAGGCGATCCCGTAGGCCAGGCGCACCCGCCCGCCGTCGAGCGGCTCGACCGACCGGAGCTCCAGCTCCCGGGCCCGGCCGGCGGTGGCGAACAGGGCCTTGCCCCCGCCGGCGACCACCGGGTGGACGATCAGGCGCAGCTCGTCGACCAGCCCGGCGTCGATCAGGCTCGCCGCCGTCCGGGCCCCGCCGACGAGGTAGATGTCGCGGCCCGGTCGGCGCTTGAGCGCGGCCACGTCGTCCAGGCCGCGCAGGAAGCTCGTCTGCGGCCAGCGGGCGGAGGTCAGCGTGGTCGACAGCACGTGGTGCGGTACCTCGGCGGCGAACCGGGCCCACGCGATCTCCGCCGGCGTCGGCGGCGAGCCGGTGATCCAGGCCGGGGTCCCCGGATCGTCCCGGATGGCGCTCCAGTAGTCCTCGTAGCCCGGCCACATGCCGCCGCCCAGCAGGCAGGCGTCGATGTGGGGGAGGAGGCCGTAGTCGTCCGACCACGCCTCGACCCAGTCGGCCACCCCTTCCGGGCCCTCGACCATCCCGTCGAGCGATGTCTTCATGCCGGCGATCAGCTTCCGCATGCAACCGATGGTTGCACACCACGCGGGTGATATGCAACCAAGAGTTGCTCGTCCGGGGACCGATCCGCCGCCGTGGCATGCTGCGGCCATGGCTACGGACCGGCTCCAGATCGGGATCATCGGCTCCGACGCGCGCACCGACTGCCTGGCCGCGGCGTGCGGGGCCAGCCCCCGGGCCGGAGGGCTCAGCGCCCTGGCCGAGCTGCGCAACCCCGGGCTGGTGGCCCGCACCGGCGACCGGGTGACCGTGGCCGGTGACGTCGAGCCCGCCACCGTGCTGGCCTGGGCCGACGCCGCCCGGCCCGACCTCGTGGTCGTCGGCCCCGAGAAGGTCCTCGCCGCCGGGGCCGCCGACGCCCTCGCGACCCGGGGCATCCCCGTGTTCGGCCCGGTGGCGGACGCCGCCCGCATCGAGACCAGCAAGCACTGGGCCCGCGAGCTCGTGGCCCGGCACGCCATCCCCGGCAACCCCCGCTACGTCATCGCCCGCAGCCGGGCCGACCTCGACGCCGCCTTCGCCGAGCTGGGCGAGTTCGCCATCAAGCCCGACGGACTGACCGGCGGCAAGGGCGTGCGGGTCCACCCCGAGCACTTCGCCGGGCTCGACGGCGCCGCCGCCTACGCCGGCGAGGTCATCTCGGCCGACGGCGAGGTGCTGATCGAGGAGCGCCTCGTCGGCCAGGAGTTCACCCTCCAGACCATCACCGACGGCGCCGCGGCGGTGCACTGCCCCCCGGTCCAGGACCACAAGCGGGCCTACGACGGCGACACCGGCCCCAACACCGGGGGCATGGGGTCCTACTCCTGCGCCGACCACTCGCTGCCGTTCCTCGACCCCGCCGACGTCGATGCCGCCCGCCGCATCAACGAGGCGGTCATCGAGGCCGTCGGCCGCGAGGTCGGCCGGCCCTACCGGGGCGTGCTCTACGGCGGCTTCATCGCCACCGCCTCCGGCGTCGGCATCATCGAGTTCAACTGCCGCTTCGGCGATCCCGAGGCCACGAACGTGCTGCCGCTGCTGGAGGCCGACTTCGCCGAGGTCGCCCTGGCCGTGGCCGAGGGCCGGCTCGACCCCGGCGCCGTCACGTTCCGGCCCCGGGCCAGCGTGTGCAAGTGCATCGTCCCCGAGGGCTACCCCGAGAACCCGAGGCGGGGCGCCGCCGTGCGGGTCCCGCCCGAGCTGCTGTCCGACCCGTCGGTCGCCGTGTTCTGGGCCGCCTGCAACCAGGTGGGGGAGGCCACGGAGATGACCGGCTCCCGCGCCCTCGCCATCGTCGGGTTCGGCGCCACGCTGGAGGAGGCCGAGCGGCTGGCCGAGGACGCCTGCGGGGCGGTCGAGGGCCCGGTCCGCCACCGCCCCGACATCGGGACCGCCGCGCTGGTCGAGCGCCGGGTCGCCCACATGGCCGAGCTGCGGGGCGCCCGCACCGGCTAGCGGCGGGCGGTTCCGGTCGGGCCGGGCTCAGACGGGTTCGGTGCGCACGACCTGGCGTCGGCCGAACGGCAGCAGCAGCACCAGGGCCACGAAGGCGGCGCCGGCGAACACGGCCCAGGCCCACCACGTCTCGAGGGCGTACTGCGTCTCCAGCCGGCCCGGCTGGACCGCGGCGACGACCGAGACGACGGCGAGCGCGACGCAGCCGAACAGCGCGGCGATGCGGCCCGACAGGCCGAGCAGCACGAGCAGGACGCCCGCGCCGACCTGGACGGCGGCGACGAGCGGGCTGTAGTCGATGTCGAGCACGTGCGTCACCGGGCGGTCCCACGTCGAGTTCACGCCCGTCCGGATCAGCGCCACGATGCCGATGATGGCGAGCGCGGCCCCGCCGGCGATCGTCAGCAGGTTGCCGATGTGATAGCCGCGATGGGGCCGCTCCTCGTAGACGCGTCGTTCGGTGACCACGGGGTCGCTGGTGGTGGCGGCGGCCGGCGCATCGGTCCGGCGGGCGCGGCGCCCGAAGACGCCCGCACGGTCGTCGGCGGTCTCCTCGACCGTGCCGTCGGTCTCGGGCTCTCGGTGGAGCAGGCGCATGGGAACCCTCCCGGATCTGGCCTGCACCAGGGGTACCCGTCGCGCGCACCCCCAAACGCGGGGCGTGCGCCGCGCCCTGCTCAGGCCGCTGCGAAGCCGGCCACGCGGAGCTCGGGCGCCGATTTGGGGGCCTGCTCGGGCGGCCGGCCGCAGTCGGGCACCGGCATGACCCGGGCCGTCTCGACCCGGGCGGCGAAGGCGACGCGGGTGCCGTCGGCGGCGACGGCGTCGAGCCGGACGTCGGTGCCGCCGGCGTCCCGGCCGACCACCGTGCCGGTGCGGTGGTGGTCGAGCCACGCCCAGCCCACGGCCCGCAGCGCCTCGCGCTCGGCCGCCTGGACCTCGGGTCCGTCGAGCCCGGCGCAGCCCCGGTAGCGGCCGGCCGCCTCCTCGACGTCGAGCGTGCGGTCGACGATGCCGACGAGCGTGTCGAGGTCGAGGTAGGCCCAGGCGGTGCCCTCGGGCAGCAGCACGGCGGTGGGGGCGAAGCGGTGGCCGCCGGTGTGGCTGGTGCGCCACACCGCCACGCCGGGCCCGAGGTCGGGCAGGGCCAGCGCCAGGCGGGTGCCGAGCGTGCCGCAGCAGGCGTCGCGGCGGCCGTGGGTGCACACGAGCACGTGGCGCCCGGGCCCGGAGGCGGCGCCGGCGGGCGCCCGGTCGGGCGCGGGTTCCGCGGCCACCGATGCGGCCAGCGCGGCCAGCGCCCCGCCCAGCCGGGCGGCGGGGACGTCGGCGACGGCGAGGTCGTAGCCGGCGAACAGCCCCGGCGGGCGCGCGCACGACACCAGCCGCCGGGTGGCCGGGTCGCGTCCCGGCTCGGGCACGACCGCCTGGACCCGCACCCGCGCCGCGGCCAGCGCCGGGGCCGCGGGGGCGAGGTCGGGGTGGTCGGTCACCTCGCGGGGCCAGGGGAGCGGCAGCTCGACGACGGCGAAGCCCGCGTAGCTGCCGGCCGTGCCCGCGGGGTCGAGGCGCTCGGCGCGGGCGAAGTCGGAGCAGCGGAAGGCGGCGGGCTCGGTCACGGCCGCCCAGGATCGCACGCGCCGCCCCGCTCGCCACATTCACCCTGCGTGGGGACAGTCCCGCGGTAATGTACGCACGGCGGCGCGTGGCGCGTTGGGAGGTGCGGCACGCGTGGTTGCGAGCGGGGCGTCAGCCACCGGGGCGTGGGGAGAGGCCAGGGAGGATGCATCCGGACCTGCCGTACGAGCAGGCCTACTTCGATCGGGCGCTGGCACTGCGCGACCGCCAGCAGGCCGACCTGGCGCGGGCGCCGAGCCTGGCCGCCAACCCCCGGGCCGCCATCGAGCTGCGCAAGCGGGTCAGCAAGCTGGGGCTGGCCGACCCCGACGAGGCGATCGCCTTCGGCCGCATCGACGCCGCCCGCGACCGCTGGTACATCGGCAAGGGCGCCATCTGGGACGACGACAACGAGCTGGTCGTCGTCAACTGGCAGGCCCCGATCGCCGCCCCCTTCTACACGGCCACGCCGGCCGACCCCGAGGGCCTCGACGCCCGCCGGCTGTTCCGCTGCACCGGCAACCAGATCCGCGAGATCGAGGACCTCGTGTTCCGCGACCTGGCCGAGGCCATCACCTCCGGCCGCGATCCCCAGCCGGTGCTCAGCGATGCCCTGCTCGACAGCCTGGGCAGCGCCCGCTCGGGCGAGCTGGGCACGATCATCGCCACCATCCAGGCCGCCCAGTACGAGGTCATCAGCCAGGACATCGACCAGCTGCTGGTCGTGCAGGGCGGCCCCGGCACCGGCAAGACCGTCGTCGGCCTGCACCGGGTGTCGTGGCTGCTGTTCAACCGGCGCGACCGGCTCGAGCCCCACGACGTGCTGATCGTCGGCCCCAACCCGGCGTTCGTGCACTACATCTCGTCGGTGCTGCCGTCCCTCGGTGACGAGGCCGTCCGCCAGCTGCCGCTGCGGTCGCTCGGGCCCCGGGTGCGGGTGGGCCGGGTCGACCCGCCCGAGCTGGCCTGGCTCAAGGGCGACCGCCGGATGCTCCGGCTGATCCTGCGGGGAATGCGCAACCGCCAGCGCATCGACGCCCGCGACGTCGAGCTGACCGTGGGCGGGCGGCGGGTCACGCTCGACGGGCGCCGCCTGGCCACCCGCAGCCGGCAGCTGGCCGGGCGGCCGCACAACGAGGCCTACCGGATGCTGCGGGCGTTCATCGTGGCCGAGGTGCGCTCGTCGCTCATGCGGGCCGGCATGCAGGACCCGGCCACCGTCGAGGCCGCGGTGCGGGGCGGGTCGGCCCGGGAGATCGACAACCTGCTCGAGCGGGTCTGGCCCAGCCTCACGCCCCAGGGCTTCCTGGTCGACCTGCTGTCGTCGCGGCGGCAGCTGCTGGCGGCCGGGGCGGGCACCTTCGGCGAGGGCGAGCTGGCCCAGCTGGCGCTGCCGTCCGACGCCCGGCCGTCGACATGGCAGTGGTCGGTCGACGACATCCCGCTGCTCGACGCGGCCGAGGCGCTGCTCAACGGCGTGGCCGCCACCTACGAGCACATCGTGGTCGACGAGGCGCAGGACCTCTCGCCGATGCAGCTGGAGTCGATCCGCCGTCGGTCCCGCACGGGGTCGATGACCGTGCTCGGCGACCTGGCCCAGGCGACCAGCCCGTGGGCCCACGAGTCGTGGGACGCGGTCGTCCAGGTGCTGCGGCATGAGCGGGTGACGGCGACGGCGGTCGAGCTGGAGTACGGCTACCGGCTGCCAGCCGAGGCCCATGACGTGGCCATGCGGCTGCTGCCCGAGGTGGCGCCCGAGCTGCGCAGCCCTCAGGCCATGCGGGCGTCGGGCCACGGGGTGGAGGTGGCCACCGCGGTCGAGGGCGACCTGATGGGGACGGTGGTCGAGGCCGTGCGGGGGCTGATGGGGACGGGGATCGTCGGCGTGATCACCCCGGCCGCGGTGCGCTCGGCGCTGGTGGCCGGGCTCGATCGCGAGGGCATCGCCTGGTCGCCCGAGCTGCGGCCCGCGGCGGCGCCGGTGGTGGTGCTGGGGCCGGAGGAGGCCAAGGGGCTGGAGTTCGACGCCGTGGTGGTGGTCGAGCCGGCCGAGATCGTGGACGAGTCGACCCACGGGCTGCGGGCGCTGTTCGTGGCCCTGACCCGGTGCACGAGCCGGCTGGTGCTGGCCCACGAGCGGCCGCTGCCGTCCCAGCTGGGTCTGTGGCCGGCGGTCGAGGACACGATGGAGACGGACACGCTCGACCAGCTGGGGGACGAGATCGTGGAGCCGGAGCCCGAGCCCGAGGTCGAACCCGAGCCCGAACCCGAGCCCGAACCCGAGCCGGCGGCCGAGCTCGAGCCTGTGCCCGAGCCGGCGAGCGCGCTGGCCGACCGGGTCGTGGTGTCGACGCCCGGCCCCGACACCGCCTCGGTGCTCGACGCCCTGGGCGACCTCGACCGCGACATCGCCCGGGCGGTGGCCGCCGCGCTGGCCGACAAGCTGGGCCGGGCGCTGGCGCCGGAGCTGCTGCCGCTGGTGCTCGAGGAGCTCGCCCGCGCGCTCGGCGTGGTCGTTCCGCCCGGTATCCGGGCCGAGGAGCACGCCGAGCGGTAGCTTGGCCCGGTGCGTCTGTCGGACAGCCGGGCCGAGAGCCGGTTCCGGGCCGAGCTCGGGGAGTGGCTGGACGAGAACCAACCGGCCGCGGACCGGGCGTCCGACCTCCCCCGCTCGAGCGGGCACATCCCCGGGTGGGCGGCCGAGTGGCAGCGGTGCCTGTTCGACGCCGGCTGGCTGGTGCCCCGGTGGCCCGCCGAGCTGGGCGGGCGGGACGCGGGCGCCATCGAGCAGATGATCTACCTGGAGGAGCTGTCCCGGCGCCGGCTGCCGCGGACGGTCAACCCCCAGGGGCTCGACGTGTGCGCGCCGACGCTGGTCGACCACGGCAGCGACCGCCAGCGCGCCGAGTGGCTGCCGGCGACGCTGCACGGCCGGGTGAGCTGGTGCGTGGCGGTCGACGCGGCCGGCGCGCCCGACGACACCGACAGCGGCACCCTGGCGCCCGGGGCGCCGGTGCTCACCCGGGCCGACGGGGAGCGGCGGCTGGCGGGCTCGCTGGCCGGCCCGCCCGGCGCGGCCGACGCCGACCGCTGCCTCGTGGCCGTGCGGCTGGTGGGGCACCGGTCCAAGGACGGCGACGTGGCGGCGCTGGCCCTCGACCTCGACGCCGACGGCGTGACCCGCCCGTCGGGCGACGGCGGGACGCTGGAGCTGGACGGCGTGCTCGTCGACGGCGCCGACCTGGTGGGCGAGCGGGGCCAGGGGTGGCCGGTGCTGGCGTCGGTCCGGGCCCGGCAGCGGTCGCTGCGCTGGATCACCAGCCTGCTGGCCATCCAGCGGGCGCTGGATTCGCTGGCCGACGTGGGCCGGGCCCGCGGCCTGGCCGAGGACGCGGTGTTCCGGGACCGGCTGGCCCGACTCCAGGTCGAGTCGGACGGCGTGCGGGCCCTGGCCTACCGGGCGCTGGCCAAGCAGGGCACCGGGCGGGCCAACCCCGAGCTGGCGATGCTGCCGCTGGTGACCGCGGAGGTCGAGCAGCGGGTCTACCTCACCGGCGTGGAGTCGCTGGGCGCCGACGGCCTCGACCTCGGCCTCGACGGCCCCATGGCCTGGCCCAGCGGCTCGTGGGCGGCCGAGTGGCTCACGTCCACGACCGACGGCGCCGCCACCGGCGGCCCGCCGGCCGAGCGCGACCGCGTGGCGGCCCGGGTCCTCGGCCTCCCGCTGCGCTGAGCCTGCCGGGTCAGCGCTTCCCTCTCCTTGCTGCTTCGCAGCGGGCCGCTCAGGCCCCGGCCACGCCTATCGGCGCAGCCTCAGCGCACCAGCGCCGTCGCCAGCTGGGACGAGCGGGCGCGGCGGGTGCTGAGGAGGTGGTCGGCCACGATGCGGCGGTGGTCGGTGGCCTGGCCCAGGAGCAGGTCGTCGACCTTGAGGCGGCCCACCCACAGGCGCAGGTCGAGGGCGGTGTCGGGGTCGGCGGTGCCCTGGATCTCCAGGCTGGCCGTGGACACCAGCCGCTGGCACTCGCCGACGGCCGCCTTGGCCGCCGACGCCAGCGGGGCGGCGCGGCCGTCGTGCTCGGCCACCGCGCAGACCGCCTGGTAGGTCAGCGCCCGGGCGGTCTCGATGGCCACCAGCATCTCGGCGATGGCGTGGCCCGTCGCCTGGCCCAGGTGGGCCGCGGTGCCGGTGCGGGCCGCCACCAGCGAGCCCTCGAAGAGCGCGTCGCAGGCGCCGAGGGCGTCGAGCGCCAGTCCCACGGTCGCCTCGGCCAGCGCCGGGACGAGCGCCTTGCCGGCGTCGGCGTCGGGCTCGCCCAGCATGCGGGCGTCGGGTACCCACACGCCGTTGAGCTCGACGTTGGCCAGCGACCGGGTCGGGTCGAGGCTGGCGGTGCGCTTGAAGGTCAGCTCGGCGGCCGGCACGACGAACAGCCCGAGCGACCCCGAGTCGCGGCGGGCCGCCACCACGACCTCGCCCACCTCGGGCGCGCCCAGCACGTGCTGCTTGTGGCCCCGCAGCAGCCAGCCGTCGCCGTCGCGCTCGGCGGTGGCCATGACCGTGAACGGGTCCCAGCGCCCGCCCTCGTGGAGGGCGAGCGTGCCGGTCTCCTCGCCCGAGGCGACCCCGGCCAGGAACCGGTGCACCTGGGCGGTGGTGCCGGCCTCCCGCACCACCGGCACGAACTGCGTCGTGGTGGCCAGGAAGGGCCCGGGCGCGGCCGCCCGGCCCAGCTCCTCGACCACCACGGCCAGCTCGACGAAGCTGCGGCCGAGCCCGCCGAGGTCGACGTCGATCGTGAGCGCCGGCCAGCCCAGCCAGGTGAGCTCGGTGGCCAGCTCCTCACCGCCCGTGCCGCCCGAGGCGATCTGGCGGACCAACCGGCGCGGGCAGGCCCGGGCCAGGCTGGCGCGCGCCGAGTCGCGCAGCTCGAGCTGCTCCTCGCTGAACTCGAGGTCCATGAACCCCACCTCTCCTAGGTGCTCGCCCCGGGGGTGGGCGCCACACCCGTGACGAGAACGTTACGCCGCGCGTCACGGTTTCGCAGTGATCAGACCAGGACGCGGACCGTGCCGGCGGCCGCGTCGACCTCGACCAGCGCGCCCGGCGGGACGGCGTCGAGCAGCCCGGCCACGCCGACCACGGCGGGCAGCCCGTGCTCACGGGCGGTGATGGCGGCGTGGCTCAGGAGGTTGCCGTGCTCGGTGGCGACCGCGCCGACGACGGCGAACAGCGGGTCGTCGGCCGCGGTGGTCGTGGTGGCGACGAGCACGTGGCCGGGGCGCAGCGCGCCCAGCTCCTCGCCCGTGCCCGTGACCACCAGCGCCGGCCCGGCGTGGGCCCCGTCGCCGACGCCCACGCCCCGCAGCGCCCCGCCGGTCCCGCCCACCGCCGGGCCGCCGAGCGACCAGCACGCCGCCTGGGCCGCCTGGACCCGGGCCACGTGCGGCGGCACCGGCATGTCGGCATCGGAGGGCGCACCGTCGCCGGGCCCCGGCTCGCCCAGCGTGGCCGGCGGGGTGACGGCCGCCGCGGCGCGGCGGAGGGCGGCCCGGGCCGCCAGCTCGTCCGCCGGCGGGCCGTCGCCGGCCAGCAGCGCGGCGATCTCGCCGGGCGAGGCCTCGAACACGTCGCCGGCGTCGGCCAGCCGGCCCCGCCCGGCCAGGCGGCGGCCGGCCTCCAGCGCCGCCCGCCGCACCAGGCCGAAGGGCCAGCCGTAGCAGACCCCGCCGTCGTCGTCCCGCAGCCGGTAGCACGCCCGGGCGTCGGCCAGCAGCCGGTCGAACCGCTCGCGCTCGCCCGCGGGCACCCGGGCCCGCACCTCCCCGCTCCGGTCGGCCGGCGGCGCCGCCGGGCCACCGACCGCCGCGGCCCCGACTGCCGCCAGGACCAGGTCGGGCCGCTCGCCCCGGCTGGGCTCGGCCACGTCGTAGACCACCCGCCAGCCGTGCTCGGCCAGGAAGTCGTCGAGCGCCGTCGCCGCCTCGGGGCCGGCCGCCCGGACCTCGGCGAAGGTCGCCGGTCGCCGGTCGCCCAGCGCGTCCGCCACCCGGGCCAGCCGGTCGGACGCCTCCCGGGAGGCGGGGGAGTGGCCGGCCAGCAGCGCCACCACCGCCGACGGCTCGATGCCCCACTCGGCGGTGGCCGCCAGCAGCAGCCCGGCCGCCACCGAGAACGGCGCCATGTGGGCGAAGTGGTCGGGCGCGACCGCGGCGACGTTGGCGATGGCGGCCCCCAGGTGCCCGGCCAGGGCATCGTCGTCGAGCAGCCCGAGGGTGACGGACTGGAGCGCCCGGTTGCCGGCGACGACCGCGGGCCGCCGCTCGGCGTCCCAGTCCCGGACCACGTCGCGCCACGCCCGCCCGACCAGCGCCGCCTCGGCCGCCCGGTCGAGCGCCTCGCCGGCCGGCGGCGGCGGGTCGCGCTGCACGTACACCCAGCCGTTGACGCCGGCCCAGCGGGTCTCGCCCATCGGCAGCCCGAAGCGGGCGGCGCCCCGGGGCCAGCCGGCCGAGGCCAGGGGCAGCAGGTCGACCATGAGCCGGCTCACGGGCCGGGGCATGTGCTCGGGCAGCAGCCGCCACACGCCCGGGCCCGGGGCGTCCCAGCGCATGTCCACGGCGCCCAGTCTGGCAAAACGCATGACGGTTGACAGGTTTCCGACACGACTGTAGATATCCACCAGACGAAGTCGAAGTGACAATCGTCGCACCCTGCGTGCAGGGGACCGAAGGGGGAAGGGTGATGGCGACGTCTCCGTACGCGCACGGGCGGGCGGGGAGGGCCAGGTGCTGGGGTGAGCATCTGCGGCAGCCGGCGAAGGTGGCGGGCGCGCCCGCCAGCCTGTTCAGCGCCCAGGCGCGCCACTGCGCCTGGGCCTGGATGGCGGTGAGCCTGCCGGTGGTCGCGGTGGTGGCCCACTTCGCCACCACGCCGCGCAGCTACATCGTGATCTTCGCGGTGGTGGCGTCGGGCTTCTACACCACGCCGGCGCTGGTCCACACCTGGCTGGCCGCCCGCCGGGCGACCAACCGCGACAAGTGGAGCTGGTGGCTGTGGCTGGCCGCCGTCGTGGTCATGTACAGCATCGGGTGCGCCATCCTGCTCGGTGCGGCCACCGGCCTGCGGGCCGGCGTCGGGGCCGGTGCGGTGGCCGTGGTCATCGTGACCGCCCTGCTCATGACCGCGACGGTGATGATGGTGCGGTCGCGCTCGGGCGGCCGGGCCGTGTCGGTCGACCTGGTCGAGAGCAGCATGTCGATGCTCGTGCTGGTGGCGCCGCTCGGGCTGATCTGGGGCGAGCGGGTGCTGCACGCGAGTGAGGCCTGGTACGCCATCCCGGCGGCGCTGGCCGTGCCGTGCACGGTGTTCGGCGTCTACTGGGCGGTGCTGCTCTACCTGCGGCTCGACCACTCGAGCGGCGCCATCGGCACGATCGGCGTGGCCCTGGCCAGCTTCGGGCTGGTCAACGCCGTCGGCCAGACGGCCCAGGGCGTCACCGGCTTCGCCCTGCCGCCCGAGCCGCTGCTCGTGCTCCAGGGCCTGTGCATGAGCCTGGTGGCGTTCGTGCCGCTCTACGTCCCCGATCGCATCACGCCCGGCCTGGCCCGGCTCCCACCCCAGCGCCAGGTGCGGGGCGCCTGGCTGCCGTCCGCGCTGCTGCTGGCCGGCCTGCCCGTGCTCGTCGTCACCACCCTGGCGGTGCGCCACCGCCACCCGTGGGCGCCGATCTACTCGCTGTGCGTCGCGGGCGTCCTGCTGCTGCTGGCGGCGCTGCGCCAGCTGCTCGCCGTGCGCGAGACCCGGCGGCTGTACGCCCGGCTCGAGCAGGCGGCGGAGACCCGGCGCGAGCTGCTGGCCCAGGTCATGCAGCGCAGCGACGACGACCGCCACCGGGTGGCCGCCCAGCTCCACGAGCAGGCGGTGGCCGCCTACGCCACGTTCGTGTCGTTCATGCAGGCGGGCTCGCTGGTGCAGACGAGCGGGCTGTCGCCGATGGCGGGGGCGTCGGCCCTCGTGCGCGACGAGCTTGGCAAGCAGGCCGAGTCGCTCCGGCGGCTGATGCTGGCGGTCCAGCCGCCGATGGCGCAGCCCCGGCCGGGCACGCTGGCCACGCCGATCCGGGCCTACGTGGACGGCCTGTACGGCGACCAGGTGGCGCCGGAGCTCGACGTCGCGGTCGACGACGACATCGTGCTCGACTGGCCGACCGAGACCGTGGTGCTGCGCATCGTCCAGGAGGCGGTGCACAACGCCTGGCGCCACAGCGGCGCCACCGGGCTGGAGGTGGGCGTGGCCGCCGAGGACCGCACGATCGTCGTGCGGGTGGCCGACGACGGCGTCGGGTTCGCGCCCGGCGACGCGCCCTTCGAGTCGGGCATCGGGGTGATGCGCTCCCTGGCCGGCCTGGGCAACGGCACGGTCGACGTCGACAGCGCGCCCGGCGGCGGCACCCGGGTCACCGCCCGGCTCGGCCCGGCGGGCGACGCGCCCGGGGCCCCGGCGCCCGGCGTCCCGCCCCGCCTGCGGGTGGTCGCCGACCGCTGAGCGGGGGTTAGTCCCCGAAGCGGGACGTGGCGTACTCGCAGGTCACGCGCCAGGCCGTCTCGGCGTCGACCTGGCCGGCGATGGCCAGCTCGACGTTGGCCAGCGCGAACCCGAGCATGCCCGTGCTGGCCGACACCAGGTCGTCGGCCGGCAGGCCCGAGCCGGCCATGAGGCTGGCCAGCTCGGAGGCGATCTGGACCCGGGTGGCGATGGCCGACGCCTCGACGGCCTCGTCGTGGGTCACCCACGGGTCGCGGAACAGCAGGCGGTAGGCGGCGGGGTTCTCGTCGAAGAACCCGAACAGGGCCGCCAGCAGCTGCTCCATGCGGGTGCGGGGCGAGAACGGCATCTTGGACGCCTGGCGCAGGCGCTGCTGGAACTCCTCCAGCAGGCCGGCCATGACGCTGACGAACAGCTGGGGCCGGCCGTCGGGGAAGTAGTGGTAGAGCAGGCCCTTGGACACGCTGGCCGCACTGGCGATCTCGGCCAGACCGGACTCCGCGTAGCCGGTGGCGGCGAAGACCTCCCGGGCGGTCGCGACGATCTCGGCCCGGCGGAGGTCGGGGTTCTTGCGCACCCGCTTGGGCGCACCACCCCGGTCGCCCGTCTCTGCTGCCAACGCAGTCACGGGGAGAACCATATTCCTGCACGGTGCGTGTAACAACTTACTTGTTGGTAACCCCGGGAGTTATTGACCCTTTGTACAATAAATCCGTTGACTGCTGAACAGTAGCTCCCTCATACTGGGGACAGTTCGAACCTCGGTCCCGGTTCGCCGACGGCATTGGTCAGAGGATCAGTGCCACGCCGACCGACCGAGATCCGGTTCGGTCGAAGGGAGGGGAGAGCAGACCCATGTCGGTTAGACGAGTCCGGCGCGCCTTCGCGGCCGCCGTGATGGTCATCGCCGTGTTCGCGCTGACGGCCGCCTCGTGCGCCGCGCCGCCACCCGAGTTCTACGACGTGCCGACCGGCTCCACCGGCGGGCCGGGCACGATCGTCAAGACCGCGCCCAGCAGCTTCGGCGGCAGCGACAACTACACCGCCACCGCCGTCCAGTACCGCTCGACCGACGCCACCGGCCGGCCAGACAACGTCACCGGCACGGTCATCGTCCCCAAGGCCCCGTGGACCGGCGGCGGCGCCCGTCCGATCGTGTCCTACGCCGTGGGCACCCAGGGCCTGGGCGACGCCTGCGCCCCGTCCAAGGCCATCCCCGGCGGCACGCTCTACGAGCAGGGCTCGATCCAGGCGCTGCTCGACCGGGGCTGGGCCGTCGCCGTCACGGACTACCAGGGCCTCGGCACGGCCGGCGACCACACGTACATCGTCGCCGCCGCCGAGGGCCGGGCCGTGCTCGACATCGTGCGGGCCGCCATCCGGCTCCCCGGCAGCGGGCTGTCGACCTCGGCGCCGGTCGGCATCTCCGGCTACTCCCAGGGCGGCCAGGCCGCGGCCAAGGCGGCCGAGATCGAGGGCAGCTACGCCCCCGAGCTCAACGTCCGGGGCGTCGCCGCCGGCGGCGTGCCCTCCGACCTGGCCCGCCTGGTGCCCACGCTCAACGGCAGCGT